>NZ_PUHY01000010.1:311984-623969 GCF_002967765.1 Blastopirellula marina | reverse complement strand
ACGAAAAGGATCCGAGCCAACGCTGGACTTGGACGCCGATCTCCGAGAAGCAAGGTTGGGGACGCTATCAGCATGGCCTCGGTGTGGGCGACATCAATGGTGACGGGCGGCCCGACTTCTTAATGCCGGAAGGTTGGTGGGAGCAGCCAGAGAACTGGGATGGAAACACCCCATGGAAAAAGCACGCCTACCGCTTCGCCCCAGGGGGCGCCGGGATTCATGCCTACGACGTGGATGCCGACGGCGACAACGATGTGATCACCAGCCTTCACGGGCACGGATACGGATTAGTGTGGCATGAGCAAACCAAAAGCGATAACGGCGAGATCAAGTTCACGCAGCACGAAATCATGGGAACGCCAGAGAAGTCGGTGAGCGATGCGGTGTTCAGTCAATTGCATGCAGTGGAATTGGCCGACATGGATGGGGACGGCGTGAAGGACATCGTCACGGGAAAATGCTACTGGGCTCACAACGGCCACGATCCAGGTGCCAGAGACCCTGCGGTCATCTATGTTTTCAAGACAATCCGATCAGACGACGGCAAGGTCCAGTTCCTTCCGATCGAAGTCGACAGCAATAGCGGCACCGGAAGACAGATCACGCTGGCTGACGTGAACACCGACGGAAAGATGGATATTGTCGCAGGCGATAAGAAGGGAACCTTCTTGTTTTTAGCGAAGTAGTCGTTGGTGAACCTGATTTCGCGATTTCATCACAACACCCTGTACCTCTGATGGGGTCGGGTGTTCCGAGTTGGTAGTTGTCTCCTCAATCATTTGATGACAACTGGCGATAACCGATCTGCGGTCATCAGCGACCTAACGTGCTGCCGTTCCACCTTTGCGCAGTAATAAGATCGGTTTTGTTTCTTTTTCAGGTTATTTGGCACTACTCCGATCTGGCCGTAGGTTCTCTCAAATGACTTGCGAAATTTTCCATAAGTCAATCTTGATATTGCTTAGGCCCTTCTTTGCTTGACAGATAGAGCCTAAGGGTTAGTATTTTCAAATCCTGCCCTTTGCCCCTGGGGAGGATTAAACCCCCGTGAAATAATAAAAAGACAGTTTTTTGTCTTTTTTCACGCCTTTGTTTCTGTATTTCATCCCTCCATTACCCCACCCCACATCACGCAAAAGAACAAGCGTTTGGGCTTCACGCTCGTGGAGCTTCTCGTGGTTATTGCCATCATCGGTGTTTTGATCGCCCTGCTATTACCGGCCGTTCAACAAGCGCGCGAGGCAGCTCGCCGTATGCAGTGCACCAATAATTTGAAGCAGCTCGGTATCGCGTTTCACAACTACCACGATACCTACAAAACACTGCCGGCGATGAACTATCGCCCATCCGGCAAGAACCCCTACCTCGGCTATGGCGCCGTGGTTCGAATCTTGCCATTCATTTAACAAGGCAACTTGTACGACCAACTTCAGGTCACGTCGCTGAATTTCGGCCGTGACTGGGCTGATGGTAACAACGCTGCTGTTCGTCAGACGGAAATCGATGCCTACCGATGTCCGTCCGATTCTAACTATCCAAGCAATCCTTCGGCAGGAAGTTGGCACGACGGACCAGGTAGCAACTACGGTGTGAGCTTCGGTTCCTCGCGAAGCTGGTCGAGCGTCGCGAATCAAAACGGGATGTTCCGCGGCCCAATTGGTTGGGACGGAACAAGCGAAACCGGTGGCAAGCCAGAAATGGGCTTCAACGGTGTGACCGACGGTTTGAGTAACACGTTAATGGTTTCCGAGCATTTGGTCGGTGACGACAACGACAACGTGCTGGCCAACGGAAATACCTCAGAACCACGTGAGGCCTCAGATGTCTCTTGGAACCAATATCCTACGCAAGCCGAGATCAACAGCTTCGGTCAGACGTGCCAAGGCGTGACCGCGCATAACGGCACCAATGGTCAGCATTGGATCATGTCGTTGCCAACGCAAACCGCGTTGAACACGGTGGCTCCGCCAAACTGGAAGTATCCAAACTGCCAGACCAGTGGCAGCGGAATCGCCTCGGACCGCGACGGCGTCTACGCTCCTCGTAGTCGTCACCCTGGTGGCGTTGTCTGTGCTGCTGGCGACGGTTCGACCAAGTTCGTCACAGAAACAATCGATCTCACCACATGGCAATCGTTTGGTGGTCGTAACGACGGCAAGGTCGTCGCGCTTCCATAAGAGGTCGCGTCCTTTAGTTGGACTCAGGCTCTCCATTTCTCTTCAGCCGTCTTGGCAAGCGGGCTTTCATCTGGAACGCCCGCGTTGCCTGTTTCTGGCTGACGTCACCCCAAAATCGAAATTGATACTCAGACATAGAGAGGTAACGACCATGGCGTCGTCGATTCGTATTGCTTGTTTGCTACTTGCCGGATTCGTCATTGGCTGCGGCCAAGGTGGAACGCCTGTTCCAGAGAATACCATTCCTGTTACAGAAATGATTCGTAACGATCTGAAGTCGATCGTGTCGAACAATCAATTGGGAAGCGAGATGGTGACTCTCGACGAGAATCTGAAGAAGCTTGCTGAAACCGAACCTGAGAAAGCTGCCGAACTTCGTAAGGAATACGAGAAGCTTGAAAAGTCAGGCGGTCGTCCTTCGGGGCAAGCGAAGAAGATGATGGAAAAGATCTAAGCAGTCCCACCCTTTTGAAACGATGCGTCGGCGATCGTGCTTGATCGCCGACCATCCATCGGAAGTCATCACGCTCGAATTAGGATGGCTCCCATTCTCCGCGATTCTTGCGGCTCCCCAAAAGTGTGGTGCTTCGTTTTCTGGCGAGGTTCATAACTCTGTCTAACCATTGGTGGGGTTTGTGCCCGGCAATAAATGCTTTGGTGATTTTACGGAAATGTTTTGGTTGACTCGGCGGTAGGGTCCGCAAAGGATTTGGATAACCCCACCTTTCATACCCTCCTACTTGCCGCGTCAAAAGATCACCTCTTCGATCGATGGTGCGGCGTACATTCTCAACAGCCGAGAACATCATGCCTACTTCGAAACGGTGGGGCTTCACGCTCGTGGAGCTTCTGGTGGTAATTGCCATCATTGGGGTTTTAATCGCCCTTCTCTTGCCTGCAGTTCAACAAGCTCGCGAGGCAGCACGTCGGATGCAATGCAGTAACAACATGAAACAGTTGGGACTGGCAATGCATAACTATCACGACACGTACAAGAAGTTTCCTTGCCTCTGCTACTTGGATGGTAGCAACAACCCGTCCTATCTCGGATTCAGTGCGTTTGTGCAGATCTTGCCCTACATCGAACAGGGGAATCTACAAGAGCAAGTTCGTATCGCCACCAAAAACTATAACAACCATTGGGACAGCAACAGCACCATTCAGAATCTTCGCTCGAAGAAAATCGAGGCATTCATTTGTCCTTCCGATACCTCGTTTCCCGCATCGACTGGCTGGTTGGCGAATGGGCCTGGTTGTAACTACGGCCTAAGTTTCGGCCCTACGCTAAGTTGGAATAACCTTACCAATCAAAACGGTATGTTTCGCCAGCAAAATAATGCCAAGGGGCAGGAAACCAAGATGGCGGACGTTACCGACGGTTTGAGTAACACGATGATGGCTTCTGAGCATCTTGTGGGCGACAACAACAACAGTTCGCTAATGAACGGCAATTCCTCCGAGCCACGCATCGGTTCCAGCCCCGGCTGGAGTTCACCGATGTTCCCGACTCAAGCTCAGCTGAATTCCTTCGGTCAGACGTGTCAGGGCATTACTAGCCACCTCTCAACGAATGGAAACCAGTGGATCGCACCCGTTCCGACGCAGACGATTATCAACACTGTGGCGACACCGAATTGGCGGTATCCTGACTGCCAGACGAGTGGTAGTGGGTTTGCGTCCGATCGCGACGGCATTTATACCCCGCGAAGCCGACATCCCGGCGGCGTGCTCGCCGTGGCCGGCGATGGGTCGGTGAAGTTCATTACTGAGACGGTTAACTTGCTGACATTCCAATGTTTCGGGGCACGCAACGACGGCAAGCCAGTCTCGCTACCGTAAGCGATTCTTCGCGTCGCTGGAAAGTGTCCAGTATGTGTTTGGTCTGAGAAGCAATTCGTCGAAAACTTTGGCGACGAATTGCCAAGGCCGAGCAATGTTTTCCGAATGGGCAACTTTCCTTTTCTTTGCCTTAGATTCTACTTCTTTCTGTTATCACACATGGAAAAGGAAGCGTCACGATGAAGTCGCTACTACAAGTTATCGCTCTTGGAATATTCGCGTTGGCGGTTGGTTGTGGCCAATCAAGCACACCGGTCGAACAGGTCACGGTTCCCCTCTCAACGCAGATCAAATCAGATCTCGAGTCGATTGCTTCGACGAATCAAGTTGGAAGCGAGATGATTCCGCTTGGCCAAAAGATTGATGAGTTCGCCAAAGAACAGCCTGAGAAAGGAAGCGAACTGAAGAAAGATTACCAAAAGCTGCAAACGGCTCATGGGCATGCTGCCGGAGCTTTAGCGAAAAAGATGGCCGCCAAATTGTAAGCGTTCGTCTTCTAGCTCTAGCAACGCATCAACCATCAAATTGCACGGGACGCTCTCAGGGGCAGCGCCCCGTGCTTTCGTGCGCATACTACTCGGTTTCGTAAAACCAGTCGATCGGCAGGCATTGTGTGTTGGTGACGGCTAAGCCGTTGTTCTCGCGACGATCACCGGCACAGTAGGCCATGACAGCATTGCCTTCGATGAAGTCGAGTGCGATGTAGCAGTACCAACCATGCGGATTGTCCTCCAATGTTTTCACATTAGTCCAGGTTTGGCCATCATCTTTCGAGATCGCGGAACATAGCGGCGTCCGTTTCCCTTTCAATGCATCGGGGATCTCCGAGTGATCGTTCCAGATCAACAAGAGGTCGCCTGTGGTTGGAATTCTTTCAATCGTTGCCGGTGCGAGTGGCGACTTCATGTCTGATGGTTTTAGCTGAGACCAAGTGTCCCCTTTGTCACGACTGAACGTTACAAATTGACTGCCAGCATTGGTGCGAATCCACATCATCAGTCGTCCATCTTTTAGCTCGACGACGCCTGGTTCCTGGCTGATCACGTCCTGCCCATTTCGCTTTGGCGGGCGCGCTGCATATTCACTTCGCTGCCAGGTTTCGCCAGCATCATCCGAGTAATAAACCAGAATCGCAGCCGCGTTGTTTCGTTTCGGCATGCCAGGACCAACGTGTTGGGCAACCGGTAATACCAACCGACCGTTGGAAAGCTGTACCGCGCGATCATTATTTAGGATGTAATAGCCGAGGTCTTTCTCGCCGATCACGGTGACGGGTTCACCCCACGTCTTTCCTTCATCGGTGCTGATGCGCATATACGGTCGACAGTCGGTGTGCGAATTCTTCCGCAGATAAAACAATGCCAAGCGTCCATCGGCTAGACGCAGAAGAGAGACCGACATCACGTTCAGCCCCGCTTCGTTTTCGACGACCACCTTATCTTCTTCTGACCAGGTCTTACCACCATCTTCGGAGATTCGGCTGGCCAAGTGTGCTTTGGCGTGGTCGCCAGATCCGCCATCAAAGTGCGTGTAGACCAAGAGAACGTTGCCATCCTTGAGTTGGACGACGTCCCCTTCGCTGTTGCGTGGATTTGCCGGGCCAGGCGGTAGTACCACGCTAGATTTGGGAGTTTCGGCCGCTGAGAGGGAAGGCGAAGCAAAGAGGCCAAACAGCAAGAGTAGTAGGAGCGAAGTCCGCTGCATCGAATGTCTCCGAGAACGCAATGTAGGGTGGATTCTGGCAAGGCTTCCATCATACGGTGCGTGATCCCATAGAACGACCAAAAATGGTATTCCAATATGCGGAAAACTTTCTTGAGGAATGTGTCACATCTTAAGTGGCTTACTCGTCTGGTCGGTAGTGAGGGAGAACTTAACCCTGAGTTTCGTGACTGACCAATTAGCGGGAGTAATGGCAATGAACGTGGAAGAAACCAAGGCCCAATTGCAGGCCTTCGGCGAAAAGTATGGCCACGATATTGGCTATATGGTCCAACTACTAGAGGATTCACCGCGGGCATTTGAAGCATTTGCGGCTGCTCAGACAATGGGAAGGGTTTATGAAAAACTGCCCACAGAAGCAGCTTACGTCGCCCGCGTGACAGCGATGAAGACCGACGATTGCGGACCCTGCTTGAACCTTGGTCTGAAAATGGGAGCGGAAGCAGGTGTCGATCGAGTATTACTGGCCAATGCGGTGAAAGCTCCGGAGAAGTTGCCCGCAATTTTGAAAGACGTTCACGATCACACGGTCGCGTCGCTGTTGAACCAAGGGGATGATGCCGATCGGATGGAACGAATTCGCGATGAATATGGCATCGAGGCGTTCGCGGAATTGGCCGTCATCATCACCGGCTGCCGTATCTATCCAACATTGAAACGCGCCATGGGTATGGCGGCCTATTGCGAAGTGGCGAATTTCGATTTCTGATAACGGACGGGCCTAGCCACACAGAGATGACAGACGATGACCCATGATTCCCGGGGAGCCAATGCAGTCTTTTATCTGTGGCTTGGTATCTTTGAAATCGGTGGAGCAAAACATGGTTAGTGGAAGTGAATTCGAAGCACTCAGGAAGGATCTGGTTGGTTTCTGCTACCGGATGCTGGGCAGCGTGCCTGATGCGGAAGACATTGTACAAGAGGCGTACATCCGTTGGGAGCAAGCTGGCCGACCGGTGTTGGAATCACCTCGTAGTTGGTACCTAAGAGTCTGTGCGCGGTTGTGCCTCGATCGCGTGAAGTCGGTGCGTTATCAGCGCGAGCGATACATCGGACCTTGGCTTCCCGAACCGATTCTGGCCGATCATGCCGAGCAAGCCGAACTGGATGAATCGATTTCAATTGCGTTAATGCTGACAATCGAACGACTGACACCAACCGAACGGGCCGCATTCATCTTGCATGACGTTTTTGGCTACGATTTCAAGGAAGTCGCCGATATCGTGGGACTCAAGCCCGACCATTGTCGACAACTGGCCCGGCGGGCACGCGACCATGTCCGAGGAGAGAAGCAACGATCTCCAGCGGATGTCGAAAGTGTGCGACGCATCTCAGATGCATTTTTCCAGGCTGTTCAAGCAGGTGACCTAGCAGCCCTGCGTCATGTGCTCACCGAAGATGTCACTCTCTACACCGATGGTGGAGGCAAGGTCAGCGCGGCGAAGGAACTGGTGCTAGGTCTTGATAGCGTTACAACATTCCTGATTCGCGTGTTTCAAAATGCTCAACGCGAATACCCCTTCGAGATGCGAACCGTTTGGTTCAATGGTTCGCCGGGAGTGGTTTGTTATTTGAAAGAAGAGATGATCTCGGCGTTTCAGTTTGAACTCGTCGATGGACGAATCGCTTCCGTTTTCGTCCATCGCAATCCCGAAAAACTGGCTCCGTTAAGTGTAGCTGCGAAGCCAGTTATGAAATGATCAGCCGAACTAAGGTGTTGCTTCCAGATCGAGATACTCGACCGGGACGTTCTTGAGCACTTCTTCCATGCTGGTTTCCCCCTGGGCAACTTTCAGCATCGCCGCTTTGCGGAAGGTGATCATGCCGAGTTGTTCGGCTGTCTTCTCCAGTTCGTGGGTGGGACGTCGGGCAATAATCGCTTCTCGTAAGATGCGACCGATGGTCACCATTTCAAAAATGGCCGTTCGCCCGCAGTAGCCTTCATTCTCGGCGGACAGGTCGGGGCCATAGAATGACGTTCCCTGCCCTTCTTCCAGCAGCGGTTCAATATCAGCGAACGTGTTGCCAGTATCACCCAGTTCGTATTGAACACGCGTGTTCGGATCGAGCTTGCGTACCAGTCGCTGGGCAATTACACCGCGAAGGCAGCTTGCCAGGAAGAACGGATGGATTCCGTAGGCGAGCATGCTTTGCACGGCACCTGTCGCGACCGGAGCGTGAAGCGTGGCGAACACAAGGTGACCACTGTTCGCGGCCCGGACAGCGGTGAGGGCCGTTTCCTTATCCCGAATTTCACCGATCATGATGATGTCGGGCTGTTGGCGAATCACTCCTCGCAGTAAGTCCGGGAAGTCCAAACCGATCTTTAAGTTGACCTGCGACTGACGTATACCAGGCAGCGAGAATTCAATCGGATCTTCCAGTGTGTTGATCTTGCGATTGCCGTCGTTCAAATGCTGTAAACAGGCATACAACGTGGTCGTTTTACCGGTACCCGTTGGACCTGTGACCAACACGAGGCCAGATTCTGACTGGAGCATCTCCATCAATGCTTGGCGATCGTGCCGTCCCAGGCCGATCTCGTCGAGCGAGAGAAGGTTCGAGCTTCGATCGAGTAGACGGAACGTGAGGTCTTCCCCTTCGCGAGTTGGGATGATGCTCATCCGAAGGTCGATAATCTTTTCGTCATCGCGATAGAACCAGCGACCGTCTTGCGGACGGCGACGTTCGGCGATATCGAGACCGGCGAGCGCCTTGGCGTAGTTCAACAACTGACGCCCTTCGTTGACTGGAAGGGTGGTGATTGGTTTCATCCGTCCCCAGAGCCGCATCGAGATCTGGTACTCGGGATCACCGGAGAAGACGAAAATATCGCTTGCGCCGACCATGTGACAATGCTCGATCAGAAGCCGCATCAAGGCATCCGGTTCGAGAGTGGTCGCGTCAATGTTTGAGAATTCGATACCGTGAGGGTTATTCTTGGGAAGTGACACCGGCGAGTTTCTCCGCTTCCGCGGCATTGGCCGCGCTATCAAAGACTAAATCCATACGCATCAATCGAAAGACGTTTGCGACGACTGGAGGAGCTGAGTAGCAAATCATGCGCCCTCCGTTTTCCTTGAACTTCTTATGACAAACAAGCAGCCAACCAATTCCGCTGGAATCGATCATCTCGGTATCGCGAAGGTTCAATAGAACATTTTGCGAATACGCTTCCGCGCCAAGAAGTTCCGCTATTCGATCAACGTCGCGCGTTGTCGCGTCTTGCGTAACCTTGCCAAAGATGGCGACGTGGACAACGTTATCCTTGGAGGAGGTAATTTCTAAGTTCATGGAAAAGCCAGATCGACATGCTGTGGTTGCCGGAAAGCAACAGGACAAAAGGAGGTAATGTCTGGGGGGCGTCCGGTGTTCCTAGGAGGGAACAGGCCTGGGCATGAGGGGGATTCCAGGCAGGCGATGAGGAATCTAATCAAAGGTGCGACAAGTTAAACCGCCATCGGCGAGGATCGTCGTACCTGTAATGTAAGCTCCCGCGTCGCTACCAAGCAATAAAGCTGGGCCTACCATATCAATAGTTTTTCCCCATCGCTTAACCGCCGTACGATCTGCGAAGCGTTGTTTCTGCTCGTCATTCAATAGGCTCATCGGCAAATCCGTCGCGATTGGGCCAGGGCAAATGCAGTTGACGGTGATTCCGAAGGGGCCAAGTTCTAAAGCATGAGCTTTGGCCATGCCGATAAGCGCAGCCTTCGTACCTGAATAAAGACCACGGCCTGGATTCGAGGCCAAAGCCATCACGCTAGAGAGGTGGATAATCCGCCCCCACTGCCTCTCTTTCATGTCGGGGACAACATGTCGAGCGAGCCGCATGCAGGCCGTGAAGTTAAGCTCGAGAACCTGATCCCAAGTTTCGTCATTGGTTTCCGTCAGAATTTCGGGCCGATTGGTTCCTGCGTTATTGATCAGAATATCGATGCCTTGAAAGTCTTTCAGCACATCGATTGCCATCGCATCGACCGCTGCCCGATCACCCATGTCACACACACGATAACCGACGCGTCCACTAAGTCCTTGACCGATCTCGTCCGCGGCTGTTTTCAGTTCATCTTCGTGGCGAGCCGTAATACAGACATCGGCGCCACATTCGGCGAAGGCTCTTGCGAGCATCTTCCCAATTCCCTTGCTCCCACCGGTAACGAGAGCGGAGCGGCCCGTTAAATCGAATAGACTTCGAACAGACATGGTCGGCTGCCTCCTGCGAACGGGATTTAGATAGGATTGGCCTGGCTCAGTGAATAACGTTCACGGAGCCAGGCAATGTTCGGCCGCCTTCCAAGATTTTGTCTTAGGAAAGCGCGTCGACGACCAAATCGCCCACTTCGGTGGTGCTGTAGCCCATCTTCCCTGCACTCTGGCTTTTCATCTTAGTGCCAGTGACGGTTTGGATGGCCTTCATCACGCGAGCTCCAGCGGCTGGCTGGCCGGTATGTTCCAGCAGCATGGCCGCGGCGCTGATCGCTGCGATTGGGTTGATGACGTTCTTGCCGGTGTATTTCGGAGCACTACCACCCATCGGTTCGTACATGCTCGTACCGCCGGCATCAGGGTTAATGTTCCCACCAGCGGCAACGCCCATACCACCTTGGATGATACCGCCCAGGTCGGTGATGATGTCGCCGAACATGTTGGTGGTAGCGATCACATCGTAGTACTCAGGATTCTTGACCATCCACATGCAGCATGCGTCGACGTGGTTGTAGTCTGGTTCAACGTCCGGATAGTCCTTGGCGACTTCTTGGAACGTGCGCCAGATCAGGTCGTGTCCGTAGGTCAGCACGTTGGTCTTGGCGACCAGCGTCAGCTTCTTACCTTTAGGATTGTTACGCTTTTGGGTGTACTCGAAGGCCCAACGCAGCCAGCGTTCGCAACCCTTGCGCGAGTAGATCGCCGTTTGGGTTGCGACTTCGTCGGCTGAACCCTTCTTCAGGAAACCACCGATGCCCGCATAAAGGTCTTCGGTGTTTTCGCGGACGACGACAAAGTCGATGTCTTCTGGGGTCTTATCCTTCAGTGGTGTTTCCACGCCCGGGTAGAGCTTAACTGGACGCAAGTTGATGTACTGGTCCAACTGGAAACGCAACTGCAGCAGCAGTCCTTTTTCCAAGATACCGGGTGCCACGTCGGGGTGGCCAACGGCCCCCAGGAAGATCGCGTCGAACTTCTTCAACTCGTCGACGGCGCCTTCCGGCAGAATTTCACCGGTCTTCAGGTAGTGATCACCACCGAAACCAAAATCGGTCTTTTCGACGGTGAATCCTTCCAACTTGGCGGCGGCGTCCATCACTTTCAAAGCTTCAGCGGTGACTTCTGGCCCGGTTCCATCTCCACCAATAACGGCAATCTTCATGTTCGGCATCTTTTCGGAAGGTGAGGTGTTGAGAAATGAGCGATCGCAAGGGACTTGCCCAGAGCTAGATCGACAACGCTCCGGCACGATCAAACCTTCAGTTTATCCGTCATTCCGGGCAGGAACAACGGGCCAAAGCCGCTAGATCAGGCCACTTCCGGCAAAGCGAACAGAGAGATTGCGGCTCGCGTTTGGGCGTGTTAAGTGAACCGTTTGCCCTAACGCATGTGTTGTCCTGGCCGATAGGCAGTCGCGGGAAATCAGTTTTCGCTGAAGGATATCGATGCTGCAGGCACATCACGGCCAACCGGATCGATCATGAATCGCTGATAGCAGTCGCGGCAGACACGGAAGTCCCGCTCCGGCTGATCGTCATGCAAGGTTGGATCTGGAATTGGGTAGACCTGTTCGAGGGTGTCGGCCAACACCGAGAGGTTGTCTCGGTCGGTGTCTTCGAAATCGACTTCATCGAAGTGGGGCTCAATCTCCAGGAAGGCAGTGAAACGAATGACGAAGCATGGCTCACTGCTTTTGTCAAAAACTTGCTGGCAGCACTGGCAAGTAAATTGACTCATCAGAAAAGTCCTTCTGTTTTTCTTTCGAGAAGGCCGCATGATGGAGCGGCGAATTAGCACTTTTTCATCCTAACCCGGCGTGACAATCGGAAGCAATACGAGTCTGACGAATAAAACGCATGCGGGCGTTTCGTTCGAAAATATGCGTTAAATCGACTTGACTTAATAACAATCAGAGGTTCGTGTTTTGCTTTTTAAACGACGTTATTGTTCGTGAAGTAAGCATTATAGAACCCCGTTTGTACGGCCGTATTCGTGAACAATTGTTACGAAAAAAGCCACAACTTATTCAGTTGTGGCTTTTGAATTATTGGCAACGTCGGAGGGGCCTGAAGTAGAACCCTAACAGACGTGGCGATTACTGATCGGCCAGTGGCGTCTTCTTTTCGGTGATGACTTCGCACTGAGGAGCCATTTCAGCATTCAGTTCGACGAAGCCGTTCCACTCTTCCGGAACATTGTCTTCATGGAAGATGGCTTCAACCGGGCATTCCGGCACACAAGCTTCGCAGTCGATGCATTCTTCGGGATGGATGTAAAGAATCTTGTCCCCTTCGTAAAAACATTCGACGGGGCACACAACGACGCAATCCGTGTACTTGCAGTTAAAGCACGGTTCGCAGACTACGTGAGTCATTCTTTATATCTCCTGGCCAATGGATTGGCGCTGTTGAAAACAACTTTCTCGATTCGGGGCAGCACAACTTGGGCTTGCCCCAGATTGCAAGTCGCGTCTATGAAAGGTATTGACGTGACCGTCTTTTGGTTTTTATTCCTGTCTCAACAAGGTGTCAAGGCAACATACGGCCATTTAGGGCCCGATTCCAACCTAAAACCAGTATTGAGCTTAAGTCTCAGCTAGTTTAGTTTTCTGATGCCTCATTTCGCCTGTTTTAAAAGCGCACGGAAGCGTTTGCTATGAAATCTAGTTCGGCTGACTTGCAGTTGTTGGATGAGCTTTTCAGCTCCCCTGCCCTCCACTGGCGACGTTTTGTCGATCGTTATGCCAGCACGGTCGTTCAAGTCGTTCAGCATTGCCGACAAACGCAGAAGTGGACGCTGACCAGCAAAGAGGCTGATGAAGTGGTTGTGAGCGTTTTCGAGCAATTGGCAGAGAATGACCTCGCAATCCTCCGCCGTTTCGACACTGCCAGTAGCTTTACCACTTTTTTGACGGTCGCATCCCGGCGAATTGTCGTACAGGAATTGCAAGATCGAGGAGCCGAACAGCGGATTCAAACGGCCCTGAAAGACGCCTCTTCTGAGCGGCTGCAAATACCTGGCACCTAGAATATCGCCTTGGTTGGCAGCAAGTGGTCTACCGCATCCCTCGAATAGGCGGCGAGTTGAATTCTTCACGGGCAGCCGTTTCGTAAACCGGCCGAACCGCTGTGAACTGGCTCGATGGTTGATTCATGCTAGGAGCAGTGTTGGCTCCCAGCGGGTAGCCTCCACTGGATGGATATTGAGGTGTGATCTGCGGCTGCGTGCTGGTAGGAGCATACGGATCGAATTGGCCTCCACCCGGATATGGCTGTCCGACCGGTGCCGGTTGTTGGCCAGGATAGGGTTGACCAGTGGGAAGTGGTTGTCCGGTGCTCGGGTAAGATTGGCTGGTTGGCTGATACTGTCCGCCTGGTAACGGCTGACCAGACGGAAGAGGCATGCCACTGTTACCGACCAAGTTGATCTCGGGCACGTCCGGTCGATGCGGCTTGGCAAAGGTTCCGTTTCCTTCGGTCAACTGATTGATGCGGTAGCCGATGATTTGAATGGAAAAGTCTGCCCCAGACTTCGGTAAGCGAATGTCGACTTTATACGGGAGTGAAACGTTCGAGTTGGGATCGTAGCGGTAGTTGGATGCCATGGCCGAAGCGATCGGCTGGCCCGCCATGTCGTACATGTGCTGTTCTAGGACATAGCCGTACTGCTTGTCGATCACCGTGACTTTGGTGATTTGTCCGGCGGACGAAGTCATCGTGGTGCGAATTTCATAGTTGCCGGTCGCTGTTGGGAATGGACCTTGGTGGTAATCGTTGGGGTCAAATCGCGCCAGCCCCATTGCTTGTGCGACCCAGCTTGGTTCCACCGGCAGAATAGTCTTGGCCATTGTTTGTTGGAATTCGTCGTGTCGAGCGTACATCAGGCCAGGCGACTCGAATCCCCGCCCCCAGACCCAAAACTCTTGGTCGTTACTTCCCAAATCCAAGAGTTGCCCCGTTAACGCCGTCTCGCCAATCATGCGAAACTTCATCGGAGGCATCATGTAAATTTGGGCGCGAATCGAAGGAAAACCCTTCAATCCGAGCGTGGCACCAGTCGATTCAAGCGACTGCACTCGCTGCGTGTTCATGTTGACCTGGGCCATGAGTTGCTCCATCGTCGGAGCGGTCTCGAACACGACCGGTGGCTGATAAAGAGGATCGACCGGACGCATCAACTGCGGGCAGCCGGCGCCACAAGCCAAACCAACAAGCAATATTGCGGCGACCGAATGCAGTTGAAAGTGTGTCACAGGCGCATCCTTGCGTTGTGGGGTTATTCGGCCGGAGGATCGCCCGATTGGAGCAGCGAAGTCAGCTCGTTCTGAATCTCAACAATACGATTGGCGGTCGGTTCTACCACGGGAATCTTGTAAGAGCCTTCTCGTTTGAGGCCGACCAACACCAAGCGTTCAACTCCGTCTTCGCCCTTCTCGGTATCGTCGAGACGGACGATCTTGCGGCGTACCATGAGTAATGCCACCACGTAAGCCGCATCTTGATGCTGGGGATCTTGCAGCAACCGCTCGAAGTGATCGAGCATGATGTCGTGCGGTGCCCAACTGATCTTGTTCGTCTGTGGATCGGGCATGGTTGCCTTCCACCAACAAATGGCATTCTCCGGTGGGCCCTCCCACGCTTCTTTGCTGAAATCTTGCCGCACAACCTCGGATCCATCCGGGACTAAGACCGAATAATACAGATCGCCCGGGCGCAGTTCACGCGCTGTGGCGTGGCACTTTCGGGTACAGCGTTGAATGTCGAAGTCGATCATGGCAGCCAAATTCCAAAATATGGGGGCGGCAGATCGTACGGAAATCGAGCGGATGGCTCAATATGGACGTGCAGAGGATGCTATCGCCTATGCTAGCAGGCATTCAGCCGAGTTCTTGGGAGAAGATAGTTTTTAACCACCGATTTCACGGATAGGCACGGATAAAAGAGAGCTCGACGTAATTGTTACTTCCTGGCCGTATTCGGTTAGCGTTTCGGGTTTCAGGCGATTGATACGTCGAAGCGTTTACTTCGGATTCGTTTCGACCTCTCATTCGCGCCCATCGGTGGAATCCGTGGTCTTCATTCGAATTGTTTTTTTAATACGCCGTAAAGAAGCGGTTATTGCTGCCCCCGTGGCCGATTTTTACGCGGACCTGCTTAGCACATTTAGGGCAATTGCCGACATAATGTGTGCCGTCTTTGTTTTGATAGATCCGGGCGTAGATACTGCAGCAAGCGAACTTGATTCCCAGGAAGGGGCGTACTTGGCGGGAAGACTCCCCTTTTGGTTGGTCTGGTTCCGGGTCGCTGGTGACGTCCAAGCGTTCATTCATGACATAGGAACTCCACTTTTTGCCCGCCTTTGGCAATTGAATTAGAGAAACTGATTCCATTCATCGGTCACCGATCGGATCGGTTTTCGCTGTTTTGTGGTTAAGGTCCCAGGAAAGGCGTTTCTACGGCAATTACGCCGCCTTGACCGAACCCGACCGCGGGAGTAGAGTCATTCATAGCAAAACAACTCAACTGCGAGCAAGATTTAATGAATCTAAACCTCCTACTGCTGCAACTGCTGCTAAGCACCCCTGGGTGTTAGGGAAGGTTTCGCGTTCGCATTATAACGAGATTACCAAAAGCCCTAAGGCCCAACGCCTTAGGGCTTTTTTTGTTGATTTGAAATCGATTGATTGATTTGAAGTAGGCGAAGTTTCCCATGTCGATGCCCCCCAAAATCGAAGTTCCTGGAGTGGCCAGTTCTGCCCGCCAGCTCCTAGTCGCGCCGGCTTGCGGCCGGCTCTTCGATTTCAGCGACATTTAAAACCCAACGAAACACCGATCAAACACACATCTATCCCATGAACGATACCATCAAAATCTTCGATACCACCCTCCGCGACGGCGAACAGTCTCCAGGTGCCAGTATGAACCTGGCCGAGAAGATGGAAATCGCCCAGGCCTTGGTCGACTTGGGGGTCGACATTATCGAAGCTGGTTTCCCGATTGCTTCGCCGGGGGACTTCGACTCTGTTAAAGAGATTGCCTCGAACATTCGCGGCGCCTCAATTTGCGGCTTGGCCCGCTGCAATCCACGCGACATCGAGCGGGCCTGGGAAGCGCTCAAGCATTCCAGTCAGCCTCGGATTCACGTTTTTCTGGCAACCAGCGCGATTCATCGCGAATTCAAATTGCGAATGACACCCGAAGAGATCATTCAGCGAGGTATCGACTCGTTGAAGCTGGCTTCTTCGTTGTGCGATGACATCGAGTTCTCGCCAGAAGATGCTTCGCGGACCGAGCCAGACTTTTTGTGTCGCGTGGTCGAAGCGGCGATCGACGCCGGCGCGACTACGGTCAACATTCCTGATACGGTCGGTTACGCCACGCCGAATCACATGCACAAGATCATCGCCGATCTGAAGAATCGCGTGCCGAACATTGATAAGGCTGTGATCAGCGTTCACTGCCACGACGACCTTGGCATGGCGGTCGCCAACAGCTTGGCCGCCGTTGAAGCTGGGGCTCGCCAGGTTGAATGTACCATCAACGGCATTGGTGAGCGTGCCGGCAACGCCTCGCTAGAAGAAGTCGTGATGGCCCTTCGCACTCGACACGACTATTACAACGTCGAATCGAAAATCAATACGCGTCGCCTGGTGCCGACGAGTCGGTTGCTTTCAAATATCACCGGCCTTCAGGTGCAACGCAACAAGGCGATCGTTGGTCGTAATGCGTTCGCTCACGAGTCGGGCATTCATCAGGATGGCATGCTCAAAGAGCCGACCACGTACGAGATCATGCGGCCAGAAGATGTTGGGCTCGAAAAGACGGACCTCGTGCTCGGAAAACATAGCGGTCGGGCTGCCCTCTCCGATCGTGCCAAAGCGCTTGGCTATCATTTGTCGGCCGAACAGCTTCAAGAAGTGTTCGACGAGTTCAAGAAACTCGCCGATAAGAAGAAGGAAATCTACGACGGTGATATCGCTGCCCTTTGTGATCAACAGATTCGCGGTGATGCCCGCCAGGTATGGGTTCTGGAATCACTTGACGTCAGCCATGGCACGGGCAAAGAACCTTGCGTGAAGATGACACTCAAGCATGGTGAAGAAACCAAGTCGGCCGAAATCACCGAAGGAGATGGCCCGATCGATGCCGCGTTCTGGGCGGTCGAACGCATTACCGGAGTACCACTGACCTGCAAAGATTTCCAGGTTCGCAGCGCAACCCTTGGTCGTGATGCGCTAGGGGAAGTCACGGTCGAGATTCAATCGGACAAGAAGATTGTCCGAGGTCGAGGCAGTTCGACCGATACGGTCCAAGCCACGGTTTACGCAATTCTGGACGCCGTGAACCGGATTTGTCAGATGTAAGTGAGTTGACTACCACTTGTCGACCCAACTCATTGCCTGCGGGACCTTTTGGTTTCGCAGGCTTTTTTTGTACCTGGTCTGAAGTTGCCAGTCTTCCGCTTTCAATGGGAGACGGACAAGTTCTCTATCGGATCGGAAGTTAGTGGTATGCTGATATCGATTCATTCCTTCATGCATCGATAGGAGTTGGTCGTGAATATCGGAGACTTTTCGCGGCAAGCAGACGCCTACGAGCGTTCGCGGCCAGGCTATCCACTCGATTTCTTTAAACGTCTTATGATATTGGCGGAAGTTGAGCCTGGCGATCTAGTCGCTGACGTCGGAGCCGGCACGGGCATTTCGACTCGGCTTCTTTCGGGACTCGGACTTCATGTCACGGCCATCGAGCCTAATGCGTCAATGCGTGCAAAGGGTAACGATTCCAGGGCTACCTGGGTCGATGGAACCTTCGAGTCAACTGGCTTGCCGGATGCTTCCCAGGACTGGACTGTGGCTGCGCAAGCGTTTCATTGGGCAGATGTTCCACGAGCATTGCCGGAGATGCGTCGTATTCTCCAGCCAGGCCGTTTGTTTACGATGTTATGGAACGATCGGGCAATGGAGCATTCTGAGGTACTGCGTTGGACGTCTGAGGCAATTCAACGACATGTCCCTGAGTTTGACGAAGCGTACCGTAATCGACCTTGGGATGAGATCCTGGAGTCAACTGGCGACTTTCAGTTCGTGCAAAAGGATAGTGAGTTGCACATCGTGCCGATGTCCCGTGAACGATTCTTAGATTTGTGGAAAAGTCATAACCGGTTGAATAACATTGCTGGGCCAGAGCGATTTGAATCCTTTCATTCCGAGTTATTGAATTACTTGGTTGAGCACCGCATCGATACCATCGATGTTGCGTATCACTGCCAGGCATGGTCGGCTCGAAGTCTCTAAGCTGCCAGTATTTTCAACTGCAATGTTTGAGCGTACACCAAGCGATCGATATGCTTGGTCTGACCACAAAAAATTCTGCCAGGAATATCGCGATGATTTTGTCTCGACTGTATCGTTACTTGCCTTTGTTGCTGTCTGCAATTCTTGTCTGCTGCTCACAAGTCACGGCCGAGATGCCGATAGTTGGCAGGCCGGCGCCCGAGCTTGGCAAGCTCGACGAAGCAATGCTCGAGTTTATGAAGGAGAACGATATCTCAGCCGGTTCGTTGTCGGTGATGAAAAATGGGCAGATCTTGATGCACCATACTTACGGATGGCAGGATAAGCAGCGGACGGAACCGATTCGTGAAGATGCCATGTTTCGAGTGGCCAGCGTGACCAAGCCGTTTACTGCGGCGGCGATTCGTGAGTTGATTCGTCGTGGGCAGATCTCACTCGACTCGAAGGTGTTTCGCCTGCCAGGTTCCACGGACGGAATTCTGAGATATGAACCTCTGGGCAAGCCTGACCCACGACTTAAAGACATCACGGTTGATCATTTACTACAGCATCGTGGAGGCTGGGATCGCGATATCGTGGGGGACCTGACGTATCGTGAGAAACAAATTGCCCAAGCATTTGGCGTTGCGAGTCCGCCTGGCCGTGAGAAGACCGTTCGCTACATCATGGGGCAGCCACTTCAGCACGATCCGGGGACGAAGCGTTCGTACTCGAACATCGGTTTCCTTTTACTGGGGCTAATAGTGGAAGAAGTATCAGGGCAAAGCTACCAGCAATACCTCCATCGGCATGTCATGCACCCGGCCGGAATTGCTTCAAACAATTGGCTGTTGGGGCGAACGTTTAAGAAAGATCAGAGCCCGCGAGAGCCGTATTACGACAATAACGAGGTCGTTGATAACGTTTTCTACCCGACTCACAGTACAAAACGTCAGGTCAAGCGGCCGTATGGGGGCTTTGATGTCGAGGCTCGCACGAGTCAGGGGCGACTTGTCGCCAGCGGTGTTGCCATACTGGGTTTTCTCGATCGTTATCAGGTTAACGGACCGAACATCGGCGGCCCTCGCCCTGCTCCAGGCAATTGGAAATGGAATCATAGCGGTTCGTTACCAGGAACGAACGCCGTGGCCCGACAACGTGGTGATGGAATAAACTTTGTGGTGCTATTCAATAAGCGTCCTGAGGGTGGCAACTACGCGACAATGATGCGCGAAAAGTTGGATGCCCTTTTCGATGAGGGAGAGGTTCTCTCGGGCAACTAGCAATTCACGCATTAGAATAACCCCAGGTCAGCGAACTATTGAAGAGCTGTTTTAGCCCGAACACCTAACATCACTGGAATCGGTCGATGTTTGCCGCCGGATGGTCGATTAAAAGCTTTTAGTTCATCGTCAGCCTCGTCGTGGAACATCATGATCGAACTTCCGCCTCCATCTAAGTTGATTGCGTTGGCACAACCATGTGATTGCATGAACTCGGCAAGTTCGTACAGCGTTACTCCTTCACTGTAATCTTTCCGCCGACCGTCGATCACTACCAGCAACAGATAGCGGCCTGAGGCGTCGAGTCCGATTGCCGTGCGTGGGTGTAGATCTTTATCTTTTTTGCGAGCAATTTCGCCATCGATCAATAAGGTCGAAACAAACCGGCCTACTCCTTCGTGGATGGTGGCATCAGAAGCAGGAATATTCAGATGAGGTTTAAGCTTGTCGTCTTGCCAAAATGCGGCTTCGCCTCGTGTGCGATTCGGTTTTGATTCGGACTGACTTCGAACGATGCCGTTACTTACCGCTAACCCGACGATATCAACTGGCATCCCGAGGTAATAGCCTTTCTTCTTGTCTTCTTCTCGCACTGCCCCAAATGCGTTGGCGTTGATGCCAACGATGGCGTTGAACTTCTTCATGTGCGTTTCCGGCATCGCCAAAGAAGCCTCTGCAGGGCCGTTCCCATCAGGGTCGTCTTCCATCATCACGACGCACTGGTAGTTGGGATTCAGAAGATCAATCCGCGCGAGCGAAGCGACAAGTGGTCGTGGCGAGTCGAGCTTCTCTTGCCAGAGATAAATCAGTGAAGGCTCTTTCGACGATTCGACTTCCGGAGGAAAACTCCTTACTAAAAGAGCCTCTTCCGCGAAGAGTACGCTGCTCATTGCAATCGCACAAAGAAGCGTGAAGACACGGTACGTCGAGGAAAGAAACATGGTGTCAGCTCAAGAGGTTGGGATTCCGCTTTGTCGTTGCCGCGGAGGCATACACCCAATTCTAACAATTGCCTGACTAAGAAACGCTGTAAACCAGATGCGAATGTACAAGCAACTTCGGAATTTAATACTTGTTTGTCTAAGGCGATGAATTGCATCAATGTTAGGGGCGATCTGCCGTTAAGGTGTCACAGCGTGTGACCCAATAGATTTGCTTGTGAATACTTTTTTCAAGTTCAGTGACCCAGCATTGGGCGTCACGATACGTGGTTGGGTTCCCCATCGACAAAGGATTGCCGTCGTCTCCCTGACGCATTACTTGGTAGTCTCGATGCGTGAGGAGCTCAGGCATTGTTTCTTGGAACCGTATGAACATTGATTCACGGTCGATTTGGAACATCTCGTCAGGGAAAATGCGAAGCGATTTTTTCCAATGACGGAGGTGCCGTTCGACATGCTGCGGGCAGAATACGTCGGCGGAAACGACTCCACAATTCCCAGGGTGATGAAAATACTCGAAGACAAGCTTTAGGCCGCAGGCGTATTGCACTCCCCAATAGTCCGCTAGTCCCAGGCCAGGTTCTTCTTCGATCATTGGTTCAGCGTGATAGAACGCCCTTGCTTCCTCGCGATCGATCCATACCTCGGCAACGGTGAACCATGGGCGGTCACGACTACCGATGATCTTCGACATGTCCAGGTGTTGCATTGGTCACTCCCGAATGGTTTCGTATGCCACCATGTCGAGCTTCTTCGTTGACAACAGAAGGTCTTCCGGTGCGACGAGTTGACCTACCGACGGACTTCCTACACAGGCGATTAACTCGCCGTCAGCGTCAAACAATGCGAAGTAAGGATCTGCCGAAACGCCTGGGACACGCTTGCGCGGATCGAACTCGGCATCCACTTCCCAACGGTCGTACATCTCGTTGTCACCGCTGCTCTTCATGATCGTGACCGGACGATGTCGCGTGTCGAGATAGAGACTATACTCGGCCTTGCCTTTTGGGTTTAAGTGGGTGTTACGACTTTTTTCTTTCGCATCTTCAAAGGCAACCGCAGCCGTTAAGTGAATTTGATTGATATTGCCGACGGATGTGGTGCTGGAATCGAGTTCATCGAGCTTCGTGATTACCTTTCCATCGCGACCGACCAATTCTAAAGTCGAGGCGGTATCGATTGCTTCACTGCCAATTCGTTTATCGGATTCATAGATCACGATCTTAAACTGTGATGCCTTCAGTAATTCCTGCTCCGGTCCGCGAAGCACTAAGCTTCCAAGTTGTGTCGGTCCATCGTTGGGCTCCATCTCGGCGTCTTGCTGGCAGCATCCAACCAGTTTGCCATTGTCATCGAAGAATACCGCATGAAACGCCGCATACATTTTGGTGTCCGTTGGGTTGGTAACATCGGCCAACGGATTGATACACCACTCGTCGCCAATAAACGGGGCGCACGAGATTCGTACCTGATATTTCAGTTGGCCTGCCATCTCAAATTCAAACCGGTTGTCTTGCCCGTGCTGGGGTGCGTCGAAGGTACCTTCCGCGCTAAGGCGACGCGTGGTCCCGGTGTGCTTTTTAGGCGTCGTATCGATAACCGTACTCGTGCTGCTACTCGGCGACGAACTATCAGAATTGCTTGGATTACTAGTCGTGGGTGAACTGGTTGGTTGGCATCCAGCTAAATAGCCAAGTGCGAATAACAGTAGTGTCGCGGGGGTGTGATAACGGGACATGGAACTCGCTCCTTGTTCAATGTTCGGGGCGTTCTCTTTATGCACCGTTCATCCTACCTGACTTGCCGTGCGATATCACGATGATTCGTGGCGATCCCTTTTTCGTAGAAAGACGCCGCGAGATGTGATCGTGACTGCCTTGGGATGCCGTTTACAAGAATGGCAACGCAGCGCACGCTCAAAGCTGCGGCAGCCAACCTTCCAAGCCCGGCAGGTTGTATCCTCAGCAAGATAAACTTGGCTTGGCGATTGTTACGCAACAAACGCGGCGTAGTAAAACACCCAGCCAGTGACCGCAGTCAGTAGCATGCCGATCGCGGCCAGGCGAGCCCAGAAGATGTGAGTGTTGCTATAGGGGCTGGGGGCAGCTGGATTGGGAAACTTGGCGAGTCCATGCCAGATGACAAAGATCCAAAGCAGCGGCGTCGGGATAGCGAACAAGAGATGGAAGTAAAGTAGTCCCTTGACCGTTCCCATCCCGTAGCTGGACGGCTCGGCCAAGGCTTGCCAGTCGGTGAAGAATCGCATGTCGATTTCAAAGGCCAGAACTGCCAATAGTAGCACGACCCCGGTGACGACTTGGATCCATTTGTGGACTTCAAACATTCGGCGGTAACGAACCAGGTAAATGCTGGTGCCTAGAATCAGAATGATTCCGAACATGGCCAAGAAGACGAAATCGATCATGATCGACCCGCGAGTTGGCAGAAATCCGGCGTTTTGAGCTATCAGAGTCATTGCGTTCATCAATTCGCCCCTTGGCGAGCGGTAGAAATTCTAGTTTGGGGGTCGCTCGCCTCGTAACTGTATCGTCATGCCCCGATGATATCAGGGACGAAAATCTTTCCCAGGTGGGCGGATCTTCAGCTTTCTTGCGGAGTTACGACATTCCGCATCCTGCTTGCTAGCACCACGAAAGGTTTCGGTGGCTTGCTCCGGGAAACTGACCTGTTGGTGATTGGCCCGTTTTGGCATACTCTCGCCCGATTATTTCCCTGGATCCGCTTTTTCCGAGGAATTTCATGCGCCAACTGTCACTGTTCATTCCCTACACCGACTGGAACGATTCGATCCGTCAACAGGTGGAGTCGATGGACGACGTGCTGCGCTCTATGAATGTTCGGAGCGAGATCATTTTGCTTTCTCTGGCTGCCGACTGCCAGGACACCCCGACTGGGCTTGCTCAGCGGGAGGGTATTCGGCGCGTGGAGATTCGCCGCCCAAGGACTTACTCATCCGCCCTGTTTTGCGGGACTCAGGTTGCGGAAGGAGAGTTAGTCATTCACTTGCCGGCCGAATGTAGTATTCCAGACTCGGTATTGCGAGGAGTACTGCAGCAATTGATCCAGCAGGATTTAGTCCTTGTTTCGACAAGTGATAATCAGGCGTCTGCCGTATCGGTCGTTTCCGACTGGATACAGCGACGCATGGGGAATCCAGCCCGATTGGACGTTTCGCGGCTAATTTGGGGAGCTCGTCGTGAAGCATTGACTCGCTTGCCACAGATACAAGGGTTGAGCCGCGGCTTACCTTTACTAGTTGGCATGTTGGGTTATCGCGTGGCCTATTGTGCTTCCCCTGTGATCGGTGGCCAGCCGAATCAGGCTTCCCCACTTCCCGATTGTTGGTCCTGGAAAGATTGGGCCGGGCACCGCTGGTTGCAACAGCGTTGGACCCAAGTCGATTTCAGCGAAGTAGGCGCGAGCACGAATATCCTGCCGGATCTTCGTGTGGCGTTCTTCGAAGACGAATCACGACGCAAGGCGGGCTAGAGCGAGGTTGACGGAACCGATGGAGATATTTTTCAGCGTCGGCGAACCAAGCGGCGATTTACACGGCGCGAACTTGATTCGCGCGCTTAAATCGCGCCGACCAGACATCCGATGCGTTGGCTACGGCGGGCCGAAGATGGCCGAAGCGGGTTGCCAACTGCACGAAGACCTTACGCGCTGGGCCATTATGTGGTTCCTGCGTGTATTCTTGAACTTACACAACTTTATTGGCTTGATGTTGCGAGCCAATCGTTACTTCCGCGACCACAAGCCGGACGCGGTTGTGTTGATCGACTATCCCGGTTTCAACTGGTGGATTGCTGCCAGAGCCAAGGCGAACGGAATTCCGGTGTTCTATTACGGGACGCCCCAAATCTGGGCTTGGGCCGGCTGGCGAATCGGCAAGATGCGACGGTTGATCGATCACGCTCTTTGCAAGCTACCCTTCGAAGAAGGTTGGTATCGTGAACGTGGTGTGAATGCAACGTACGTCGGACATCCTTACTTCGATGAACTTGAGAATCAGCATCTCGATACGGACTTCTTGCGACAACAAACGGAAAACACGGCACCTTTGGTGACGCTACTCCCTGGGTCGCGAAGTCAGGAAGTAACCTCGAACTTGCCCGTGTTTCTCGAGACTGCTCGCAAGATTCAGAATGAGGTCCCAGGCGTCCGGTTCGCAATTGCCGCGTTCAACGATCGCCATGCCGCACTCGCTTTCGAGCATGTGCTGGCCAGCGGTGTGGAAGCGGAGGTCCATGTCGATCTGACGCCAGAACTGATTCACAGCGCTACATGCTGCCTGGCCTGTAGCGGCTCGGTTTCGCTCGAGCTGTTGTATCACGAGAAGCCGGCGGTGATTCACTATCGCATCAGTCGAATCGCCAATTGGGTACAAAGCAAATTTCGTAAGGTGAAATACATTACGCTGGTGAATTTGCTTTCACGTGATGACCTGTTCTACGAGGACGGTTATTACACCTACGATCCAGACGCCCCAGGTGCAGACGAAGTCGTTTACCCTGAGTACCTCACGTATCGCAATCGTAGCGACGACATGGCACGGCGAATTGCCGGTTGGTTGAAAGAACCTTCTTCGACCCGGTGCATGGTTCAACAACTACGCACTTTAAAGGATCGCGTGGTTGGCCAAGGGGCGTCCAGCCGCGGTGCCGAGTATATTCTCTCGCATATGGAAGAAGCTCGGCGTGCGAAGTCGAATCCATCGAAAGCGGCCTAACCTGGACTAGCCAGGCCGCTTGTCATCAGACTGACTTCATTCAGCATACTAGCTTAGCGAAAGCGGTTGTCCTGGCTTGGGGACGTGTGGCGTCGCGTTCGTTTCATGACGAACTTTGCTGGTCCACTCTTCGATGTCCTGAGCAATCACCGGCCAAGTGTTGTAATGGCCCGGGATGATGTGTGTTGGCTGTAGCAACTTCACTGCGCGGATCGAATCTTCCGGTCCCATCGTGTAAAAGTCGCCGATTGGAAGAACTGCAGCGTCGAGTCCTAGTTCACCGATCAATTTCATGTCGGAGAACAATGAGGTGTCTCCTGCGAAGTAAATTTTGCGACCAGCAGCTTCAACGACAAATCCGGCCGGCGGACCACCGTAGGTTCCGTCGGGAAGTCCGTTGCTATGCAGGGCTAAGGTCATCCGCACCGAGCCGAACGGTAATTTAAGCGTTCCGCCCAGATTCATGCCGGTCGCATTTTCGACCCCCTTGCCGGACAGCCACGTCGCTGTCTCGACCATGGTGATTACCTGGGCTCCTGTTCGTTTGGCTATCTCGACGACATCGAGTGTTCCATCTTCGTTGGCTCCGACATGGTCGCCATGGCCATGGGTGAGCAAAATGGTGTCGGCTTCAATCTGGTCAGCCGTCGTATCCGCCATCGGATTGCTGGAGAAAAACGGGTCGATCAAGATCTTGTGATCGGCCGTATGCAGCGACCAGGTTCCATGTCCGTGCCAAATGAGTTGCAGTGCCATGATGTAAGGTTCCTTTTTCCCTTGGTCAGACTTGCTCGGTGTTCGAAATCTGAATTGCCCGTCGAGCCGATCCAGGCTGGTCGAAATTTCCAATAGTGGGGCAAGTTTTATGCCCTCGCGTTCTTCCATTGTGGCGGTGGCGAGCATGTCGCAGGAATGTGCGGTGATTGACTCTTATCGCCGGTTATTCCCGCAAGGGTGAAGCGTAAACGGCCTGAATTCCTTAATTCACTTCACGATAACGCGCTGTGGTAACGATTGCCAAGTCCAGACAAGGTTAAGCTTTAGCGTGATTGGCCTGGTTTCAACGTGGTTGTGAAGTAAGCAAAAAAGCTGATAATTAGAGGTATTGATCGTCATGCATTTTCACCACCCAGTCATTTCAAATATCCCGGAAAGAGTAACGCCATGGACCAAATCGACCTGGTTCGCAGCCTGAAAACCAAGAACGACACCAAGATCGTCATGTTTGTTGGCGACGGCCTGGGTGGGCTGCCGCACGAACCAGGCGGTCAAACGGAACTCGAAGCCGCCAAGACTCCTAACCTCGATGCTTTGGCTGCCAAGAGCGTCCAGGGAGCGAGCATCCCGGTGAAGCCAGGTATCGCTCCTGGTAGTGGGCCGGGGCACCTGGGATTGTTCGGCTACGATCCACTGAAATTCCTTATCGGTCGCGGTGCTTTAGAAGCTACCGGGATTGGCTTGCCGCTCCAGCCGGGCGACGTCGCCGTTCGTTGCAATTTCTGCACCATCGATGCGGACGGCAAGATCACCGATCGCCGTGCTGGTCGAATCCCGACCGAAGAAAGCGCTCCGCTGGCCGAAAGTCTCAACGCGATCAAGATTCCTGGCGTGGAAGTGATCGTCAAGCCGGTGAAGGAACATCGCTTTGTTGTGATCTTCCGGGGCGGCGAAGGCCTGGGCGGTAATGTGCACGATACCGATCCTCAAGCGACGGGTGTTCTGCCGCTTGATCCCGTCGGTGTCGACGATCCGAGCAAGAAGACGGCAGAGATTGCCAAGCAATTTGTCGAAGCTGCCAAGAAAATGCTTAAGGACGAGAAGAAAGCAAACTGTCTGACGATGCGTGGCTTCTCGGCCAAACCAGATATTCCGACCTATGAAGACGTGTACGGCTTGAATGCTGCTGCGATCGCCGTTTACCCAATGTACAAGGGGTTGGCGAGCCTGGTTGGAATGGAAATTCTAGGCGAACCGCAAACCTTGGAAGAGGAGATCAAGGTCCTGGAAGAGAACTGGGACAAGTACGACTTCTTCTTCATCCACTTCAAGTACACGGACTCGAGTGGCGAAGATGGTGATTTTGACGCCAAGGTCAAGCGAACCGAAGAGTTCGACGCACAAATCCCACGCATCCTGGCACTGAATCCGGATGTTGTGATTGTGACCGGTGACCATAGCACGCCATCGTTCCTGGCGAGTCACAGTTGGCATCCAGTTCCTACTTTGCTGTACTCGAACTGCTGCCGCCCAGACGGTCATAAGACCTTCGGCGAGAACACCGCCATCACTGGTGGCCTAGGTCACTTCGAGGCCCAATACCTGATGACGCTGGCCATGGCCAACGCTCATCGATTGCAGAAGTACGGGGCGTAAGCTCGAATCGCATTCTTGAACCATGATCTGCGGCGGAACGCATCCTTTGCTTCCGCCGCTTTCTTTTTCGAACGTTGTCATTGGCGGCGTAGAAACTTGCCAGCGTGGGAAAGCAAACCACGTAAGATCTCGTCGGGACAAGTCGGATCGTCGACGAAGAACCACCATTCCCCCAACTGAGTGTTGGCCGCGAATAGGTGTTGTTGGTAGGTGAAATGAATCCAGGCCTCGGTTACCTGGTCGGTGACAAACTTGGTCACCTGAACGCCAGCAAGCTGGGACAAAACGTCGCGGAGTGACTCAAAATCGCCGTTGTCAGGTAACGAGCCGAAGTGACGTGAACCGTCGTGCATGCGGAGATCGATCAGCGGCAACATGCGAGATCCAAGTCCCCTGCCCTACTCTGGTTCAAAGCGAGCATCAAGCCAGTCGGCATGATCAAGCACGTCGGCACCGTCGGCAAATTCGACCACCAAAGCCAGCCCTTTCATTCCCTTAACTGGAACATCGACATCAAGCGGTTGATCGCCGCCGCGGACAATCGGGCTTTCAAAAACCGTCTTCCACTGGCTACCGGTCTCGCTGACGTACACCTTGAAGATGACACTGCCAGCCCCATCCGTATCGTCGTCGATACCAATCTTCGCTCGGAAACGGGCATCCTGCTCACCGATACGGTAAGCGATTCGAGAAGTCGCGTGCAGACCGAGACCTTTTTGACTGATATAGCCATCTGATTTCAGCGAACCACCACTAATGTTGCGATCGTTTCGATAGTCCCATTCTGGGGCAAGGAAACCCAGGTATTTGAAACCGATCGCCTTTTCATCAGAAAGATAGCGCACAGCGGTACCAATCGGTCGCAGATAGGTAATGAATGCGTATGCATTCTCCAACGCAGACGAACGCAACGCGATACCATTTCGTGTTTGTAGCGACAGGCGTTCATTCTGCAAATTCGCATTTTGAGCGAGAAACATGCTCCCATCACGTAGACCGATCCACAGACCTTGCCGCGGAGGCGATGGCGGTCCCGCTGGCTGGGCGAAATGAATTTCCTCCACGCGTTTACGATCCAACTCAAGTGACTTCTCGCCGACCTGAAACTGGACATACAGCGGTGTCAAATTGCGGAATGTGCCATCGATGTAGTCGCCGTTGGATAATCGCAAGCGGTCCTTGGAACCGTGGTAACTTTGGATTCGATCGAGCGACTTCCTTGTTTCGTCCGCATCGAGGTGTGCCCGTAACAAGATTCCGCGGACAGGACGCAAGGGGACTTTCATCTCGTCCCAGAAACGGTTGTACCCATGCAGCGTAATGCCTTCGGTTTTCAGTTCTTTCGCTACGAAGTAAGAGCCATCTTCCAGGGAGATCACACCATCTTCCTTGATTACACCAGGATTGCCGAAACGTACGACCTGCGAAGCATCGATCGGCTCTCCCGAGTTCGACCACTCCAGCGTGCTCGTTAGATCGGTAATCGACGCGATCCGTTCCGGCTGACCCATGGTAAGCAAAGGACCTGACAACGATATTTGCCCGCAGCAGAGCGAGGTCGTGCCAAGTACGGCAAGGAAACAGGCGAAACTTAGAAGACGAACAAACAAAAGAATCACTTCTGGAAGATTGGCAAATAGTTGTTAGGAAGCTGAAGCACGATGCAAGCCATCGCAGTGCCATATTCAGGACAGATGAAATCAGTCCAAAACCCTTGAGCCGTTTGGCGATCTTGCAGGACTTCGCGAATTGTCCGGTAGTACCGTTCCCAACGCTGCGTGCCGACTTGCCAGAAAGCTTGCGCAGCGTAGTACTGGCCGTAGAAGAAATGATTGTTCCCGCGGAAGGTACTCTCTTGCGGCAAGTTGTCTTCTAGATAGCGGAGTGCTCGCTCGATGATTTCTCCGTCGTACATGCCGGCGCTATACAGGGCGACCACTCCGGCGGCCGAGCGCGGGAAGGCACTCGGGCCACCACTTAGCATGTAACTAAATCCGCCATCGGCGTTTTGACTGCGGGTGACATAGCTTATGCAGCGATCGACGGTCTCGTTCGGAACGAAAACACCTGCGTTGCGAGCCGCCCGGAGGGCCATCATCTGGCAGACCGTAACGGAGATGTCCGCTTCGCTTCGTACCGGCTGATATCTCCAACCGCCGTCAGCGTTTTGCGTGTCAACAATCAGCTTGATCGCTGCGCGAAGTGTGTCACGCAGTTCCGGATTGCCGGTCATGCCGTAGACTTCTGCCAAAAATAACGTGGCAAAGCCATGACCATACATGGGGCCGTGCGTTCGCGCATTGGGAAGTGCCACGAAGCCGCCGCTTTGCGTGTTGGCTAACAGGTAATCGACGCACGCGGAAATGTTTGCCCCGTAAGGACCGCGGTTGGGGGAACTGCCGGAAGCCATGAATGCCAGGCCTGCCAAGCCTACGACCGCTGTGTTGGCGCGATAGCCGTCGTTCCCAAACGAGCCGCGCTGATTACCAATCATGGTTTGGCGCTGAACGAGATACTGAAGGCCGTTATCGATCGTGGTTTGGACGTCCTGTGTGATGAGACCACGCGATCCGCGACGTGAAGTTCCACGCCAATCTTGAGCCGATAACAGCGAACCGATGCCGCAAGTCCCAACGGTGGAGAGGGCTGATTTGAGGATCGTTCTGCGGGAAAGGGCGTTCATGAACTCGGTGCTTTTCTACTCTTCGATTTCGGCCAGCTTGCGAAAGTATTCCTGGGTCAATCGCTCATACTTCGGCAAAAAACGCTCCATCGAGGTGTTCGAAATCTGCTTGCGAAGGTGCGGTGGCAGATTGCCCCAGGCCTTTTTGATCAGGGCGTCTTGTTCTTCGGGCGAAATGGCTAAGACCTTTTGGTCGCGCAGTTTGTCATTGCTGTCTTCACCATCCTGCGATTGCTCGCCCGGCTGCATCTGCGATTCACTCGCTTGGGAATCGCTGCCTTGCGACTCTTGCTGCGACTGTTGTTGCTGGCTGTTCTGCTGCTGCTGACCCTGTTGCTGAGATTGTTGTGATTGCTGCTGCGATTGCGATTGTTGTTGGTTTTGCTGCTGCTGTTGCTGCTGATCTTGGTTCTGGTTTTGCTGCTGATTTTGATTGTTATTTTGCTGCTGCTGTTGTTGTTGTTGTTGTTGCTGTTCCTCTAACAGTTTGTTGATCTCTTCAATAATCTCTTGTTGCATGGCGACCGTCTGTTGTTCGGCTTGGCCCTCAGCGATACGCTGCTGCACTTCCCGCATCAAACCACCGATTTTGGAGAGCGGATCACCCGCTGGAAGATCTTGGGATGGATCGGCACCAAACCCACGAGGGCCCTTGTTGTCATCGTCACTCGGATCTGGTTGACCTGGTAGTGTTTTTTTCGATGTATCTGCGTTGTCGCTCGGTTTCGTTTCTTGGGGAGCCTCCATCGCTTCTGCGGGAAGATCAAGATCGTCGAAAAGGTCACTGCCCAAATCGTTGAACAATTCCTGATCGAGCGAAGACATGCTCGGATCTTCCTGTTTTCCAGACTGGGCGGCAGCATACCGAGGTACGACCCCATTCCCAACAGCAAGAAGCATCGCAACGATCATGAGACCAAACGGAATCGATCTACTCAACATCAGGCACCTCCTGTTGTTCTTCATCCGGAATCGTTGGTTCGATCTCAGGGAGTTTATTCGGATCGAACAACTCTTCTTCGGTCGCTTTGATCAAGTTCAGAGTGAGCTCGGACAATCGACCTTGTTCCGCAGCTAATCGCGAAAGTTCGCTGGGGTTTGCTGCCTTGGGATCGGCAGCAATCTTTTCTCCCAGGGTTTGCGTCCGAGCCTTGAGCGACTCTTGCATCATTTTCAGTAATCGCAATTGGGCGGTTTGGCTGATGCCATCTTGATTCCCACCGGGCTGTTGTTGCTGTTGGTTTTGGCCTTCTTGTGGTTGTTGATCTTGTTGGCCTTGCTGTTGGTTCTGTTCTTCTTCGAGGGCTGTGACCAACTGTTGCAAGCGATCGACAGCCTCCTGTGCTAAGGCAATCATCGAAGCATCAATTTCACCGGTATCGAGCAGACGTGCCAAGTCGGTCGTCACTTCCGCCGTCATTTGCAGGGAAAGATGGTAGACTTCCGCCTTAGCGATTGCCTCGGCAAACGACCGGATCTCGTCGGTAAGAGTGGCTTGTTCTATGGACAGTCCGGAAAGCGTTTGACGCTGCGCGGATGTCAACTCGCCGTCCGCTTCTTGCAGTTCGTTCAGGCGAACCATTTCATCGCGAATACGCTCTTGGCGGATGATTAGCAATTCGATCGATTGTTTCAGCTTGGCCGCGATCTCTTGCGCCAGGTCTTGTTCGACCTTTTCTTTCTGCTTTTCGAGTTCTTTTTCGGCCTCTTCTAAATCCTTTTCCGCTTGTTCGATCTGCTGTTCAAGTTGGCCTGGGTCTTGGTTTTGAGCTTGCTGGGCGGCATCTTCGAGTCGCTCGGCTGCGTCACGCATCTTTTGGGCAGCCTCTTTTGCAGAAAGTCGCTCGAGCTTCCTAGCTAACTGTTCCGCTTGTTGCTGCAGTTGCTTTGCTTGCGCAGATAGTTGTTCCAGCTTCTGACGCTGTGATTGCTGCGAGCCGTTTTGTCCGGATGGATCGGACTCGTTCTGCATCTTGGCGTCTTGCGTCTTATCCTTCAGCGCTTTCTGACGTTGCTTCAATTCCTGCAAATCTTTCTGGGCATCGTCCAGTTTGCGAAGCAACTCCTTCTTATCGGTCTCGCGGCGATTCTGTAACGTATCGAGAACATCTTCAAGCGAGTCTTCGACCTGCTTTTGCGAATCCTTGGCAGACGAAAGTTGGTTGTCTTCAATGCGTTGGCTGGCTTGTCGCATTCGCTGCGAAACGGCTGCGTCCCGATTCTCGTTGATCGCGTCTTGAAGGGTGTTGGCAACGTCTTCGCTTTCCGGATTGTTCTGCAGCATATCCCGCATTCTTGATTGGATGCGATCCATTTCACCGGCCAGGTTCGCTTGTTGCTCGCCCATTTGCTTAAGGGCGGCTCGTTGTTCGGGCGTCATCTGCTCGACTTCCTGCCCGAGGGTTTCCCCTTGTTGGGACTCGACGTTGCGGGAAAGCTCGGCCTGACGATTGGCCAGGTCGCGGACATCCATCGCAAACCTGCGGAACGTATCCCACTTGTTCAGATCGTTTTGCCAATCTTGAAGTTCGCCGGCAACTTTCTCTTGCCGCTCGCCGATATCCTTCAGCTGCTCGTGCGGATCTTGCTGAGCATTGGGATCCGATTCGGGGTTGCCTGCGTCAGATTGTTGGTCAGCGTCGGAATTATCAGAATCACTTTTCTGGGGATCCGCTGATGTTTGTTGGGATTGAGCCCGTGATGCGCCGCGGCGAAGCTCCGTGAGTTCCGACTCAATCGGGCCAAGTTCGGCGTTTGCGACCGCCTCGATTTTCTCTTTCAAGTCGCGAAGCAGATCGGCGGCGTCGTGATCTTGCTGTCGATTTTGATCCAACTCGTTCAGCAACGCGTCGATCTTGGCTGCGGCACTTTCTTCGCCGGCCACTAGCTTGTCTCGCACACTCTTTTGGTTTTGCTCGCCGTTTTGCAGGTTCGACATCTCAGCGGGGCCCAGCTTCGACCCCTCTTCGAGCTCGATTTCAACGCTGCGAGTTTGTTGCCGGGCATCTTGCTGTAACCGGCGAGCTTCCGCGATCTTTGAAATAATGTCACGTTGTTGGCGATTCACTCGCTGATCAAGTTGTTCTTCTGAGATGATCGTAATGATTCGTGGAAGGCTCTTGCCGGTCTGTGGTCGATAGTCATTGCCGGTGATGACAAGCTCGAGTGCAATGCCAGGAACGATGTCCTTCAACTTTGTTAGATCCAACTGATACTCGACCGAACGCTCTTCCGCTTGCCCCATGGCCAGGTTTGTCGGTGCTGATTCAAACGGCCGGTCGGTCGGTCCCGTGTACAGGTTCTCTTCCAGAACGATGGAATTGTCGGCTGGTTTGCGAATGGTGAGCTTGATCGATTCGGTTTGCAAATCGTCTCGGACGCTGGCGGCGAGATCAACCATCCCTTTCGGAGTGAGCGTCATGTTCCGTTCCGGGGCGATCCAGGAAACGACAGGAGCTTTGTCTTTGACGACACGAACTGGGTAGCGTTGGCCTTCCGCTTTTTTCAGGCCGGACTCTACGGTGACTTCAATCCAGTAGTTGCCACTCGCTGCCAGGATTGGGCCGGCCGGCTTGTTGGGTTTATTGGTTGGAGTAGGCGAAGTTTTGGTAGAGAACGTCAGCCGGTCATCGCCGATGTCGAGGGGAAATGATTCCGAATTGCCGGCAGATTCGAAGACAAAGTTTGCGTCGGTGATCTTTTGATCGACCTTGCCAAACAACTGTAGCGAGGTTCCTTCTAACGCAATGATCGATCGAGGCGACTCGCTAGGAAGCCAACGCGTATACTGCGGAGGAATCAACGTGATCTGAACATCGGAGAACTTAGGAGGTTTGACTACATCGACTGGTTGCCAGGCCATCGTGTCGTCGTCGCCACCTTGCACGCGAAACTCGAATGCTCGTTGAACTCCCTCCAGTTGATAAACCATTCGCTCGGTCGGCATATCGAATTGCATCGGATAGGTGACCGGCCGACCGTTCGGTTCATAGCGAACCTGGAGCTCGACAATTTCAGGGAGGTTCTGATTGAGATCTTCGACTTCGAACGTCGCTCGTCCTCCAAGAGGAACCACCGCTGGGGGATCGACCAAAGCAAGATCATTGGTACGTGGCCATTCAACCGATTGCCACGGCATCGCTAAGCGAGCGATTGCCGTGCTGAACGACTGAGGGGAGAACGCGAGCACACTGAGCAGTACAAAAATTGAACCCCCAAACGCATACAATGAACGAGCCGCCAATTGCCGGTTGAGGGCAACCGAAAGATCGGTGTGGCTCAGTGTATCGGTCATTTCGGCGATGTGCTTGCGGCGGAAATAAGGCGAACTGCCTGTAGCATCTGCTTCGTCTTGCTGCAAGAAAAAGAGCGCGCTGGAGATCTTGTCACGTAGTTCTGGAAAGAACTGTTCGATCCGTTGAGCGATTTGTTGGAGCGACGGTTGCCACTGCCAAGCCGGCACCATCCACCAGACGACGGCAAAAACGAGTCCAGACAACGTGACAAGAGAGAGAAACCAACGGGTGCCCATGTCATCCTGACGAAGCAGATAGTCGAACAGGGCCATCGCCAGGACAAAGCTGATCGCCGCGAAAAGCCCCCAGGCCGTGCCGCGAATCCGAACTCGCCGCACAACGGCTTGGCGCGCTTCTTCCACGCGGCTAACCAGCACATGGCTGACCGGTGGAGCGTTCGATTTGCGAGCGTCGGAAGCCATCCGTTCCATTTCCTATGCGAAGATTAAACCAGACCCATTCGTTTCCGTAGGACCCACTCACCAATTAATAGTGTGACGAACAATAAGGCAAGTTTCCAGGAATTCCAGAGCGGCTCAGGGGGTAACGTCTGAATTCTTACCTGTCGCCCGCGTGGTAACACATCTAACAGGGAATCCGCCTCGAGGAACGAGAAGTATTTACCCCGTGTAATTGTGGCAGTTTGTTTTAATTCCGCCAAATCCATGTCTAATCGCGTCATCTCGCCGGCGACCGGCTCAACGGTAAACTCAGTGGAGGGTGGCTTCGTTTCACCCGTTGTCCCTCGCAAGAGGGGCTGTACGATCCATAATCGGTGATCCCCTGCTGTCAGTCCAGGTATGGTCGCCTCGAATAGATCCCGGTTCCCGGCGACCCGACTCATGGTGATGGTGCGGGTTCGGCCATCGGGCTTTTCCAGGGTCAATTGCACACCGTCATCTTCGGGTGGAGCTTGGCTTTCATCGAAAAAGCGAACGCGAGCGGTAGCTGACTCACCCGTGCGGTAAGTCGATCGATCGACCGTCAACTCGACGGCACCGTCAGAATCGAGCAAGCTGGAACGGGCCAGGTAGCGAATCGACTGCATCCAGAATTCGTCATGGTAATCCCAACGCCATAAGTCGTCGGTTCCCAGGAACATTACCTTGCCGCGACCGACGAACTGTTGGGTTAAAAGCGGTTGCTGTGAACCGTCGGGACGATCCGCATTGGCAAGCTCTTGAGCACCTGGTTTCAAACGCTCGATCGGAACATTCCAGTAGACCTGCGACATGCTTCGCCAAGCGGCGATCGTATCGGACGGTAACTGCGTAACCTGCAACGGAAGGGTATTCAAACCGAGATCGGTTAAGCCCACGCGAACTGGGTCGACGTAGGCCTGTTCGGTATCGGCTTTCCGAACGTCATCCATTGAGAAAGGGAATAATGAATCAAGGGGCGTCGACCGGTAGTCCCAGGGCATAAAGAATTGACCCGCGACAAACATCAAACCACCCCCCTTCACTTGTACGAAGTCTTGTAGGTTCTGCAGTTGTTCGCGGCTGAGAAACGCCGAATTGACATCGCCGATGATGACAACGTCGTACTCGAAAAGTTCCTGGCGAGTGGCAGGGAACGAGATTTCGGCCGTCTCGTCTTGATCTGCATACGATTGATCAGCGTCTTGCAGGATGGTTGTTAACTTGAATGCCTTTTCGTCTCGACCCGAAGTCGGGCTCCGCTTCAATTGCCGTTCAAGCAACATCTTCAAAAAGCGGAATTGAAAGCGAGGATATGCCTGGACGTACAAGACCTTGATGGTCGCGTCGAGAACCTTCACCTTGCGGAGCACAAGGTTTTGATCGTCACTCGGTGCTGGCGAACCAGCTTCCGCTTTGACTTGAAAATCGAACTCCCCGATTTGTTCTGGGCGGAACTGCAACCGTATTTCACGTGTGACTTGTTGTTCGGGGAGGGTAATCGACCGTTCGTCAAGGATGCGGCTGGGATCGTTCTTATCGGCAACGGAAATGGTAACCGACTCGCCTGGCATCCCTTGGGCAGAAAGGCGAACCACGAACGTCAGCATGTCACCCACGAAAGCCACGGGATCGACAACGACTTCCTCAATTTTGAGTTCCCTCGTAAGCTGCTGACTTCCGATACCGATCGGAAAAATGGGGATGCCGCGCAACGCAGCTTGTTGAGCACCTTCGGCGAGATTAGGGCCTTCGATCGTGATCCCATCCGAGAGCATCACGATGGCGGCCGTGGGACGCCCGCGTTGCTGTTCTAAGATCTGAGATAAGCTAGTTCCCAAGCGGCTGACCTGCCCTTGGGGACTGGTGGATCGCAGCAACTCGGAGAACTGCTCGTCAGGAGCCGATAAGGCTCGTCCTGATTCGCCCATCCAATAGGTCCGCACGTTGTACCGTTCTCGTAATTCGCTGAGCAACTTCTCGTTGTTTTCAAGCAGCAAAGTCCGAGCTTGATTCCAACGGGTCGGTTCGCCGAGGTTGGCCGATTCGACGCGTGCCCGAATGAGCGATTCTTCCTCGGTGGGAAGGGAATCCAAATGGGACATGCTTTGCGAATCGTCCAAGGCGATCACGAGGTCTGGCGCATCGGTCTGAAACGGTTGTTGCTGCAGACCGTACAGCATGAACAGCACGATCCCTACGAGTGTCAATCGACTGAACAGCAGGAAGGCCCATTTAGGAATGGCGCGTTGTACGTTCTCTCGCTGATAAATCCAGCCGAAGAAGACGATCGCCGCAATTACAATTACCAGCGTGACCCAGGCCGCCCAGGGAGGTGACCATTGCAGTGTGACTTCCATGGTCGAGTCGATGGCGGGATTATCATCCGCTAGGGACCATCGAACGAATTGTCGCCAGGCATCGTTCATCGTGCGGCTGCTCCATATCGATAGGCCAAGAAGCTTTCGAGGAACAACAAACCAAGCACCATCATCAATGCGTAACGGAACAGTTCGATCGCCGAAGGCAACGCACTCATCTGCCCGCCTCCTGCTGAGTCGATGCCATGATCGCCGGGTTGAAGTCCAGCCGGCAAAGTGTCGATAGTGACCCGCGTAAGATCACTTTCGCGTGAATCAGGATTTACCACGAACTCAACTATTTTCTTCGAATCGGTCGAGAGCGACTTCGAGTAGTAAATCCCGACTTGGTTGGTGCGGTCAAAACTCCAAAACAGACGTTCATCCCTGGCTGTCGCTTCGATTCGACTCGATTGACCATCGGGACGGATGACTTCAATCAAGTTGGCACCCAAGTCGCCTTCCACGACTCCCTCGAAGACATCACCGAGTTGGAGGTTTTTTCGGTCGAGTTGCGATGATACCGCTTGAGCGAGTGACTCCTGGACGAGTGGCGGGAAACTGGGCCACGTGGGAAAGACGGTCCATGCCGCTGGCGGCTCGACGCTACGATCCACAGATGCCGTGCTGGCGGGAAGACAAAACATAATCACCTTGCCACCAAGTTGCCTTAACGTATTTGCATCTTCATCGGTCTCTGTTTGGTAACGTGAAGTCACAATTGCGGGGTCGCCGGTGCCGAACCACAACGCGGTTTGTGCAGGTGAGTTCTCTGGAATGGTCACCCGATAGTAGGTCCAGACCGGAGTTGTCAGCAAGCCGCCCGCTTGTTGCCCGCGGAATGGCTGAACCATGGCGTGGTCGTACTCGCGTGGATCGAGAAAATATTCACCTCGGGCTGAAGGTCCATCGAATGTCAGCGGAATTAATGGGGCCTCGTCTTGGGTTGCCGTTGCCAGCGAACTATTCCAACTAGCGGCGTTTACGTGGTCACCTAGAAAGAAGACCAAACCCCCGCCACGTTTGGCATAACTCCGCAAGATCGCGACCTCGTCGGGGGCGAACCGAGCGACATTCGAGATGTAGACGGCGTCGTAGGTTAACAGGTCGATGTCCAGCAGCGACGAAGAACTTAGCGTGTCGATCTTGACCGACGATTGGACCGAATCGGTTGGGTCGAGAGCCAATTTAAGGAACTTGAGCGAAGGGACATCGTCGGCGAGGCATAGAACTTTTAGTTGCTCTTTCACATCCACCACAACATAACGATGGTTGTCGGTATCGAGCAGGTCGTTATCTAAATGAAACTCGACCGAGTGGGTACCCGCCTCTTGAAAGACCGTTTCCATCTCGACGCTGACGAGTTGATTGTCTACGAAGGGGACAATTTTCTGAGAGACCAACTTGCCATCAACGATCATTTGCAGGACCTGACTCGACAACTCGGTCGCATTATCGCAGGCGACGTCAATCCGGAATCGAGCTGGCTGCGACGGTGTCAGATACGGGGTCAACGGTTGGACGTTCAGGATTGCACTGTTGGTCGTGGAGGGTTGGCCCAAATCGAACGCGCGAACGATCGCCATTTCCTCGATCTTTTTGACCATTTCCTCATTCGTTTGCGAAACGCCACTTTCCCACGTCGTGGCCCCATAATCGGTCAATAGACAGACCTGAGCTCGACGTAAACGTGGAAAGTCCCGCGAGGCAATTCGCAATGTACCTTCGGTTTCAGCGAGTGCTAAGTCGGCGACAGCGACACCGGGATCGATGGTGATTTGGTCGATCTCACGGAGAACATCATCGGGGTCAAATGCGGGTTCCGAGATGACATTTCTGGCGGTCCGGCCCATGGTGATCAAGGTAAAGCCATCTCCTTCATCGGCTTCACTAACGATCCGACGGGCGAGCTCCTTCGCTTTATCGAGCCGCGTTTGGCCTTTCTCGCCGTACGCCATGCTGTAGGAGTGATCGATCACAAGCACTGTGTGCGTGGCCGAACCTGGGCCACCGAAATTGGCCAGGCTCGACCCGGCAGTGCACGACATGTCGGCCAGGGCAATGGCAAAGAAGAGCAAGATGGCACAGCGAACCAATAGGAGCAGAAGTTGTTCGACCTGTATCCGACGACGGTTCTTTTTCATAGCCGCCAGCAGAAACTTCATGGCGGCCCAATCGGTTTCACGATAGCGACGACGATTCCACAGATGAATGAGAATCGGCGCTAACGCGGCCAAGCCCCACAAAAGCATCGTCGCACTGGAAAAGACGAAAGGGTTCACAAGTATCCGATGGTCAAAACTGTTTCGTTAAACAAGCCGCGCGTTACGATGGTTCAGGAAGTTTCGTAACACCGCATCGAACTGTTGGTCGGTCCGAATTTGGGCATAGTCCATTTGGCTTGCCAAGGACTGCGAGCGAAGATCGTTGACGAACGCTTCGATCTCTTGGCGGTAAGCCTTGCGTACCGAAATAGGATCGGCCAAGAGCTCAGGAAATGCTTCCAGGCCGTGAAACATGGTCGGTCGATCGAACGGAAAATCTAATTCTGCGGGATCGAGAATATGCAGCAAGATGATATCGTGTTTGCGATACTTTAAATGCTTTAGCCCCGCCATGATCGAGTCGACTTCGTCGAAAAAGTCGCTCATCACGATCACCAAGCCACGACGATTCAAGCGGCCGGATAGTTCATGCAGAAGTGGACCGATCTGGGTTTTCTCCTTCGAGTCGGCCGTTTGCAACACGTCGATGACCTGCTGAAGCTGCACTGGGCTTCCGTTGGGGGGCACCAGGTTACGGACTTGATCGTCGAAGGTAACTAACCCGACGGCGTCTTGCTGTTGGAGCACCAGCCAGCCAATCGTGGCGGCCAAACACTGGGCATATTCCAACTTCGACATCGCTGCGTCCGGGCCACGATAGCGCATGCTTTCGCTGACGTCGACCACCAGATTGCAAATCAGATTGGTCTCGTCTTCGAACTGCTTAATGTAGTACTTGTCGGTTCGGCCAAGTACTTTCCAGTCGAGATAGCGCAGGTCGTCCCCAGGCGCGTAGTCGCGATGTTCGGCGAATTCGATCGAGAACCCGCGATGGGGACTGCGATGCGAACCGGCGATCAACCCTTCCACGATGTGCTTCGCACGCAGTCGAAGCCCCTGGACTTTAGCCAGCGTCTGAGGATCTAAAAGCTTCGGCAAAATTGCTGTCCTCTACCGTGGTAGGTGTCGAATCCAAAATCTTCTGAATGACGTGATCGGTGGTGATGCCTTCCGCATCGGCATTGAAGCTCGTGCGGATACGATGACGCAAAACCGGTAAGGCAACCGCTTTGATGTCGTCAGTCGTAGCGAACTCGCGGCCATGCAAGATCGCACGCGCCTTAGCACCCAAAACCAGGAACTGGCTGGCCCGGGGACCGGCACCCCATTGAATATAGGGAGCCATCGGAGATTGGTTTCCTTCCCCTTTACGAGTGAGCCGCACCAGGCGAATTGCGTACTGAGCAACCGGGTCAGCAACTGGTACGCGACGTACTACTTGGGAAAGCTGAAGGATCTCTTCGCCGGTCAACAGGGGATTAATCTTGGTATCGATGTCGGCGGTCGTCCGTTTGACGATTTCCAACTCTTCCAATTCCGATGGGTAATCGATCCGCACATTGAACATGAAGCGGTCCAACTGGGCTTCGGGGAGCGGATAGGTCCCTTCCTGCTCAATTGGGTTTTGCGTCGCGAGGACAAAGAAGGGAGACGGCAACGCATGTTTTGATCCTCCAGCGGTAACTTGCTTTTCCTGCATCGATTCGAGCAGCGCAGCTTGCGTCTTCGGAGGCGTTCGGTTGATTTCGTCCGCCAGGATGACATTGCTGAAGATCGGACCACGGACAAAGCGGTAGGCTCGTTCTCCGGTAGCACGGTCTTCCTGAATGATTTCCGTTCCCGTGATATCGGACGGCATTAAGTCAGGCGTGAACTGAATGCGATTGAATTCCAGGTGCAACGCGTTGGCGAGCGACCGAACCATCAACGTCTTGGCTAAACCTGGAACGCCTTCCAGCAAGCAGTGACCGCCAGCGAAGAGCGAGATCAAGAGCTGTTCGACGACCTCTTGCTGGCCGACAATCACTCGGCCAATCTCACGCTGCAACAATTCGTAAGATTCGGCCAGTTTCGCCGCGGCGGCGGCATCGTTTTCGCTACTCATCCGTTTGATTTCCGTCCAGGGTTTCGCTTGCGGTTTGCCTGAGTCACTGGATGTGGCTGCGTCAGGTTGTCATGTCTCTATTCTAGTTACTGGGGTCATCCGCTTCTCGTTTTGGCAAGACATCGGAGGAGGTTGGCGAGTAAACCGTCATGCGGCTTGGGGAAGCGATAATCATGAACTCATCCGAGACAAGCACATTACCTCCCTCTTCCCCGTACTGAGCCAAGTCGACGGGCTCGCCGGCTGTTACGACTTGGGCGTTCTCGTCCAAGCGAGAACCCAAGCGATAAACCGTATCATGGGTTGGCCAGTAAACTTGATCTCCTACAATTGTTCCTCGTCCGAAGCCACTATCGCGTGGATCTCTGGCGACTTGCGGAAACTCGGCACGGATTTTTCCGGAATGCAGTTGAATCCAGAAGAGCTGTTTTCCGCTAACCAAAACGTCTTCGTCGGTGGCACCCAGGATGTGCATGGGTTCGATCCCGCTGGGAACGGTTTGCCAAACGAGCTGCCCCGTGGCGGCATCTAGGGCGAACACGCGATCGCAATCGAGCGGCATGCTAATCACCAATCCTTGCGTAACAACGCATGGATTGATATTTCGCTGGACTAAGCCGTGGGCAAGTTCCAAGCGGGGTGTTGGAACGAGCGGCAATCGGGGATACCGCGTCAGCCACAACGTGTCGCCACGCTCGGCATCTAGCGCGGCGATGACTCCATGATTGGTGTTGTAGTACAACACGCCATCTTTCAGTGTCAGCAAGTTGTACGAGCGATGTCCGTAATCTGCTTCCTGAACCAAACCGCTGCCGTATGGCTGGGTAATGGAAAGGGACTTTCGCCAGAGCATTTGAGATGTAGTCCAATCGAAACAAGCCACCGCTGATTCGTCGCGGACCCCTGATTTCGTCATGCCGCAATAGAGGCGATTCCCATCAATGATGGCGGTCCCTTCAAACGACCAAGGAAGGGAAAGCTCGGTCACGGGAGGGATGCGGGCAATGAGCTTTCCTTGCTTGCTCATGTCGAAGATGACCATGTCGGCCGGATCTTGAAACTGAGCTTGGAACATTGGGACACCGATCGCAGTTATTCCGAGTCGGGCCACCAGCATGTCGCCATCGGACGACTGGGTGAAGCGAGGTACCCCCAACGCATGCAAAAACTTGATGGTCATCGCCGAAAGCAGATTGCCTCGACGACGCGATTCAAAGTCGACGTCAACTCGGCGACCAGGCGAATAGAACGCACCATACTCCAGATCGGTTTTATCAAACGCTCGTCCGCTGGTCGGAAACGCGGCCAAGCCACTCTCTAACTCAAATGCGCGAACACGCTGCTCATCGGCGACCACGACAACACCATCGTGAACGATGGGGAATGTGCTGTTGAGCTCTTTCTCGGTCTCTGAAATGAGCGGCGTGGCCTCAGGTTCTGCCGCCTGGCCGTTGGTGACACCACTTCCCGCCGGGCGGGATAAGACCTGACGATCGATTGCCACGCTCCAATTCGGCTGATAAGTACCAGCCGGTCGGGTTAGTTTTCCGTGGCCATTGCGGGAATAGGCCCCAGCGAATGTCGGCCAATCTTTTTCGTGACGGCCTGGCAAAGTTCCGTGCGATGTGTCGACAAGACGTGAGAGGAACTGAGCGAAGTTGGTTTCACGACCGCCGAGATAACCGTGGCCGTCGGGATAAAGTTGCTTGAGCAATTCCAGTTCGGATTGAGCACGATCTTCGGCACCTTCCAGCCAAGATGCCAGGCATAATCGAGCCCAGACGGCGGCTGGATCGATATTGCTGTTTGGAATCGTGGCAAGTGGGCTCGACGAGGCGTTATCTTCTAGACACTGTCGAATGTAATTGCGGTGCTTCTTCCAATCGATGCCGTCGACGGCGACCCACATCGGTTGCCCGGGCATCGCCAGTAAAACCCCGGACGGATCGTTGGGGGTACGAAACCGTGGAGAGATCCGTTCCCAAGCCGTTCGGGCTTCGTTGAAGCGAGCCTGTTCTAGTAAAAGGTCGCCAAGGTAGAGCAACGCGTCGTCGGTGTAGCTGCTGAGAAAGTAGTCGTCGATCGCGGTCGCCAACTGCGCCGGATCTCGGGATGCCTTGGCTTCATCGAGCACGGTTTGAGCCAAAGGATCAATCCGCTGCCGATAGACTTCCAGGAATTCAGGCGTCTGGCGGGAATACTCAGCAATACGTCGCTGCAAGTACGACTTCAAATCAACGTAATACGTGTACTGGCTTCCCAGGTCGACTTGATCGCTACCACGAGCGATCAGTTCATCGCCGTGGCTGCCGATCAAGCGGCCAAGGGTATCGATCGCATCTTGCCAGTTCTTCTGCTGCAAATGCTGATCGATTTGAGAGAGTAGGTTCTTTGTGTCGTTCCTGATTTCAGGAAGTTCAACCGTCAACGAGAACTCTGCGCGAACCTCCAGGTCTCCGACTTGACCGAAAGACTGTCTGGCCCCAAGCAAGCTAAGGGCGAGGAACCCAACGAGTCCCGCGGTTCGGATTGTTCGCACAGTCAGATCGATCATGCCCTCGCTTTTCCTAGCGACGTAAGATGAATACTCACTACAGTATAGAACCGCCAACCTAGCCAGAAAAGCAAACCGGCGGCCAATGTGTGCGGAAAAGGCCCGATGAAGGGGGAATCTTGCCCATTGAGGTAGGCTGGGAGATCAATGAGAAGGGCGACTTAATCGCGATTCTGCGGTCGATTACGAATCCCAGGCGGGCGGCTGCGTGGGGATCCCCTGCTCCGCCTTCTTGAGTGCCAGCTCCGACAATTCGTCGACGGACAGTTGTTTTCGCTGCTCGACAGGACGACGAAAGTAACAGGCGGCGATGTATGCGAAGAAACCCGCCAGAAGCAGATACGGAACCACCATCATGAATACGATGCTGAAAGCGTATGCCGCCACGTAGTTGTCGCTCAGGCCATCCTTGCAGGTCGGACAGGCCCACACCCAAGAAGGAAAGCCTGCCACTAGAAAAAAACTAGCGGTAGAGAACGATTTTCCAATATGGTTGTTCAGTCTGATCATCGCTTTACATAGCCGCTTCGGCCGGAAAGAACTGATACAAACAAAGATACACCAAGACACCGGTCACGGAAACATAAAGCCAGATCGGAAACGTCCATTTGGCAATACGCCGGTGAGCCGCCCGATTGTCCTTCAAGCCGTGATAGATGGTGATGACCGCCAGGAAGGGAACGGCCGCCGCAAGTACGACATGCGTTAGCAGCATCGCGTAATAGCTGTACCGAATCCAATTCGGAGGATAGTCTGGGAACGCCTTACCGTGCCCAGTGAGTAGTGCGTGGTAAACCAAATAGCATCCTAGAAAGACGATCGAAACGCCAAAGCAGCCAAGCATCGTCCACTTATGGGCGTTTACTTTCCCCTGCTTAATCAGTACGAAACCAATGATTAGCAGCAAGGTTGCCAGGCCGTTGAGCGAGGCATTCACATGCGGCAATAAAGTTACCAGGTCCACGCACTAGTCCTTCTTCTCGGGGGCTTCATCGGCGGTGTCGGTCTGAGATTCTTCCGTTGTGGCTTTCTCGGCAGGCGGAAGCATTTCGTCCAACTTTTTGCGGGCAGCTTCCATTTGTTCTGGCTTGCTTGTGCGGAACGAGTCGATCACTTTGCCTTCCCGGTTCACAAGAAAAATGCGATCGCTGTGATACTGTTCCTTCACTTCGATATCGAAAAACTCATCACCAATTCTCTTGATGGTGTCAAATTCACCTCGCACAAAGTACCAGCGGCTAGGATCAGCCTGGAAAACAGAAGCATAGCCGGCCAGCATTGCCGGTGTATCGGTCTCTGGATCGCAGGTAATGCTCACCATTTTGAGTCCGCGATCTTTGAACTCGTCACGCAGCTTGGCGATTTCCAGATTCTGCATGCGGCAAGAGCCAGGGCAGGAAGTGTAGAAGAAGCTTCCTAGCCAAACTTGATCCTTGAGCGATTTACTATCGAACGGTTGTTCTAGGCTGTCTGTCAGTTGGAAGCTTTCCATGGTTTGCTTGCGGGGCTCGTCTTCCCCTTTCGCAACTTCAGCCTTCTGAACGTCTTCCTGCGCTTCGTAGGGTTCTTCCAGCAGCTTTTCGATCATCTTTTTCGCGCGGCGGAAATCGGAGTCTTGCGTAGCGCGGAATGTGCCACGAAGCTTGCCGCTTTTGTCGATGACCATCAAGCGGTCGCTGTGTGTTTGGGTCTCGAACATGACCTGAAACGAGTCTTCCACGATCGGCTTCAACTTATCCATGTCACCAGTCAGAAAGGTCCATATACCTGGCTCGGCTTGCATCGACTCGGCGTACTTACGTAGCACTTCCGGTGTGTCATTGGTGGGATCGCAGGTGATGCTGACGAACTTGACACCATCATCGGCGAAGTCTTCCTGCAAGATAGCAATTTGTTGATTTTGCAACTTGCAAATGGATGGGCAGGATGTGAAGAAGAAGCTGGCTACCCACACGTTCCCTTTCAGAGTTTCTGTGTTGAACGGTTCTTCTTCAGCCGACGTCAACTCAAACGGCGGAATCTGTCGATCCAGTTCCATCTCTTCGGACGAGCCAGCATGGTCGTCGATTTCCATTGCCAGCGGGCGAGGTGTCCGATTCATGGCGGCCCACAGCATGGTGATTCCCAGCAAGATGAGCAGCACGGCAGATACAAAAATTCCGGTAATCGGTTTCATAACCAATCTCCTCGTCGTGTCTTGGTGGCGGCGCGACAAGATAGAGCAAACATCACAATCGCAAATAGCAAAGTAATCGTTACGCCAAAGGAGACACTTGGCAACCAGAACTGCCCTCCCGAGGCCCCTCCGAGAAAGCTTGGGGCAACCTCGGCATGCAGGATCCGGCGAATCGCCCCCAAGGCGTAAGTCACGGGATTTAGCGTCATTACCCAACTCAATACCCATTGCCCGGGCGACGTAATCGCATCGCCGGTGGGAATTGGAAAGAATGCTCCGGAAAGAAGCCACATGGGCATGAGCAGCAGATTCATAACCGCATGAAAACCCTGCGTCGAGTCCATTCGCCAGGCCAGCCAAAAGCCGAGCGACGTGAGGCCAATACTCGCGACAACCAGGATCCCGAAGATCGCAAGGAACTGAATTACCGACAGGGAGATGCCAACAAAATAACCGAGGCATAGGAAAATCATCGCTTGGCCAACTGCCAGGATGGTGCCTCCGAGTACCTTGCCCAGCACCATCGACCACCGCGGAATTGGCGATACAAGCACCGATTGCAGGAAGCCTTCGTTGCGATCTTCGATAATCGAGATCGTGGCAAAGATGGCCGTGAACAGCACAATTAGGAGCAGCGTTCCCGGGAAAAAGTATACGGTAAAGCTTTCGTCACTTCCCCCCTCCCCTTGCGTGCGAAAAACGCCTGTCAAACCGGTGCCGAACAACAGCCAAAAGATAATGGGTTGTCCAATTGCGCCGATGATTCGATTCCGTTGACGAAGGAAACGAATGATTTCGCGGTAACAAAGCGACCATGCGGCCGTCAGCGGCTTGGGCGTCGAGAGGGATTCGGAGGTCATTAGGATACCTCCTCAGAAAATTGTCGCCCCGTCATCGCAATAAAAACATCTTCTAAGGACGGCTTAGCTAAAGTGATCGCGTCGACCAAGTCGCTGGCCGATTGCATGATCGTGCGGATCGTGCCCGGTCCATCTTCGGTTTCGAGCCGCACGAATTCGCTGACCTCAGTCGCGCTCAGATTGAGGTCGTTATGTAACTTCTCGAGCAACGCTTGCGGTTGACGCGTACGTATGGTGATGGTGTCGCCGCCGATACGATCCTTGAGGGCGTCCGGCGTATCCAACGCTACCAAGTGACCTTGATCGAGAATCGCAATTCGATCCGCCTTTTCTGCCTCTTCCAGTAAATGGGAGGTCAGCACGATGGTGACACCTTGATCACGGCGAAGGAATTCCAGGTAACGCCACATGGCCTGACGAGCCGCAGGATCGAGTCCGGTACTCGGTTCGTCCAGCAACAGAACCTTCGGCGAGTGGAGCATGCCTTTGGCCAATTCCACTCGACGACGGAGCCCGCCCGAGAGGTCTTCGGTCACGTCGTTCTGGCGGTCAGCGAGTTCCAGCTTTTCCAGCAGAACGCTTGTCCGTTCCTTTAGCGTTTGACCAGCCACACCGTATAGCGCGGCTTGCTGATCAATGTTCTCTCGGACTGTTAGTTTCTTATCGAGGCTGGGCATTTGAAAGACGACGCCAATCTGCTGACGCACTTCATGCTGATGAGCCGTTACGGTGCGGCCATAGATACTTATCGAACCGTGACGCAGGGGCATGAGGGTTGAGAGCAGTCGAAACAGCGTCGATTTGCCTCCCCCGTTCGGTCCAAGGAAGACAAAGATCTCGCCCGGATCGATCGATAACGAAACATCCGCGAGCGCTTGTCGCTTTCCATAGAAATGGGAAACGTTCTCGATCGAGACAGCGCGGGGGGAAATCATTCGCAGTTCAACTTAATGGGGCGCGTTGGTCGCATCTGCGGCAGCATTATCGGCCGATTCGATGTGGGGAACCGGAGCATGATACCAACGCTCTTCCGAGTAATTCTCGGTTCGCAGGCCGATATCAGGAATCAACATACAAGTGAGGAAGATAGCCATCATGGCTGCCGGGATCGTGAGAACCCATTTCCAGTTCGCTTCCCATAGCAAATGCATGAAGAACAACATCACCAGCAACGCCTTACCGCAAGAGACGGCCATCATGAAGGCCATGCTGACCTTTGCTGGAATCGCGGTGTCCCACCATTCGAAATAGGTGAGAAACGAGCAAAGGGTCAAGACGCACAACGCCACAAACACGACCCAATACTTGCCGTTGCCGGTGGTCGCGTGCAAGGTCTCGTCGTTTTCCAGATGGGCATCTGGAAGTGGCTCGCCATGGGGTGGGACTTCGCTAGGTTCGCTCATGGTGTCGCTTTTTCTAAAACAGGTACAGCATGGGGAAAAGGAAGATCCACACTAAGTCGACAAAGTGCCAATACAACCCGGCATTCTCCAGGTAGTTGGCCTTCGTCATATCGAGGGTACTGAAAAGCACCAGCAGGAAAATGATTAGTCCGATCACCACGTGCAAAGCATGAAATCCGGTCAGCAGGAAGTAAGTACTCGCCCACATGTGACCGCTGGGAATGACCATCGGAAGTTCCATCCAGGCCATCTCGTGATTGATGCCGTGATTCAACAAATGGGCATCGTCCGCCAATAGGATATTAAGAAACGCAATCCGTTCTTCCAGCGGCTTCGCTTCAGTCTGCGTCTTGGCTTGATCTTGCATCAAGGTCGCTTGCTCGGCACGCATCTTGTTGGCATCTTCGTCAGAAGGCTTATCGTCACCTTCGGCAGCCAAGGCCGTTTGAATCTCTGCCTTACGAGCTTCGATACCTTTGAGCTTCTCGTTGAGATCGGCCAACGGACCTTCCAGCGATTTCTTTTCGTTTCGCAAACGCGTCGCCTGGTAATCGGTCGTTTCGTGGTGTCGCACGCTGTAGACTAAGGAATCGATGATTGCCTGTGCTTCGAGCGGGTTGTTCGCTGCTTCGGTCGCCTGGCGAGCCGTATAGGCGACGCCTCCGTTGAACATGGTTTCAACGAACGACTCACGAGTCACGCCAGGAGCGACTTCGATTTGCTTCTCTTCGTCCGTAAGCGACGTGCGAAGCTCTTCCAGACGGACTTTGAGTGCCGACACGTAATAGACGTCAGATCGATCGTAGAGCCGGCGGTGTTCTTTGTTGGGGAAGATGCCGTGGGCAAATTTCTCTTTGTATTCGTAAGCTTTGATTCCGAGAAAGACGCAGCCAAGCGTGAACGTGATTAACAGCCACTTCTTCGCGTTGGCTGCATTGTTCTTACGAGCCGCCTCCAGCGACAGAACGATCGACAAGCTGCTGCAAATCAGCACGAACGTATTAATCGCCCCTAGCGGTTCGCTAAGATGGACGTCGTGTGGCGTCGGCCAAGTGCCCACTGGGCTGCCGAATCGTAGAACCACGTAGGCCCCGATCAAGCCCGCAAAGAACATGATCTCGGTCGACAGAAATAGCCACAAGCACAGCTTGCCTAGAGGCAAAGGTAATGCTGGATGGTATTCCAGTTTGACGTGGTCGTGATGATCGTGGTTGGAATCGGACATGCGGGGTTCGTTCTAAGACTCGTTCCGTGGAAACTTACACGCCACTAGGCAGGATGACCAACAGGCCAAGTTGAATCGGCAGGTAAAATAACGAAGCAAACAGCAACTGGCGAGCGGTCTTCTCGTCGCGTGACGTGAAAAAGCGAAGCGAGGCGATCAACATCACCGTGCCACCAAATAGCGACAGGAGCATGTACGTGATGTTGGGCATCGCGATATAGCCGAGGCCTGGGACCACGCTGACCAACAGCAAGGCCATCGCCCCGGAAACGGCTTGAAGACCGGCTTTCGTGCCGCTTCGATCAACGACCGACCACATCTGCATGCCACCCTTTTCATAGTCTTCGCGGTATAACCACGCGATGGCCATGAAATGGGGGAATTGCCAGAAGAATAAGATCGCAAACAGCGAAATCGCCTTAATGTCGAGCGTCGGATTCACGGCCAGCCATCCCATGAGCATCGGCAACGCGCCGGCGATCGCACCGACGGTGGTATTCCATGGTGTCCACTGCTTCATCGGGGTATAGATGCAAACATAAAGCACCCACGTCAGCACCCCGATCAACGCAGGCATCCATCCGACGGTTGCTAACAAGTAGGCAACACCGATCGAACCGAGCAAGGTGCCGAACATTGCACTGGAGTAACGCGAAAGTCGCCCACTGGGAATCGGTCGCTGGGAAGTTCGGTTCATGCGACGGTCGGCATGCACTTCCAGGCATTGATTCCAGACGCAACTGCTAGCCGCGACCAATGCCGTGCCGATGATCACGTTGACCAAGCGAACGACATCAGGCTGACCACCGCTGGCGTAGAAGCCGGCAATTGCCACGCAAACTAACAGTAGAACGGCGATCTTCGGCTTGGTGAGTTCCAAGTAGTCGCTCAATTGCTGCTTCATGCCCGAGGGGCGTTCGGTCAAGGTGGCGGGACCTGTGCTCATACCATCACCTCCTTGGCGGACGCGTGGGATGTCTGCGGCGCGGAGTTCTTTGAGATTTTCATGGAATTGGAATAACAACGCGAACTGTAAGTTGCCAGCATCACGGCTACGGCCAGAATTGCAGAGCCAACAGCGACGTGGCCTGTGACGATCATTGCTTGTAAATTGCTTTCCCACTCGATCACAAACCCGGCAAAGTAGCTACTACGTGGCAGGAAAGTGGGCCAATTATATTTGACGGTGTACGCGGCGATACCGAGGCCAATTTGACCCACGACCAGCAATACTGCAATCACGGCGACCACCACGATATGCCGATTCGATTGTCGATCGCGAACCGCCAACCAAAGCAAGATCATCGCATTGGCGGCAACCAGGAATGCCGTGATTACGTGAAAGAGGACCGCGACCCGAAATGATTGATGCGGCATCGTCGCTGGGACGTGCCGGATTAACGATCCGAGCGCGATTTGCAGGAAGGCCAGCACTACGAATGAAACGGAACGTAAGACGTACGTTCGGCCGAATTCGCTCTCGATCGGCGACATCAACTGCCATCGCCGCGAAGTACGACACTCGAGATAGACCAAGTAGCCGAAAAAGAGTGGGCCGACGCAGCCGTGGACTCGTGCGATAGTCGTCGCATCCAAAACAACCCGCAGGCCACCGAGAATTCCCTGAGCCAAGACGAGGACTAACGCCGCGGAAGCCAACCAGATTTGCGTCCGATCTTTCCGCCAGATTGCCAGACCTAAGAACAAGATGCACAAAAATCCAACCGTCGAAGCCAACAGACGATGCCCATGTTCCAGGAACAGGTCATAGGGACCGAACACCCACGTCTGCCACGGATACAGAAACATGTTGTATCCATAGGTCGACGGCCAATCCGGAACGGCCATGCCGCTCTTGGTGGTCGTGACCAGACCGCCGATCCAGATCAGCGGATACGTCGTCAAGACCAACAGCAACGCCAAGCGATGCGGCCAGCGAGATTCGGATTGGGATAGTTCAGTCATACGTACTTAGTCAGCAGCTAAAGTCGGTGGGACGTCTGCTTTGCCACGCTCGGTCGGTGGCTGAGTCTGTGGGTAATAATCCTGGTCCGTTTCGGGTGATCCATACTCGTAAGGACCACGATAGACAATCGGCTGAAAATCGAAGTTGCCATGCCCAGGAGGACTCGGTGCTTGCCATTCCAGACCGTTGGCGTGCCAAGGATTGCGTCCAGCCTTGGGGCCGAAGAACATGCTGTAGAAAAAGTTCAAAATGAACGGGATCTGCGAGGCCACCATCAAAATGGCACAGATCGTCATGAACTGGTTGATCGGTTGCAAGTGGCGGAATGTCTCGTAGTGGTACGGATCGGCTAAACGACGTGGAAAACCCACGGCGCCCAGGATGTGCATCGTGAAGAATGTCCCGTTGAGGAACACAAACGTCAGGAGGAAGTGCACCTTTCCCCAGAACTCGTTCATGGTGCGACCGAACATCTTGGGGAACCAGAAATAGATCGCACCGAACACGGCCATCGCTGTTCCACCGAACAAAACGTAATGGAAGTGAGCGACAATGTAATAGGTGTCGTGGATGAAGATATCCACCGGCGTTGCAGCCATGAAGATACCGGAGAGGCCACCCACCACGAACATCGAAACAAATGCCAGCGAGAACAACATCGGCGTGGTGAACTGGATTTTTCCGCCGTAGATCGTGCCGAGCCAATTGAAGGTTTTTACCGCACTTGGCAAGGCGATCATCATCGTCGCGACCATGAACGTCATGCCGAGACCAGGATTCATACCAGAGACAAACATGTGATGTCCCCAGACAATGAATCCGAGACCCGCAATCCCATTCATGGCGTAAACCATTGGTTTGTAACCGAACAGCGGCTTGCGAGCGAAGCAGCACAAAATGTCCGAAACCATCCCCATCGCTGGCAAGATCATGATGTAGACCGCCGGGTGGGAATAGAACCAGAATAAGTGCTGCCACAGCAGCGGCTGTCCACCACCAGGTGCCATGGGCGAGTTGTTCACCGACAACGCTTCTGGAATGAAGAAACCAGTCCCCACGGTGCGATCGAGCAGTTGCATAAAGCCTGCGGCGGTCAGCACGGGCAAGGCGAACGCTTGCAGGAGCGCTGTAATAAACATGCCCCAGATCGTCAGCGGCAGACGCATCATCGTCATGCCAGGAGCACGCATCTGAATAATCGTAGTCAGGTAGTTGACTGAACCCATCATCGAACTGATGCCGACACAGGTCAGACCAAGCAGCCACATCGTTTGCGCGAGACCGCTACCAGGAGCCGATTCTGGCACTGAGGATAATGGGGGATAACTGGTCCAACCACTCGATGCTCCGTTACCGGCAACGAAGAAGCTTCCTCCAAAGAAGAAGAACGCTGGCCACATCACCCAGTAGCTGAGCATGTTGAGCGTGGGGAAAGCCATATCGTCGGCCCCGATCATCAGCGGGATTAAGTAGTTGCCGAATGCACCCGCCAAGATCGGAATGATCACCAGAAAGGTCATCACCGTGGCGTGCATGGTAAAGAGCATCGTGTAGAACTCAGGTGAGATCTGACCACCTTCTGCCGAGAAGAGCATTGGCCCGATCACCGGCATGTCGCTCCAAGGCCAAGCCAATTGCCAACGGATGCCAATTGCAAGCAAACCGCCCACCAGGAACCACAGCAAGGTCGAGAACAGGAATTGAATCCCAATTACCTTGTGGTCGCGTGAAAACACGTAGGTCGAAATGAACTCGCCAACGCCAAATTCGCTGGACGAGTGGGCGTGCGATGCGTGCCCATCCGCAGTGATGCTGCTCATCGTATCTTACTCTGCCTCAGCCAGCGAAAATTCGGACAACTCTTGTTCGTCATAGGTCTTCTTTAGCCAGACGTCGAAATCATTCCGCGACTGGACGGTAATTTGACCTTTCATCTTGTAATGACCCCAACCGCAAAGCTCGGCACAGACAATATCGTACGAACCATCTTTGATCGGCTTGAACCAAATAAACTGCTTCATACCGGGGACGACGTCCTGTTTGACGCGGAAGTTCGGCAGAAAGAAGCTGTGCAGCACGTCTTCACTTTCTATTTCAAGGACCACTTCCTCGTCACGGGGAACGTGCAAAACGTTGGTAACATAGAGATCGTCTGGCGTGTCGAACTTCTGGTCTTCACCCGGGTATTGCATCTTCCATTCAAACTGCCGACCTGTCACACGCGCGATCGGCGGTTTGGGCTGGCCGTTGGCCAACACGGGACGTTCCATTCGAGCACCCGCCCAAGCATCCATTTGGTATATAGCCAAAAAAAGCAGGATGATCGCCGGAACGACTGACCACATCACTTCCAGGTAATGACTGCCGTGTGTGAACACGACTGGCTGGTCATTCTTGGCTGCATCGTATTTCCACAGAAACCAGAACAGAAGGATTCCCGTTGCGATGAAGACAATGCCGGTCAGCCATAGGATGAAGTAGAAAAGGTGGTCGATGTTACCATCCTCGACAACCCGTTCAGGGAACCAGTGGCCTTCAAGCGGATACCAATCCATGGCTGCCCACACAATGATGAGGGTGCCCAAGATTGGGATGCTCAAAAAAACAAGACTCCAGAATCTTCCCACCAGGGACTCTCCTACTTCCAGCCTGTGCTGTATGGCATGTTCGACGAGGTGTCTCGTCGAGCGATCAAAGGTTGTGCGGTTAGTTTCTTAGCCGAATATTCTCTTGCTCATGCAGCGACGGCTGGCTCAAGCTGTCGTATGGCAAGCCCTTCAGAACAAAGTCGACTAAGTGCCAGACGTCCTCGTCTTGCAAGTCGTAGGCAGCGGCAGGCATTTTGGCGCCTTCGATGCCGTTTTTGATACGCCAGTAGACATCGACCGGGCGGCGACCACCACGGAAGTTGCCCAAACGCAAGTTACGGGGGTCGAGCTTGCGAGGTGGCAAAGCGCCTAACGCCAGGAACTCTTCCAGATTGTCAGGGGCTTTTGGATCGAAGAAGTCTTCCGTCCAGTCGTCATAGAACATTTCGGCCGTTTGACCATCGCCCAAGCCAGACTGTCCATGACAGGTCGCACAGCCACCCTTACCGAAGAACAAAACCTTCCCGGCGGCAATCGACTCGTCGAGATCCCAATCGGGACGTGCTGGGACTTCAGTCGGTTCGGCGTCACGCCACTTCTCGTAAACTGGTAGGATGAAGTCCATTCGCGCGTATTCGGTCAGCTCTTCGACTTCCGCCTTGAGGTCTTCCTTCGCTTCGGCCAGCTCTTCGGGAGACATCTCTTTGATGTATTCTTTTTCTTCCTCGTTTCGCTTTTCGGCTGGCTTGGCGACCGCCGCGTCCAGTTGCGAGAACTCCATCAACAGATTGCGTTCGGATTCGCCCCGGATTGTCAGATACTTCACGTATTGAACGAGTGCTTCGACCTCTTCTTCGGGAAGCAGTTTGAAGCTGGGCATCGCGGTGCCAGGAGCTCCGTTCATGATGATCCGTTTCAGATCGTCGTGAGTTGGTGGAACACCTGTCTTGGTCGACTTCCACTTAAACTTGCCCATACGGAAATCGCGTGGGTAAGGGTTTAAGAACGCAGCCGTCGGACCTGCTCCATCGCCGTTGATACCGTGGCAGTGAACACAGTGTTGGCGGTACAGTCCTCGTGGGCTGCCATCTTCTTCGCTTCCGTAAGGGCCAGCGGCCATCTTTAGCATGTCGATCTTCAGCAGATCTTTGATGCTGGATTGTTCGACTTCGAGTTTCGCCTTTTCATCTTCGTCGAGGCTTTCAGGATCCTCGTACAGATCGGGGAACAGTTCTTCGTAGTCGAATTCTGGAACCTTCGGATCGTCAGGCGTGCCGAAATTCTCGGACAGAATCTTGGCGATCGGATCGATCTGATACTCCAAGCTAAGGCTTGCGTCTTGCGTGATTTCGGTTTTGCGCAAAGCGACTTCGTTCAGATCGAACTGGGGAGGTTCTGACGTGCATCCAATGATTGCCCCAACCAAGACGGCCAGAACCAGGCCTCCCGCCTGATAACGTCCGCCAAACTCCGGGGCCTGGCAAATTCGCATTGTTGATTCCAGTTTGCCTTCGCCTATCACTGGGAAGACGACGCTGTTAGGTGGATCTTCAGAAACAGAGCAGAGTTGGCTTCCACGAGAGCCAAGCCTACGTTCGCTTACAGGGATCAACGCGGTCCCCATAAACAAGGACCGCGTTCTCACTGTTTTCATCACGTTACTTCAACAGGTTGGCATCGATCACGATGTCGCCCAGGTCGTTATTGCCTGGTTTGACGTCGATTTCGATGATGCCCTTTCGGTCTTTCACCGTCTTGCCGTCGATTTTCATTTCTTTGACGTAGTTGCTCACCGGATGCCAGACCTGGAATTGGTGCTTACCAACCGGCAGGTTCTCGATGGTGAATTTCCCGTTCTCGCCAGATACCGCCATATAAGGAGAATCACGCATCACGATACGCGACTTCATCCAGCCATGGATCGTGCAGCCAGCCATCATCGGCGACTTCTCTTCCGAATTGAACTTCTTTTTCATGCTTCCACCGGCGGGCACTAACGTATTGATGCCACCGTTGCTGAAACCATCGATTTTGAAGTTGTGCGGAATCGGATCGGAATTCTTGAATTCGATTTCCTGTCCCGTGCACACCAAGGCAACTTGAGGGTCGTACAGGCAATCCTTGTTATCGACCACCACCGTCTCCTTCACCTTTGCGGCATACATCGGATGAGGATCAGGTGCCTTGTCACCGCGATCGAGGAACAGCCACAACGCGGCATCTTTCAAGTTCCCTTCGGAATCGACTTGCAATGCCGGATCGGGAATCTTGTTACCGCAGAACTGGTTGTCCTGGGTTACCGTCAGATCTTTCAGGTTGTTAGGCTTTCCGTTGACCACGAATCGCCCGGTCACCGTGCCCCACTGCTGGGCTGATGCATTCTGGGTCATTAAACCCAGAATGCCCAACAGCAGGACTGCAAACTTGGCAGTTCTCATGACTTACTCCGCAGAAATGAAGTGTGATACTACTTCTTTGGCGTCAACAAATCGGCTTCGATCTTGATGTCGCCCAGGTCGTTATCACCTTCCTTCACTTCAATCTCGAGCAGACCCTTACGGTCTTTCACCTTCTTGCCACCGACGTTCATTTCTTTGATGGTGCCAGGGATTTCGTGCCAGATTTGCAGCTTGTGCTCGCCAACCGGCAGATTCTCGATGGTGAAGGTACCGTCCTTAGCCGAAACCGCCATGTATGGGGATTCGCGAACGATAATCTTGCCGGCCATCCAAGGGTGGATCGAGCAACTGGCATTCATCGGATAACGTTCTTCCGAGTCGAACTCGTGCTCGAACACACCGCCGACAGGAACCAGATTGTTCATGCCAGAGTTTGAAAAGCCTTCGACCTTGAAGTTGTGCGGAATCGGGTCGGAGTTCTTAAATTCGACCGGCTGGCCAACCAGGATACCGACCACGTGTGGTTCGTATAGACACGCCTTGTTGTCAATGACAACTGGCTTCTTGGCGGCTTCGGCGTAGGAAGGATGCGGAGTCGGGGCCTTATCGCCACGATCCAGGTAAAGCCACATCGCAACGTCCTGAATGCCACCATCGTCGCTGACCTTCAGCGAAGGATTCGGTAGCTTGGCGCCGCAGAATTCGACGTCTTTTGTGATTTCATCTTCTGGCAAGGTTGGGGCTTTGCCATCGATCACGAAACGACCAGTCACCGTGCCCCATTTTTGGGCTTCGGCGCTTTGAACATTGACAGCGAGGACGGCCAGAAGCATCAAACCAAGTTGCGTTATTTTCATCCAGTACTCCTTAATTGGCTAATTACTGAGGGGGTTTTTGTAGGAAGGATGGGTTGAAAAGCGAGGGAAAAACACTGCCCTCATAGGGGCGTGGAATTCCACCACACATTATATGCATCTGCGATTTTCTTGCCCATGTATTCTGTCGCACCCCAATGAGGGGAGCGTAATTGGTTTAATTTAAGAGCGAAACAGCCGCGTTTCCACCCCCAAGTAGGCGGATTCAAACGACTGTAAAAGATCTCAAGTGCCGTGAGGCAAGGTGGGGAGGTAGGAAGGTGGGAGCTGAGCGGGCCAGCGAGGGAAGTGGGATTTCGTGGTAGATTGCCTGTTTTACCAGGGTAAACGCTGGAATCAAGCCTTAGTTTCTTGCAACGAGATGCAGATTTTTGCCAAGTTGACGACCAATTCGCGGTCGCTTTCCTCGTTTTTCCGCTAGAGGTGAGCGAGACAATGGTAATTTGGTACACTGCACGATTCTTCAGTTCGTCGATTTTATCGCCAGGAAAGCGGCAGCCGTTTTATGAACGTTTTGGTCTTAGGTTCGGGTGGACGCGAGCACGCGTTGGCTTGGAAGTTGTCGCAAAGCTCGCGCGTGCGGAATGTGTTCGTAGCTCCAGGCAATGCCGGGACACAGATCGATGCTGAAAACATTGCAATCGACGAAACCGACTTCGCCGCTTTGGCAAATTTCGCCAAGCGTAATGATGTTGGTCTCACAGTCGTTGGGCCAGAAGCTCCTCTCGTGGCTGGTGCGGTTGATTACTTCCGTGAGCAAGGTCTGAAGATCTTCGGCCCCAACAAGGCGGCTGCTCAACTGGAAGGAAGCAAGGCCTTCTGCAAGCAAACGCTGCGAAGCGCCGATGTTCCGACCGCCGACTATCGCGTATTCCGAGAAGCGGATGCGGCAGCTCGCTACATCAAGGATCGTTTCCCACACGAAGGGGAAGACGTTCCGGTTGTTATCAAGGCCGATGGTCTCGCTGCCGGCAAAGGCGTTACGGTGTGCGATACAGCGGAAGAGGCGTTGGAAGCGATCGATCAGATTGGTCGTCAGCGGGTCTTCGGCGATGCGGGGGCTCAGATCATTATCGAAGAGCGGCTCGATGGCGAAGAGGCCAGCGTTCTAGCGATCACCGATGGTAAGACAATCCTCACCCTGCCCCCCGCTCAGGATCACAAGCCTGCTTACGACGATGACAAGGGACCGAACACCGGCGGGATGGGAGCTTACTCCCCAACGCCGCTAGTTACGCCACAAATCATGTCGATGGTCGAAGAGAAGGTTCTCGTTCCGACCGTTCATGGAATGAAGCGGGCACGCAATCCGTTCCAGGGTGTTTTGTACGCTGGTTTGATGATGACCAACCAAGGTCCCAAGGTGTTGGAGTACAACGTTCGTTTCGGCGACCCTGAATGTCAGCCGATTTTGATGCGGTTGAAGTCCGACCTCGCCGACATTTTGGAAGCCTGTGCGGAAGGTCGGCTCGATTCAATCGACCCTCCAGAATGGGACACCCGCCCCTCGGTCTGCGTGGTGATGGCTTCCGAAGGCTATCCTGGCAGCTACGAAAAAGGGAAGCCGATTCGCGGCCTCGACGAAGCCGCCAAGCTGGAAGACGTTAAGGTCTTTCATGCTGGCACAAAGTTTGACGGCGAACAGATTGTGACCAATGGCGGTCGCGTTTTAGGCGTGACGGCGATTGGCGACACAATCTCGGCTGCCAAGCTTAAAGCCTACACCGCGGTGAAATGCATCCGCTGGGATGGGGCCTGGTGTCGCAAGGATATCTCGGACAAGGCACTGCGGCACTCTTAATGGGTATTTCGCGAGAGCCGGTATCGTCAACGGATGCCGGTCGACAGCGAATAACCTGTCAGTTGTCTACTCGTTCGTTCCGAAGAATTCGTCCGCGATCTTCTTGAGATAGTCGTCTGTGAAGACGTTCGGCGAACCTTGCTTCCCCTCCCCTGTCTCAGGTTCTCGATTGCCAGATGTCTGCTTCGAGGGACGTGTTTGGTCGCCTGGTGGCGGTGAGGTTGGTGGGGTCTTGCGCGGCGTAATCTTAGCGATTGAAGTTTCAGGTGGCGCAAGTTCGTCCAGATCGATTTCGCCGAAGAATTTAATCCATTCGTTGACCTGAGCGTTAGGAACCGAGGCAGATGGTTGCTTAGGCGGTGGTGGTTTCTTCGCCTCTTGCTCCCGGATTCGCTTACGCGTTTGTCGCATCAAGCGGAACCAGCTATCGCTATCGATCGCTTTCGCCTTACGCCGTCGGGCGGCACGTTGCACGCGGTGATCGCTGGAGACTACCGTTAGGCGTTTGGGGGCATGATGATCGCGAATCAGTTCTTCGATCATCTCGTCCGCATCGGCGTAACCAGTGGCAAAACGCACGGTGATTTGTTGATGATGAACCGTCCGCGGCAGACCAGGTGGAGGATTGGCAGAATCGAAAACCACCGTGGTTTGTGGTAGTTCCTTCGGGTCGATCACACTTAGTAGAGCGTCGAGTAAGGCCCGGCGTTCCCCCTCAAATGATCCTTCCCCATCGACAGAGCCCACGAGCCCAGCTGCGTACAGCAGGTTGTATCCGTCGATGATCAGCGACATGGAAGTCCCTCTCTTTCCTCGGCAACGAGGCGTACTACGAGAAAGGCGATTTACGCTGCATCGTAACGGAACTTGCTGACTCCGCCTACAATTGTCTCGACAACGCGGCCCACTAGTTCTTGGCCATGAAATGGACAGTTGAAGCTTTTTGAGCGGTAGCTCGCAGTATCTACCGTCCAGCGTTGTTCGGGATCGATGATCGTGACATCGGCATCGGCACCAACTTGAAGCGTTCCCTTGGCCAGGCCGAGAACTTGAGCGGCGTTGAACGACATTGCTTTAATGGCGATCGCCCAGTCGAGGTGCCCTGCTTTGATCAGGTGCGTGCTAACCAAGCCAAGTGCGGTTTCCAGTCCGACCATTCCGAATGGTGCTTCCGTGATCGCACACATCTTCTTTTCCGAAGATCGCGGCGCGTGACCACTGGCAATGACGTCGATCGTGCCATCTTTCAGTCCGGCGATACAGGCCTGGATGTGGTCGGCCGATCGAAGTGGCGGGTTAAGCTTGAAGCTGGTGTGAAACCCTCGCATCGCTTCGTCGGTGTTGGCGAACTGGTAGGCACAGATACTAGCCGTCACTCCGACGTTGCGGATTTTCGCTCGGCGGAGAATGTCGACCGTGCCGCTGCATGAAATCCCCAGCAGGTGAAGCTTCCCTCCCGTGGCTTCGCAAATGCGAATATCACGGGCGGCCATCACGTCTTCCGCTTCGGTCGGCATCGGAGCCAGGCCCAACACGGTGGAAACCTTCCCGTCATGCATCACGCCATCGCGAGATAGCTCGACCATTTCTGGCCGGTTCAGCACCGGACGGTCGAACATCAACGTGTATTCGAGGGCTCGCCTCAGCAGTTCAGGATTAGAGACAGGGCGAGTTCCATCGCTGAACGCAATCGCGCCGGCGTTGTTCAAGATGCCGATTTCGGCCATCTCTTCCCCTTGCCGTTCACTGCTTACGCAAGCTACAGGGTAAACGTTGCAGTGATCGGCCTCAGTTGCCTGACGACCGAGGTAGGTTACAGCGGCAGCACTATCAACGGGAGGATTCGTTTCCGAGATGGCGGCAATCGAAGTGAAACCACCAGCCAGAGCGGCGTAGGCTGCTGACTCAATCGTTTCGTCTTCTTCAAATCCAGGTTCGCGAATTTGGACGTTCAGGTCGATCAGCCCAGGAACAACCAGCATTCCCGTGGCGTCGATAACACGTGTGGCTTCCAAGCCTGAGTCGACATCGATCGCACCGATACGTCCCTCTTCGATCAGCAGGTTCGTAACGCGGTCGATCCCCTGGCTAGGGTCGATCACGCGACCATTTTGTATGAGCGTTCGGGGCATGGTTGGTTCCAATCGCCTTGGTTCTTGCTTGGAAAGGCTCGGAGGCGAAATCTCTTTGGCTGACGTTCTCAGAATTTACGAAGTGGCTCGACCATCATTGAGCAGCCACATGGCCGCCATTCGGACAGCTAGGCCATTGTTGACTTGATGTAGGATCACCGAGTGTTCCCCATCGGCGACCTCTGGGGTGATTTCCACCCCACGGTTAATCGGGCCTGGGGCCATGATCAGGATGTCCGACTTGGCCCGTTCCATTCGTTTACGATCCATTGCATACAGCAGTGCATACTCGCGAACGGACGGAAATGGTCGGGTGTACTGACGCTCGAATTGAATCCGCAGCAAGTTCAGCACGTCACAACGCGGCAAGATGGAATCAAGATCGTGCGAGACCTCGACGCCGAATTCTTCCCAACGACGGGATACGAGCGTTGAAGGACCACAAACGATCACATGGGCACCTAGCTTTTGCAGGCCCCAGATATTCGAGCGGGCAGTTCGGCTGTGAGCGATATCGCCGACCATGGCCACCGTCTTGCCGGCCAAGTCGCCGCGGTGTTGGCGAATGGTCAGAATGTCGAGCAGGCCTTGCGTGGGGTGTTCGTGAGGGCCGTCGCCGGCATTGATCACGGCACAGTCCAGGTTCGCGGCTAACATCTGAGGTGTGCCGGGGGCCTTGTGGCGACAAACCAAGGTGTCAATGCACATCGACTCGATGGTCTTCGCCGTATCGAGCAGCGTTTCTCCCTTGGAGAGACTACTGCTGGAGGCAGAAAACTCGACAACGTCCGCTCCTAGACGGCGGGCAGCCAGCGAGAAACTGGTGCGAGTGCGTGTCGAATCCTCGAAAAACAGATTAACCGAGGTTCGCCCGGTGAGTACGGGCAATTTGCGACGGCAGCTTTCCGTCGAGTCTTTAAACGCTTGTGCGACGTCGAGAAGAAGGGTGATTTCGTCTGACGTCAAACTTTCCAAATCGAGCAAGTGCCGCTTTGTCCAGCGGCCTTGAAAGGGCTCGAGAAACCCAGGCGTCTCCATGGAATTCCAGAATATGCAAAGCGGTTAGGTCGTTCTACTTGGGGCCAAATTCTAAGGATTCCAGCGGCTGGTCACAACCTGGGGGACGGTGGAATTTGCTTCGAAACACAAAACGGGTGATCCGAGAGGAGGCCCTCGAATCACCCGCGTTAGCTTGCGAAACGTTGAAGATGACCGCTTTTGACGGCTAGTTGTCCCCTGGCATCGGTACCGGCAAGGCCTCGGCTGGTTGGAGGCCGTCATCTTCGTTCAGAGGAAGACCCGGTCCCATCGGAGCTGCCGGATTGGCTGGACCATTGGGGCCCATAGGGAGTGGCGGGGCATTCGGATCACCTGGCGGTGGCAGAACGAGCTCGCTTGGGTCAACTGCATTCGGATCGGAAGCAACGGCGAATGGATCGATCCAACCACCACCGAGGGCCTTGTACAACGAGACCACCGAGAGGTAAATGTTCCCTTCCGCTTCTGCCGTCTGGTCGTCCAGTTCGGCCTGCACGCGTTGAGCGTCCAACAGCGTCAGGAACGGAATCAAACCACCGTCGTACTGCACCTTCGAGATCTCGGCTGCTTTCCGTGCCGATGCCGCTGCTTGACGCAGGCTTTGGGCTCGATCGATGCTGTAACGATATTGCGACAGAGCATCTTCCACTTCCGCGGCGGCTTCCACCACGGAGTTTTGGTAAGCGTAAACCAGTCCTCGCCAGCGAGCTCGCTGAACTTCGATATCGCTACGGACACGACCAAAGTCCAACAGTCGCCATCGCATTGCCGGGCCGGAAGAGTAGGCGATACTAGGTGTCGTGAACCAACGATTGAAACGCGTCGAATCGACGGTGAACGTACCGGTGATTGTGAAGCGAGGATACAGTTCGGCAACGGCCACACCAATGCGAGCTGCCTGAGCCGCCAGCTGGCGTTCGTACGAGCGAATATCAGGTCGTTGGCGAATCAGTTCGATTGGCAGACCAACGCCGATGTCCTCTGGCAGCAGCGGAAACTGTTGGTTCGGCGTAATCTGCTGCGAAAGGTCGGAGGGTGGTTCACCCATCAAAGCGGACAGTCGATGGAAGGCCAATTCCATTTCCTGCTTCAACAATGGAAGAGCCGCTTCAGTGCGGTACAAGTTGTACTTGGCCTGTTCGACGTCGAGTTGGGTAACCGTACCGGCATCGAGCTTAACTTCTGCGTCTCGGAGGGCCAAACGTTGAAGTTCGATATTGCGTTCCGCAAATTGAATTCGACGTTGATAGGTACGGACCGTAATGTAGTTGGCACCCACTTCGCCTTGAAGGCTGACCATCAAAGCGTTGTGGTCTTCGATCGCGACTTCAATGTCCTGCGTGGTGGCCTGCAAGCGACGACGAACGGCACCAAAGATATCGATTTCCCATGTAGCATCAAAACCAGCCGACCAGAAATTGAACGGTGGTGGCTGGAAGTTTGCCAGACCGAGCGAGTTACCACTTCCCGATTGCTTACGCCGCGTGTAGCTCGAGATACCGTCGATATCAGGAAATAGTCCACCGCGAGCAATTCCTCGTAACGCACGAGCTTCCGCGATCTTTTCAGCGGCTTGACCCAAGGTCAGGTTCTGTTGAGCCGTCCGCACGATCATGCTGCTGAGAATTGGGTCTTGGAATTTCGTCCACCAGGCAACCGAATCGTTGACTGATTGATTGATCCCTGGGGGTAAGGGAGGTATCCATTCGCTGCGGAACGGCGCTCCCGGGTCGACGTGGTCTGGCCCAACCAGGCATCCGGTAAGCCCGAGCACAGTCGCTGCGACTGTGCATAGGATCGCCTTGCCTATGATGATGGGCGAAATGTTGTGGGGTTTTAAGTTTCGCATAAACCGTTCGCTAACTAACTGTTTTGTGCTGAGATATTTTACTTCCCAATAAAATGGCCTCAGCTAAGTTATCGGTGGAACGGTTATGCGGAATTGGAGGTCAAGTTTTCGGTCTGTACGGGTTCCTCAATCGTTAATCTTGACGATAGTAACGATAGCAATTCTTTGCGGGGTTCCGTCGATTCTTCCGCCCGATGGGGTAAAGGCTATCTGTGGCATGGTTGTTGCTAGCGATCTTAGCTCTTCCTATCTTTACTAACCGGAAATATCTGGGAAATCGATTCAACTTGTGAGATAGGTTCAACCGATACCATTTCCAACGGCTGCGTAGGAAACGCGCTGTTCAGATGCCCCCTTTGGTCCTCGCTTCGCAAGGGATTGTGAAAATGATCCAACGATTTCCCCTGTTCACTTTCCCCGTGCTGATGATCATCTTGCTGGGAAGCGGTTGTAGCATGATGCAGCCGATGGCCAACTCTGATTCGGCTTTATCGCAAGACGAACCAACTGGTCCACCCAATCAACCGATGATCCTGGTCGAGATGCAATCGAAAGACGCGGCAGGTTCAACGAAGCGAATCCCGCTGACCATGGCTCCGACTTTGCAGGCAGCGGTCGATCAAGCAAAGGCAGAGGCGAAGTTCAAGCGATTCCATATTGCCGTGAGCCGGTTGCCACAGCATCACGGCGGTCAGCCTCAGAAGCTGGTCTCGAAGTACGATCACGTCAGCAAAGAAATCCCGCCTGAATACAATTACCAGCTTTTCGCAGGCGACCGTGTTGTGATCGTGGAAGACCCACGGAGCACCATGGACGATCTCTTTGGTGGTATCGTCGGTCCGCTGCGTGTGATGGCCGGCGGTCAGCCAACCGGCGGGTCGCCATTCTAGTAAGCGACACGCCAGCGGGTACGAAAGAGCCAGACCATCATCCCGAACAGCAAAACGTTCGCACCGATCGTCAGGCCCATATAGATACCGAACCGTTGCCAATTTCCTGGATTGTCAGTAGCACCATCCAGGTCTACCTCTAACGGCACATCCCACAGCGCGGAGAATGGGCTTACCAGCGTTAATTTCTCGGCGAACTCTACGACAGTCGAAGACAATGGCTTTTCAGCCTCTTGATTCTCTTCCGACGAATACTCAACGATCGACGTGTTTGTCGGCGGCGTAAACGCCAACTGGGCGAAGTAATCAAACGCCAAAGTTCCGCAGAACAGAGCGATGATTACCAAGTAGGTGCACATTAAGCTGTGCGACGTCTTACGAAACATCACCGAGCAAAAAAGTGCGAGCATCGAGGTTGTGACACACGTGATGAGCACGACCGATAAGTAGGCGACGACCGAAAGCCAGTTCGTCCAATAGTACGGAACCATCAAGCAGGCCAGCGCTAACGGCCATAACAGAAAACCGGTCAACACGCTGGATACCCGGAAGCCAGCGATCAGCTTCCCGGAAAGAATCATCCAGGGAGAGATCTCGGTGGTCAGCAATAGGTCGAGCGTTTCTCGTTCGCGTTCTGAAGTGATGCTACCGGCGGAAAAAACCGGACCGACGAGGATGTTGAACAAGATCACGTACGCCATGTAAAGTGGCGCGTACTGCGGTTTGAAGTACAGGCAGACCGCCATGAGCGGGATCGCCAGGAACATGCTGATCTGAATGACCAGCCGCAGCATCAAGGTTCCTTGAGCGAAGATTTCGCTGTGAATCTCTTTGTCGTAAACCGGATTCCGATTGTCATCCAGCAGCTGAGTACGCTTGGGCGGGGCAAAAAAACGATCCGGAAATTGATCGCGTTGGATCACCAAGCCAACCGCTTCTCGGGCTTCTTTGTCTAAGTCGATCACATCTTTGCCTTCACTGCCGACGTCGTTGGGGTACAACAGAGTTTGGGCGGTATAGGCCGAAAGGAGCACGATCGTCGCGAGCGCGAGCAGCGGGACGGTCATCAACAAGACGACCAGTCGCAAGCTACCGTCTTGCCCGAGCATCTGCCAGAAGAACGCGCCGGCTAAGGCGATCGGCAGGATTAACAGGTAAGAAACAACCAGCGAAGAAGCGGTTCGCTGGAAGAAGCTGCTACACGCGACACTAATCATGCCGAACGTCGCCACCGCCACCATCAAGATGGCGTATGCCGCAAGGAGTTCATAAAGTGAGACACCACCAAGTGGTAGACACAGCATCACGATTGGGAGCGACGTGAAAATTAGCAGAGCCAAATGAGCCAGGGATGCCAGCAATTTGCCGATCACGATCGCGCCCGGTTTAAGCGGGCTCGCTAAGAGCATCTCGTATGTTTTGCGTTCTTTCTCACCGGTGAGCGTGCCTGCGGCAAAGCTGGGGGCCATCAACGACGCCAGGACGAATTGCCCCAGGAAGAAGAGATCGAACAAACGTCTAGCCGATTCCTGATCGGTAGAGAGATCGAGTCGCTCGACCTGAGGCCAGGCAAAATACACGATCGCAGCTAGCAATATTTGATAGGCCAACAGCAGTAAGAACGCGCGAGCTGTCCGCAGATTGACCAGCAACTCCCGCTGTAGGACGGGATTTTCAAGCAAATACATTCCGGCAAAACCGTATCGAGGTCAACGAAACCGATCTCATCCTCCCGACGAGGCCCGGTCATTGTAACCCCCTGAAAGTTGCGGAAGCTAGTCTCTGGTCAAGATTCCCCAGCGATTCCTTTTCACCCGTTGATCAGCCGCGGACGAACGCTTGATAGGTAAGTTCTGAGAACGATTTGCGTCGGTTTCTCTTCAAACGTTCCTGCGAAGAGCTTGAGAGTTCCGTCTCGAGATGAGCAGACTCTTCGTCCTAACCACTCAGGTTTGCCTGAAAAACAATATCACGCGTTAGCACATCGATTAGGCAGATAAAGAATCGGTCGCCTAACGAGGTAGCAATCGTTAGTACCAATGGGGAATATCTCTCGAATCGTTGAGGTACTGCATCTATTTAATGGCGAAGAATATGTAAAAACTCTTCGGGGCAACCTTCGACGTTGCCAACCCGTTTAAGGGAATCAGATTCCACTAACGGCAAGTTCTCTTCGGTATACCGAAATATCGCGGCCGTAATGGGCATTTCTTGCCCACTGTTTGGAACACCGTTTGAGGTTAAGGGATGTGAATTGAACTATGTTCATTGCACAACATCTCCCCGGAGACCTCCAAGTGATTACCTCCAGAACCACACGAAGTGGATTCACCCTGGTAGAACTGTTGATTGTGATTGCCACGATAGGAATCATCGTGGCGTTGCTGCTTCCCTCTGTGCAACAAGCTCGCGAGATCTCGCGACGTATGCAGTGCACGAACAATCTGAAGCAAATCGGCCTCGCACTAACGGACTATCACGACACCTTTTCGGCATTCCCGTACCGCGAAGGAGGCCCAGGACAGCATCAGTTCAATGGCGGGGCGATTGCTCCCTTTCAGCGTTTGAGCGGATACGTGACGCTACTTCCTCACCTGGAAGAAGGTCAGGTAATCGAAGCCATCCAATTTGAAGGGATGTCGCAGACACCATGGGAAAGCACTTATCAACCTTGGAAGCAACGATTCTCCGTGTTGAATTGCCCTTCGAGTCCCCATCATTATGTGAATGATGGCATTGGCGATTCGAACTATGCATTCTGTGCGGGTGATTCCCTGGAGACCGAAACACTAAATCCACGCGGAATGTTTGGTTTGGTCAATCATTCATCATTCGATAGTATTGCCGACGGTGCGACTTACACCGTTGCCTTCGCAGAGCGAGCATTGCCCAACAGTCTGCGTGATCAAAGAAACGTGAATTATGGAAGCGATCCTGAGACGCCAGCCGAATGTGCGCTCACGTTTGATCCGTTCGTAGGCTATGCCAAAGCGAACGGGGCTCCTGGCGGCCGCTGGTCCGATGGTGGGTCTGCTTTCTCGGCGGTGAATACCTGCCTTCCTCCGAATAGCCCGCAATGTGCCTACTCGAGTCACGAAGCCCAGAACGGTTTTTACACGGCATCGAGCGATCATCCCGACGGGGTGATGTGTATCTTCGCGGATGGCTCGGTTCGATTCATCACCGACGAAGTCGATTGCGGCGACCAGGGTGCACGCCCCGTAGCCACCGGCCCAAGTCCGTACGGAATCTGGGGATCAATGGGTAGCACCAGTGGCAGCGAACTTCTGCCGGGAGTTTAACAACATGAATCGCCGTGGCCTGTTGGCCATGCTAACAGTGGCCGCCTGCTTGGTGGGCTGCTCTTCCGGTTCCTCAGAAAAGGTTCCTGGGCGTTCTCTCACCGTGAACGTCATTGGAACTGTCGCTCTGAACGGCAAACCGGTCGCCGGGGCAACTGTGATGTTTAACTCCGAATCGCTCAATCTAACTGCCTACGGCAAGACTGATGCGGACGGGAAATTTCAGCTGACGACCTACGAGCCGGGCGACGGCGCCCCAATCGGACACTACCGCGTTGTCATCAAAAAGGTCGAGCAATCGGTAACAGGAGAAAGCGACCACCCTGCCCTTCCTCCCACAACGCAGTCCTCATCTAAGCTTCCGTTGCAATATGCGAACTGGAAAACCTCCGGCTTGACGGCAATGGTGGTCGAAGGTCAAGACAACGCGTTCCGGTTCAATCTCTCGGAAACGCCAGCGTCGTTCTAAGAGTACCTCTCTTGGGTGTGACGTTTTAGGTTGCGCCCTGCTTTCTCGAACAAGTACAATTGTCGAAACTGACAAGCGAGTTTCGGAAGTTCTTCTTAGGCAACAGGTTCGCGGCGACCAATTGCGAACCTGAGGGAACGATTTTGGAGGTAAGCGATGGGACCGATCAGCGGTCTGTGGCGGGATACGTGGTGGCTGTGGTGCGTTTTCATGGTCGCTCTGCTAGGGGCGGTCTTCTTTGTGACGCCGTTCTTTCTTTTTATGGCACCTGCTTTCGTTGTCATGTTTCTTTACTTCGCCTTCGTCCGCTACGACGAAAATGGAAAGAATCGCGGAGACATGTAACCGTGTTAGAATAACGCTCGTTCTGGCCTTGATCGATTCATGCGAAATCGAAGTCAGAAAAGAACTTCGTCAGCGAATTACCAGGTAGCAAACCCATAGGCATCGCTGAAACCGTCCGACAATTCGGGCGTAGGAGGTTATTGGATTCGATGAATGGCCCCGAGAGTATTTTCGGCCTCTTCGTAGGTCTTATCTTTTTCGCATTGATCATCCGCCTTGTCGCTGGCGGATTGGATCGGGAACGTGTCCGGCAATACTTCCGGTCTCGCGGTGAAGAATTGTTGGAAATGCACTGGTCCCCCTTCGGCCCCGGTTGGTTCGGGGAAAAGAACGACCGCATCTATTCCGTTCAATTTCGTGATCGTGACGGAAATATGCATGCGGGTCATGTGAAAACGTCGCTGATGAGCGGTGTCTATGTCACGAACGATCATATCGTTGGACAAGATGAAATTGCTTCCGCTTCGCATTCCACGGTCGACTTACTGCAGCCAAAACGGGAAACGGTTGAGCAGGAAAAAGCTCGACTGCGTAAGCGATTAGCCGAGCTAGAGGCCCAGAGCGACCATCACGGTTAACTCCCATCGATCTCCCGCAGACCGAGCGACATGCAATTTGCCAGCGAAGCGACTAGAATTAAGTAACCTACCGCTTCCCTCTCTCCTGATTGTTGCATGCGATTCTTCAGACATCTACCGTTGGCCTCCCTGCTACTTGGCCTCTTTGTGGTTCCGGCGACTGCCGCAACCTACTTTGTTGCTCCCGACGGAACGGATACCAATCCTGGTACGATCGAACAACCGTTCGCGACGCTAGGGCGTGCCCAGCAAGAGGTTGCTCCCGGCGACACGGTCTACCTGCGTGGTGGAACGTACCCTGTCGACGAGTCTCAGATCGCCTACAAGCGGCGAATTTGGGCGCACGTGTTTCGCCTTAACAAGAGCGGAACGGAAGAGGCCCCGATTCGATATTGGGCTTACGAAAACGAGCGGCCTGTATTTGATTTCTCAGCAGTGAAACCGACTGGGATGCGGGTGCACGCATTTTCGGTTTCCGGCTCATGGCTTCATTTTCGCGGAATCGAAGTGGTCGGCGTGCAGGTGACGATGAAGGGACATACCCAGTCGATCTGCTTTGCCAGCGATGGTAGCCACAATATCTTCGAGCAACTGAGCATGCACGACGGCATGGCGATCGGCATTTATGCGGTGCGTGGATCGGACAATGTCTTTCTCAACTGCGACGCTTACAACAACTACGACTCGGTTTCGGAAGGAGGCCGCGGAGGTAACGTCGACGGATTCGGCTGTCATCCGGTGCCTGGTGCAACCGGCAATGTCTTTCGTGGCTGTCGAGCATGGTTCAACAGCGACGACGGCTTCGATTGCATCAATGCCGCCGAGACTGTTCGGTTTGAGAACTGCTGGGCATTTTGGAATGGGTATGGCCCCGAGTTCACGCGGCGAGCCGATGGCAACGGTTTCAAAGCAGGTGGCTACGCTGGTACTCCGGTCTTTCGCTTGCCTCGCCCCATCCCGCGCCATGAAGTCGTTAAATGCCTGGCAGTACGCAACAAGGCATACGGATTTTATGCGAACCATCACATCGGTGGATGCGACTGGCTGAACAATACCGGCTATCGCAATGGGGCCAACTTCAATATGCTTTCGCGCCAGAAAGATAACGCCACCGACGTGCCAGGTTATGGGCATGTCCTGAAAAACAATTTGAGCTTCCGTGGTCGCGACCTGGTGAATGTTGACGAAGAAGAGTGTGAGTTGTCGCACAATTCGTTCGACGATGCTGTCGATGTTTCAAGCGATGACTTCCGAAGCTTGGACGAACAGCAACTCCTCTTGCCGCGCCAAGCCGATGGGGAACTGCCCGAGATAACGCTTCTTCATCTGTCCCCAGGTAGCGACTGCATTGACCGCGGCATCTCGGTTGGGATTTCGTTTGAAGGTGAATCCCCTGATCTCGGCGCGTTCGAAACTGGGATCGGCCGAAAGTAGCAACGCGGATGACGGTCCGTTAGACTCGAACTTCCAACTTCTTCTCCTGCCAATCGTGTGAAATCCTGCTCTTATGAAACGACGCACTTTCCTCGCCGCCTCGTCTGCTGTTCTGTTGACTCCGCATCTCTCGTTTGCCGCTGAGGCAAAGCGACGTGTGGCTGTGATTGGTCACACGGGTCGTGGCAACTACGGGCATGGTCTCGATACGGTTTGGTTACAGATGCCGGAGACGGAAATCGTGGGCCTCGCCGACGCGAACCCCGTTGGTCTGGCGGCCTCGATGGCCAAACTGAAGACGACAAAAGGTTTCGCTGGCTTTCGCGAGATGCTGGATCAGACGAAGCCCGAGTTTGTGACGGTGGCTCCGCGTCATCCCGATCAACACCATGACATGATCATGGCCGCGATCGAGTCAGGCGTGAAGGGTGTGTACTGCGAAAAGCCTTTCGTTCGCACACCAGCCGAAGCCGACTCACTGATTGCAGCGGCCGAAAAGCACGGGACGAAAGTCGCCATCGCCCACCGAAATCGTTATCACCCTGCCCTGGCCCAAATTGATCAGCTGATGTCCTCAGGCGAGATGGGAAAGCTGCTTGAAATTCGTGGTAAAGGGAAAGGAGATCGACGCGGTGGCGGTGAAGACTTATGGGTGCTAGGCACGCACATTGTCAACTTGTTCGCCTATTTCGGCGGCGCGCCACAGACTTGCTCCGCAATCATGCTGCAAGATGGTAAGCCGGTCACCGCTGCCGACGTAAAGCCAGGCGCAGAAGGATTAGGACCGTTGGCAGCGAACGAACTGCATGCCCGCTATCTGATGGAAGATGGAACGATTGCTTACTACGACTCGATTGCCAATGACGATACCGCTGGCAATGGCTACTGCTTACAGTTGATCGGTAGTAAAGGTGTTGTGACCTGGCATATCGACCGTGACCCGATCACTCACTTTGCCCCCGGCAATCCATTTGACCCGGCCCTACCGCCCCGTAAGTGGCTGCCGATTACTTCCGTGGGAGTCGGTAAGGAAGAGACGAATCCAAAACAGATCAAGCAGGTGCACAACCATGTATTGGCCGTGCGTGACCTAATCGACGCGGTTGTTGACGCTCGCGAACCCATCTGCAATATCCACGAAGGTGCGACCACCGTCGAGATGGTTTGTGGTGTATTTGAGTCGCACCGGCAGAACGGCCAGGCGGTCGAACTACCGCTGGCCGAGCGTGATCATCCACTGGCGAAGCTCCCGTCGACAGGTTAATTCTGGTCCCACAGTTTGAACGGATCGTCGAGACGACCCATTTCCTGCCGAAGCAGTGTTTCGAGTTCTTTTCGTTTCGCAGCGTACTCGGGCTTATCGGCCAGGTTTGTTTCGTTGGCCTTTGGCGTGTAGCCTGTTACGGCGATCACTTCTTTCTCGTGATGTTCTGGGAGCAGTTCCAGCGGGTTTTCCGCCAAGTTAAACAACTGGGTCTCATGCACGCCGGCATTTGGTACGTCGTACTTGACCAGCTTCCAGTCTCCCTGCCGCACGCTCCGCATGCCGGGTTTCTGGCCGCCGCTATAAACACCATATAACACGTCGCGTATGGTCTTCTGCTTTCCTTCCAGCACGGGTTTGAAACTGATTCCCTCGTTCGTCTCAGGAGCTTCGACCCCTGTCAGATCGCACATCGTGGCCAGGACGTCCATCAAGTAGACGTTGCCAGGTGCACGCGATCCAGGCTCGATGCCAGGGCCTTTGACGACAAGGGGAACCCGCCAGGTGTGTTCGTATAGATTCTGTTTTCCTTGCAGACCATGTCGTCCGATCGCCATGCCGTGGTCGGCCGTATAGAAGACGTACGTGTTGTCGAGCTCGCCCATCGCTTCCAACTTCTTCAGAACACGTCCGACTTGATTGTCGATGTTTTCACTGCAAGCGTAGTCACGGCCAAGTTCGTTACGGATGGTATCTTCGTCTCGGTTTTTCCAAACACCGCTGACGTTCACTTCGTCACGAACATTCAAATGACTATTTTCGAATGGGTGCGTTGGTAGCCAATTGGCAGGAAGCTGCGGCTGTTTCGGATTTCCTGCGGGAAGGGAATCTTTATCGGCGTGGTTGGTGGCTCCGTACTTTGCCAATAACTTTGGGGTGCCGTCACGCGTGTCATGAGGGTGCGAGAATCCAAAGTAGATCAGGAACGGATCGGTGTCGTTATTCTTTTCCCGTTCGTCTAAGTATTCCAGGACTCGTTTGCCATGCCAGGCACTACCGGTCTGAGGTGTTCCGCCCCGCTTCATCGCTTCATGAACGATGGTGAACTGCTTGTTGGCTGCCGCGTAGCTGTTACCTGTTTTGCAGGTTCGCATGGTGTCGTAGCCGGCACGGTTGAAAACGGCGGCCATGGTGAAGTTCGCTAAATCGGGCGGGACCAAGTCGGACTTCGCTTCGTTCGGATTGGTTTTGCGCCGCGCTTTGCTGGGAATATGCCACACACTGCGGCCCGACATGACCATGTGTCGTGATGGCGTGCAGACCGCGCCCGACCACGAACCCATGTGGTAAGCGGCATCGAACACCATGCCGTCAGCCGCCAACTGGTCGATGACCGGCGTCTGTAGTTTGGATTTCGGATTGTAGAACTTGAAATCAAAGGGCGATTGATCGTCGGCAATGATAAACAAGATGTTGGGTCGCTTACCTTCGGCCGCGTGTGCCGTCGGTACCAGGCTACCTATTAGCGTGCACAAAAGAAGCAGATGAAGTGTTGTCCAGGTTTTCATGCAAAGTCCTTGTCGGGGAAGAAAAGCGTTTGGGGCGGGCGGCGAACGATTACTTTTCACTCTTCCAAAGTTTGATCTTCGTAGTGTCGTTTTTTGCGGCGGGACCATCGGTGCTTCGGCCGCGGCGAATATCTTCCTTCAGTTGTTTCAATAAGCTCGCGGCGATCTCAGGTTGGGTGAGATATTGATTCGACGTTTCACCTAAGTCATCGGTCATGTGGTATAGCTGGGCCTTAGGAGCGTCGCTGGCCGCCTGCTTTTCCGTCGGAGAGGTCCAGCCACCGGAAGCTTTCGCTAGGGCGAGTTTCCACGGTCCCTGACGGTAGGCGAAGTGCCCACTCACCGAATGATGTATCACGCCTGCTCGTGAGGAAACAATCGGATCACCTGATAGTGCAGGGAGAAAGCTGACGCTATCTTCGCCGCTTCCTGCTGGCATAGCCTTACCAACGATTTGGGCGACGGTGGCCAAGAGATCAACATGGCAGATGAGTTGGCTGCTGTGAGAGCCTGGCTGAACCTTCCCTGGCCAACGAACGATGAACGGCACGCGATGCCCACCATCCCAGATATCTGCCTTCGATCCGCGCAAGTCGCCGCTAACGAAGTGCCCTTGTTGGGCCAACTGTTTGATACCCGCTGCTTTACTGCAGCCATTGTCACTGGTGAAGATAACCAGCGTGTTGTCGGTCAGGTGGTTGCGGTCCAAGGCATCGGAGATTTCTCCCAACGTGTTATCGGTTTGCATTACGAAATCGGCGTAGTCGCCCAGACCACTCTTTCCTTGCCACTCGGCCGTCGGCAGGATCGGCGTGTGGGGCGAGCCAAGGGGAACGTACAGGAAGAAAGGTTTTTCATCCTGGGCATGGGTGTCAATGTACTCGACCGCTTTTTCGGTTAGTCGAGGAAGCATGTTGATCGGCGGATCGTGCGCGACGACCGTGTCGTTCTCGATCACCGTTTGCATGTCGCGAGCATGGTGGAAGCCGTGGTAGTAATCGAAACCTCGGTGGATCGGGCCATCTGGGATTTTCGTTCCCACGGGTGGTGATTTGAAGTCTTTCGCTCGGTAAGGCTCACCCGTCTGTGGGTCGCAGTACTGAAAGTCGAGATGCCACTTCCCGATAATCGCCGTTTGGTATCCCTGATCGCGTAAAAAACTAGCCACGGTCGGTCGATCGGCCGCAATCAAGCAAGGGGCGAATCCAGTAACGACTCCCTGTTGAAGTTTCGTTCGCCAACTATAGCGACCGGTAAGCAGACCGTAGCGGGTTGGCGTGCAAACCGAAGAGCCAGAATGAGCATCGGTGAATACCATACCCTCGGTCGCCAGGCGATCCGCACTGGGCGTTTTGATCTTACCGTGCTCTGCGTTCAAGCATTGAACGTCACCATAGCCAAGGTCATCGCACAAAATGTAAACGATGTTTGGCAGTTCGGACGCCGATAGGGAGGTCGCGAAAAAGCTGATTAGAATCAGGCAGACCAGCGACAAGTCGAAACGATACATAACGAGATTACTTTTCCAAACGAGGTGCCGAATGGCCTTGTTTCTGAATCTTGGCGAGCAGGTCTTGCATCTGCTTCACTTTCTCGGGATGCTCGGCGGCAACATTCTTACGCTGGCCGATATCTTTCGCCAAGTTGTACAGCTCGACCGGCTGAGCGTCATCGCCAGAATAGTCATGTCGGGCTTCCCACGGTTTGAAGCCACGCGATCGATAACCCGTTTTCGCATCGATCAAAAGCCAGTCGCCATCGCGAATGGCATATTCGTTTGCGAACGTGTTGTGAACATGTGTCTGACGAACATCCTCCGTTTCGCCAAGAAGGTGAGGTAACAGATTGTGCGAATCTTCGGCTGCGTCTTGCGGTAGTTTTACGTCCAAATTGGCAGCGAAGGTCGCCATTAAGTCGATTTGCGAAACCAAGGCGTCGCTGACCTTGCCCGGTTTCGTCACGCCGGGCCAACGGATAATGAAGGGAACATGGTGCCCCCCTTCATAGATATCTCGTTTGAGGCCGCGGAACGGTTCCGCTGACCAATGCCCGAATTTTTCATCTCGGGCATAGGCGTAGTGCTCCGGTCCATTGTCGGCGGTGAAGACAACAATCGTGTTGTCGGCTTGGCCCGATTTGTCCAATGCGGCGAGCAGCTTACCGACCATGGCGTCCGTTTCGACCACGAAGTCACCGAACGGACCAGCACCGCTTTTGCCGTCGAATTCGTCATTGGGAATGATCGGGGCATGCGGGCAAGGAAACGCGAAGTAAAGGAAGAATGGTTCCTTTGCATCTTTACGCGACTCGAGATACGCAACCCCTTTCTCGGTCAAAGTCGGTAGCACCGCATATGGATCCCAACCCGTAACCATTGGTCCGGGGCGGCACTCCCAGTTTCCTTCCTTAATCCGCTTCCATGTTTTTTCATCTTTCAGCGTATCTGGGATTTGGGCCATCTTGGCGTCTTCAATCCAGGCATACGGGGGAAAGTTGATGACCGTATCGCCGAAGTAATGATCGAACCCATGGGCGAGCGGACCATCGGGAATCGATTTTGACCAATCGAAGCAATCGGGGCCGATCCCCTTCTTGGTTCGAATCGCTTCCCAGTCCCAGCCTAGGTGCCATTTGCCGATACATGCCGTCGAGTAACCTTTTTCTTGTAGCATCTCCGGCATCGTGAGACGTTCTGGCTTGAATACGGAAGGTCCCATTGCCCCGACGATGCCATGAAAGTCACGCCAGTGGTGTCGCCCGGTTAGCAGTGCGTAGCGACTTGGCGTGCAAATGCCAGACGAACAGTGACCATCCGTGAATCGCATTCCCTGGGAAGCCAATCGATCGAGATTGGGCGTGGGGATCTTCCCTTGCGGGTTGTAACACGAGAGATCGCCGTAACCGAGGTCATCGGCATACAGGATCAAGATGTTGGGCTGCGTTGGCTCTGCGGCCTTCAACGAAACAGAAAACAAGGTCAGCCAGGCCAGAGCGGCCAACGCGAACGTGCGAGTCATGAGGCAAGCCGTGGGAGTGGAAGGAGTCAAATGAGAGAGAAGTTCCCACTAGTTTAGATGTTTATCAGGTGGGAATTCATGGGAAAACTTGGGCGACTTCCGTTTCTTTTTCGGAAATCGCCTGAAAAATGGCGTCACCTTCACGATTTAGGGCTGAGCATCATCGGTTCGGAAAGGAACCGCTGGCAAGCCTTGGCCGTTGGTCAGATTAACATCGGGAAAGGCAGCGAACGCATAGCGAACGGCAGTCGGGCGAGACACCTCGGCGCTACTTAGTCGTATGCGATTCCCATCAATCTCGGCTGTAGCAGGTTTCCATTGCAGATCCTTGCCGGCGATCCAGAAACCTGTGGGAGTCTTGCCGTCGGTCGTCGTCAGGTCTTGTGCATGGTCAAACGCGACGATGGCATGATCGCCATCGATTTTCAGGCCGGAAAACGTTGGGCCGGACGCCTCGACGGAACCTGGCTTCAACAGGTCTTCCGCAATCAAGGCCAGACGCCTGCCAATCGGGCGTTTGTCTTTGGGATGAATATCTTTTTCATCCCCCAGGTCGATCGTGTTGGCGATGCCCGTGCCAGGTAAGGTTAACAGCTTGGCTTGCGATTCTCGAAACCACGCCCAACTATGTGCTGCCGGAGAGGTGACATCTTTGGTTGGGGACGATCCCGCCACGCGACCGTACCGTGGTAGCATGACGGCTAACATTTGAAAGTCGTCGGTCCACATTGAACGCAAATGCTTGGTCCAAGTGGTCAGCGTGTCTCCATATTGTTGCATGGAAGCGATCGAACCGGTGTTCGCTTCACCCTGATACCACACCATGCCACGAACCGTAAACGGAGCCAACGGAAAAAGCATGGCGTTATAAAGAAGATTGGGCCGAGTCCTTAGGTAGATATTATCTTCCCGGATCCATCGCTTCCCGGCATCGCGATCTGCGATCAGCTTGGCAACTCGGTCGTGATCCTTGGTATCGAGCTCCTGCAGTTTCTGTTGAAAATGAGGCATATCCTTCGCTAAGCTGCGTGGCATCCACCCTTCAATGGAAGAGCTTCCCCAAGAGGTCTCAATCACTGCCACCGGAACATTCAGGGTTTGCTGTAAGTCATAAGCAAAAGCGGTTGCGACGGCGCTGGAGCCAGGTCCGACGATCCAATGCGCCTTACAGCGAGCTTGCGGCGCGAAGGCCACATCTTGCTGCACGCTCAAACAGCGAATCGGAAGCCTCTTCGCCTTCTCGGCCAGCTCTTTGATTTCAGGAATGCCTCCATAGCCCATTTGCATATTCGACTGGCCAGAGCAAATCCAGACTTCGCCGACGAGCACATCTTGCAGTTCGATCGTCTGTCCTTCACTGCTCGCGGTTAACATAAGTGGTCCGCCAGCAGGCAGCGGCTTTAAAGTTAGCTTCCATCCTCCTTGATTGTCCGCGGTCGCCGTCACGGTTTGCTTTGCCACGGCGACTTCGACCTTCGCATTCGGCTTACTCCATCCCCACACATTCAAGGGCAGATCGCGTTGGAGCACCATGTGATCACCGAACGGGGAAGCCAGTTCAAGGTCTTGAGCTGAGGCCTGAAACGCCACCGAAAGCGTCAGGCTGACAACCAATAACGGAAGAAAAAAGCGAATCATGGGAGAGATAATCCTGACAAGGGGGTGGGAGTGGCAGGTCGGGCAGGATGTCCTTGCGCAGGCTTGTTTTACAGCAATTGAACCTGCGAGGCAAACTGGGCGATTGGTCGGCAAAGAACTGCTATTTCGACAAAATCTCCCTTGGTTCTTCGCAATTTGACAGCGAGACTATTGCAATAATGAAGAATTGCACATAAAACTTCGCGCGGAATAGCATGAAATATCGCGCACGCCGATGAGTCCCACCTTCGCCTGGTAACCTAATGTCCGACAAGATCACGATTGGCATTCACGCCGCTTCCTGGACCGATTACTCCCGCCGCGTTCTGCAGGGATTGCTGAACTATATGGAGGAGTATCCGGCGATCCAAGTCCGTGATTTCCGCTACTCGAGTAACGACCCCAATCTGGTTGGGAATCCCCCTTGGACTGGCAAGGTAGATGGCGCGATCGTCTCGGCGGGACGAAACCCGGGAATTCTGTCCTGGTTGAAACGGGGTAAGGTGCCTGTCGTCATTGCTGGGGGCGACTTGATCGACTCGGGGTTGGTGTCGGTTTATACCGACGTACACTCAGTTGGTTACTTGGCCGCCAAACATTTGACCGAGGCAGGATACGAAAACGTCGCGTTTGTCGGCTATCAAAAGTCAGACGGCTCGAAACGGCGCCGCGACGGGTTGGCAACCGAGTTGGCCAAGGAAGGTATCCAATTGAAGGCGTTGGCACTCAAAGAGATTCCGCTCGATTCGATCGACAACTCTGAGATTCCGACCGAAGAAACGCTCGACAAAGTTAAGAAGCTGTTAGAGAAGTCTCCCAAGCCGCTGGCCGTCGTCGCGCTCAACGATCGGATTGGCGAACTGATCGTCCAATGTGCCCATGATTTGAATCTCAATATTCCAGATGAAGTCGGTGTGCTCGGGGTCGGAGACACCGAACAGGCACGCATGTCCGATCCGCCGCTATCGAGTCTGCAAACGCCGGCCATCGAAATCGGCTACCGCTGCGCATCGCTGCTGCACGCGATGATTTTGGGACAGGCTCCTAAGGAGACCGTTTTCGAGATCCCCGCTCAAACGGTGATGGCTCGGCGCTCAACGATTGGTTGGAAGCGGGCCGCCGTAACCGATATCGACCGGGCTCAAGATTACATCTATAAGCACGCCTGCGAAGGGATTCGGCTGAAGGATGTGGCCACGGCCGTACGGATTCCGATTCGAACCCTTGAAATCGAATTCAAGAAGCAAACCGGACGCTCGATGGGCGAAGTAATCCGTGAAGTTCGCTTGGAACGAGTGAAGCATCTGCTGGAAACGACCAATCTCTCAACGCAGCGAATCGCGGCCATGGTCGGCTACAGCCACTATTCTTATCTCAACAAGCTGCTGCGTGATGAATTGAACGTCACCCCCAGCCAGTATCGCAAGCAGCAGCGTCTCGCGAACGGTGGCAAGTAATCGACCAAAGTTCATTGATCTTGGCCCAGGAATTGCTGTGAATGGGCAATTCGTAAAACGTTTTGGGATTTTATGGTCCCATTTCACGCGTGGACAAGAGATGATAAACGGCTGAACCAGCGAGTACGTCTTGGCAGCAGTCGGCGAAGGAGATCAGCATGCGTTGGCGAGGGCGGCGAGGTAGCGAGAATATCGAAGATCGACGGTCGGCTCGAGGCCCCGTCATGATGGGTGGTGGTGGACTGATCGGGATCATCCTGGTCGTTGTCGTGATTCTGATGGGTGGCGACCCGCGCGCACTTTTGCGGATGCTGGTCAATCAGCAGCAAGCAGGTGGCGGCGGTGGTGCCCCCGCTCAGGTCGACGAGAAGAGTGACGAGCGTGCCCAATTTGTCTCGGTGGTGTTAGCCGATACCGAAGACGTTTGGGCTCAGCAGTTTCAGCAACTCGGCAAACAGTATCGCGATCCGAAACTGGTTATGTTTCGCGATCGAGTTCAATCGGCATGTGGTTTTCAGCAAGCAGCAACGGGGCCGTTCTATTGCCCACTCGATCAACGGGTTTATATCGACTTAAGTTTCTTTGACGAGATGGAACGAGGGTTGGGTGCCGGTGGCGACTTCGCCCAAGCATACGTGATTGCTCACGAGGTCGGGCATCACGTGCAGAACTTGCTCGGGCAAAGTGACGAAGTTCACAACATGCAGCAGCGGGTTGGCGAGGAAGAGGCGAATCGCCTGTCGGTACGGCTGGAACTTCAAGCCGACTTCTATGCTGGCGTCTGGGCTCATCACGCCGAGCGGAATTGGGATGTTTTGGAAGAAGGGGACGTTGAAGAAGCGCTCAACGCGGCGACCGCGATTGGTGACGATCGCTTGCAGAAACAATCACGCGGGTACGTCGTGCCCGAATCGTTCACGCATGGTACCTCGAAGCAGCGAGCCAAATGGTTCTTTCTCGGTCTGAAGACGGGCGATATGAGCCGGGGGGATACGTTTAACATCCCGTACGATCAACTGTAGCGAATCGGGCGTGTCGATTCGTCAGGGGGATTGAACTACAATCGGTCCATCGATTCGTTGTTGCCTTCACCCCCTGCCCTTTTTCGCTGGTACCCCGATGCTGAACACCACCTTTCGCTTGGCTTTGCTGGTTGCTCTCTCCTTCGTTCCCTCGCTGGCGTTGGCACAGAGCGCGACGCCCGGCTCGAGTCTGAAGAAGGATATTCTGTACCGCAGCGAAGAAGGTTTAGATGACTACGCGAAAAAGCAGTGCCGGCTCGATGTGCACTATCCGAATACGAAGGGTTTCGCCACGGTCGTTTGGTTTCACGGGGGTGGTTTGACCGGCGGAGACAAGGCGATTCCGCAGTACATGCGGGATCAAGGATATGCAGTCGTCTCGGCTAACTATCGCCACAATCCTCAGGTAAATGCTCCGGTCTATATTGAAGACGCTGCCGCCGCAGTCGCTTGGACATTCGAGAACATCGAATCTTTTGGTGGTGATCCTGAGAAGATCTTCGTCAGCGGGCACTCGGCGGGTGGTTATTTAACAAGCATGGTCACCCTCGACAAACGTTGGTTAGCCGCCCACAAGATTGATGCGGATCGAATTGCCGGTGCGATTCCACATAGCGGACATACCATTACCCACTTCACAGTGCGAAAAGAGCGTGGTATCGATCGCCTGAAAGTCGTGGTCGACGACCTGGCACCCCTCAATCACGTTCGCAAAGACGCGCCGCCCCTTCTCTTGACCACCGGCGATCGCAATATGGAAATGACCGGTCGCTACGAAGAGAACGCCTACCTGTGGCGGATGTTCAAAGAAGCGGGGCATCCTGATTGCAAGCTTCGCGAATTGGAAGGCTTTAATCATGGCAACATGGTGCAACCTGCTGCCCTGCTCATGAAGACGTTTGTCGAAGCTCATTCCTCTGGCAAATAGTTTCACGGCGAACCGTGATCAAAAGTCGCGCTTTTCAATCCAGATCATTAATCCCTGGCTTGGACTTGGCGACGGTCCTGAGGAATTCGGGCCAGTAGAAACCGAGATTCGTTTTCGGAGCAGTAATACTTCGGAATCGGCATCAAAGGTCGTCGTGTCTTCGGAGGGAAGAACTCCTTCCGAGACATATCCGCCGGAACCGCCGACGTAGGGAACTTCATTCGCCTTGAGTTCGTAGACTTCTTCGTCGGAGTAAACCTCTGTGATTTCCCTCATCCTACCGTTCGTGGAAATATAGCTTCTGCGGCGATTCGGATCGTCCCAGGTTGTGGTGACTTTGACTATTCCATGTTCGCCAGCTTCCGGCGAAAGCGTTACTCGCACGGTTGATTGGCCACCGAGTAGGTCGACCGAACCTGGCAAGGGTTCAGGAATTCCGGTTTGAGGAATCTGGCTGGCTAGCATTCGAATACGATAATGACCTTCTTCGGGAACATGGACACGCCACTCCCAAGATTCTTCGTCGGAGTGCCAGACATCGGGCGTTGGAACGGCACGACAATAAATCTTGCTATCGTCTCGCACGTATATGTGGTTGAGTTTACTCTTATAGAACTCCGCGATCTCTTCCGCTTCGGCCACGCGTCTCGAATCATCTCCTGCGGACCAGATTAAGCGAATCTGCGAAGATGCCATTCCGATCACGGTAATCAGCAGCACGAGATTGAACAGGGTAAAGCGAAACTTACCTTGTCGATTGTCGGAAGGAAGTAATGCGTTTTCCAAAATGCTGTTCTCCTTTCCATGTAGGTTGGGCGTCGCGGCGGAGGCACTATGTGCCCGTTGTTCACAGAACCATGTGACGCCGCGAATACTCGCGAGTAACACGAGGGCATAGATAATCGCGATTAGGCAATAGGCGAGTGCCACAACGATAATCGTCACGGTGTTCGCGAATGGGAGTAGCGGTGCGAAAAGTGCGACAACCGTGATCGAGGCGTAGACGATTCGCAACCGTCTCAGATGGGCAAACCAGCCAGACTCTGGGGCAATCGACGTGACTTTCATCATCAAACCGACAATCAGCCAGACGAACAATGCGTGGAGCAGTTCCTGAATCGATTCGACCGTTGACGAAAACCAACCCCATGTCGTCATCTCGGTTCGCGTCAACTGAATACCGTTGACCGTCGGTTGATTGACATCGGGAAAATCAACCCAGGTGACTAAGGATAGGGCCGCTAAGAGAAACGCAATCGTCCGCATCGTCTGAGCAAGTGGAACTCGTGAGGTCAGAGGAAGCATTGCTCCAGCCAACCACAACCAGCCCACGAAGTCGGGCAAAATGTCGATCTTGATCTCGTTAAAACCCAGCTGGATATCGATCAGCACCAAGATAAACGGCCAAAACATATGCCGGAATGCTTGAGCGAGGATCGACCAGACGCCGTCAGGTTCGGGCGATTCATCAGGCGGGCTAGTTTCGACAACAATCGACAAAATAGTTCTCGTTACGCGGGACGTTGGAGATGTTTCTTCAGGAACGCCTCGACGGGTTGCCGGTATTTCTCTGAATAGAAAACACTGCCGCCATGGCCTGCTCCTGGGATGATGATCAACTCGAGTGGTAGGCCTGCTTCACGATAAACCTTTTCGATACGCTGTGACTGGTCCAGTAATACGGTGTTGTCCTTATCGCCATGCAAGACCAGAAACGGCGGATCGTCCTGCGTGACGTGAAAAGCCGCCGAGGCAAGTTTCGCGAGCTCGACCTTTTGATCGGCTCCACCTCCAAGTAGCTTGTAGACGACGGACCCCTCTTTATTCGCTCGGCTGGGCTGAGTCTTGGAACGTAAAACGAAATCGGTCGCGCCGAAGTAATCGACCACGCAGTCGACGCGTGACGATTGATCGAGATTCCCCCCGACCGTTCCTTCGAGTTGCTTAACATCGCCACTAGTTCCCACAAGTGCAGCTAAATGACCGCCGGCGCTTGAGCCAGCCACGGCGATTTTGTCGGTAGCGTAACCATATTTCTCCGCATTCGCACGCAGCCAGCGAATCGCTCCTTTACAATCGTGGATCTGAGCAGGAAAGGTCGCTTTGTCGGTCAAACGATACGAAATGCTGGCCACACTGTAACCATGCTCGGTAAGCCACTGGATGGGACACGATTTTTTGCTGCCACCTTGCCATCCGCCGCCATGAATCCAAACCACTAGCGGGCCCTTGCCAGTCTCAGGCTGATAGAGGTCGAGCCTTAGACGATGGCCGTCAACATTGGCGAATTCGAGATCCTTGGTGATCCGTGGTCCCGCGGCTTGAGCGAGAGGCAACAACTGAAACAACAACAACACCGCGAGCAAACGTGTGACGATTGTAAGAGACATAAGGAGTGTTCTTCCTGGAAGAGTTCGTTGGCAGGCGAGCGATTGATTTGAGGCAGATCATAAATTGCCCAGATCGATATTTCCAGCAACTTCAGCGAAACAAAGCTGTCGCCCACTGGTTAAATGTTCGATATACTGGTAAACCAGTAGAATGAATGCCTACCGGAGCCCCCACCGTGCGAAAGTTTCATTTAGTATTAATCGGATTGTTGTCCGTCGCCCTCGGATCGGCGCCTATGCTGGCGCAATTTGTTCCGAGGATGCGTCAACATTTAGTCAACCAGGCGCGAGCTTTAAGCTTGATTCCCGCCAATCAAAAGGCACCTGGTAAGAATCAAATATCGATCGAAGTCGTTGGCGATCAGCGGGTTATTCGCGCGAACGGCATTCCCGATCATCTGACTGGTGCGTTTCCCAACCGAGGAAATCCCAATCCGATCGCCGCACAGCAGTATGTCTTCCGGATTCCTGCCGAGCCGAAGATGGCCGAGCAGATCACGCCGCTACGAATGCAGGACTTCGGTATTGGCGTGAATGGAGTTCCTTTTGATCCAGGTGCGGCCGAATGGTATCAAGGTAATCCCCGTGGCGGCTGGCAGTACGAGGCCCTCTCCGGTGCCGTCGTGCTCGGAATCGATGCGAATCATGCCCATGTCCAGCCAACAGGTGCCTACCATTACCACGGACTGCCGACCGACCTGTTGAAAAGCTTGGGCGTCAAACAGGGACAGCATTCGCCAATCGTCGGCTGGGCTGCCGATGGTTTTCCGATTTATGCGCTATACGGTTTTCAAGACGCGAACAAAGCAGAGAGTCCCATTGTCGAACTCAAGTCTTCCTATCGCTTGAAAAAAGGAAGACGTCCCGGTGGCGAAGGGAATCCCGGAGGGAGCTACGACGGAACCTTTCTGGCAGATTACGAATTTGTCAAAGGTGCAGGCGATCTAGATGAATGCAACGGTCGTTTTGCTGTGACGCCTGATTTTCCTGAGGGCTCCTATGCGTATTACCTAACCAACCAATGGCCGGTAATTCCTCGGAACTACCGAGGAACGCCTTCTAGCGATTTTGAACGTGGCCCAAGGTCTGGTGGCGGTCCGGGCCGCCGACTGCCCCCGCGCGGCTTCGGACCACCACCGCCTCGACGTTGATTCTTAGGAACATGTAAGGAGCCCCCACCTTGCCTTGTTGGAACATTCTATTTGTTTGCTCACGCAACCTTTGGCGTAGCCCGACCGCAGAGAGAATCTATTGCGACGATCCTCGGATGGCGGTTCGATCGCGTGGCCTTAGCCCAAAGGCAGCGCGATGCCTGTCCACCAAGGATCTGGGATGGGCCGATATCGTATTTGTGATGGAGCACGATCACCTCACACGGTTGCGATCCAAGTTCCGTCGTCACTTGGCCCATCAGGTCGTGCAGGTGCTCGATATCCCTGATGAGTACCAATTTATGGACGCACGTCTGGTCGAACTTCTGCAAGATCGAGTAGAGTACTTCTTGCACCAAATTCAAGAAGACCTAACGACATCGATGGAATGAACCCACACGAAACGCTCGCCGTAGATGGTTACCTAATGTTGCCGAATGTCTTCGATTCGACCGCGATCGAGTCGTTAGCTGAGCGACTCATGGATGACCTGGTTGCCCATCCGGGACCCGCTGTCCTGCAAAGTCGCGATCGTATTTACGGATCACGCAATTTATTGGCTGCCAGTCCATGGCTCGCCGAGTTGGCAGCACACCCAGGCTTGTACCGTGTTTTGCGACAAACGCTGGGCGAGAACGTTGGCCTGGTGCGTGGGCTCTTTTTTGACAAGCCGCCTGATCGAACTTGGTCACTTCCTTGGCATCGTGATCGAACCATTGCGGTAAAAGATAACTCCCAACCGACGTTTACCTTTAAGAATCCCACATGCAAAGCGGGGATTGCGCACTTTGAGGCCCCAGAATCTTTGCTGAATGAGATGCTAACCCTGAGGATTCATCTCGACGCGATGACTGCCGAAAACGGTCCATTGGCGGTCATCCCTGGTTCGCATTTATTGGATTCAAGCCAAGAAGCGGCTCCTCTGGTACTCAGTGCGAACGCCGGGGACGTGTTGGCGATGCGCCCCCTGCTCTCTCACTCAAGTAGCATGTCAAAGGAAGGAACGACCGCCCATCGGCGAATCGTCCATCTCGAATTCGCGGCAGAAAAGAACTTGCCCGATGGCGTGCAGTGGAATGACTTCCTTCCTTTGCCAGTCAATCGGTGATCGATTTCATCTTAGTTCGGTTCCAGCCAGAACATGAAACCGTCGGTTGGTGGATCCATATCGCGATTACGCCGAAACATGTCAGGTTTTGCACGGACGCGCACTAGCTGAATCGGAAGATCAGCATCCGAGGCCTTCTGGCTCTCCACGGGCTCTAAAATCTTACGATCACCTAGGATAAAAATCCGCTGCCAGTCGATCTCAGACTCATGGACCTTTGCGAAGTGTTCGTAAATCAACGAATCGCTAACACGGTCGATACGTTCTACCCACTTACCATCTGTTCGCCGGGTTAACGAGAATGTAAGAATCCACTCGCCGGGACCGATCGTGTTGGATGGCTTGGCTTGCGGAAGCTCGACTTCGGGGATCTTGCCGACGACCGATTTCACCGCGAACGAAGTCGCCACGGGCACGAAGACGCGAAATTTCCAAACCATATTCTGGTGCGTCTCAAGCGCGATCACGTGAGCCATCGCTGGATCTTGGATCGCAAGGATACCTAATTGTTGGCGATATAATCGCAACTCTTCTTCCTGAACGCGGATCGTTTCCTTGCGCGCCCGGCTCAACACATGCACCTCGCCAAGTTGCCAGGCCGTGTAAAGATTTGAGAACACCAAGGAAACAAAGATTGCTGCCAGAAATAGCGTCAATAGTGAGAATCGTGGCCAGCGGGAACGCGGGGTTCGTAGCTTGCGTGAAAGGGCTCGGAGGCTCATGGCAGGCGTTATGATCGACCGTAGATCCGAGTCAAGCGATCGGTGGTCGTTGATGGAGGGAACTGATTAATTACCAGCGAGATAGCATACCTCAAAGCTTCAATTCATGGCGAAAATTTGGTCAAAGTCGATCAGCACAATCGCTAGTTGGCCCGTGCGTCTGGCCTGTTCACCGATTCCAACTTATTCACCGGCTCCAACCACAATACAAACCCATCGGTCGGCTTACTTTGATCCGGGGTGACGCCTGGTTCAAATCTTGGCCATTTTCGGATTCGAATCAGCTCGATTCGTTCGGACGGAACTTCTGTTTTTTGGCCGTAGTTCGGACTGAATTCACTGGTTCGCGTACTGCCCGGTTTTCCGTACCAAGACATCTTTTCTTCGTCGAGATGTATGGTCATGCTGGACTTGTCTCTGCCTTGCGCCATTTCGATTTTTTCTTTCCACTCACCAGCAGCATCCCGAAATATCGAAACGGTCAAACGCGTTTCCCCCGAGCTGAGTGTCGTATACTGATGGGCGACCGGATAGTCGTTTTCGGGGATGTCGCCGACTACTGAGCGAATGTCATACTTTTCTCCTTCGGGCACGAAGAGCCGCCAACACCAGACCAAGTCTTGATGCATTTCGATCGCGATAAGATGCGTCTTTGTTTCGTCCCCCACGCGAAGAATACCGAGTTGGTCTTTGTATTGCTCAATTTCTGCCAGATGCGAATCGATTTCCGCATTCTTCATGGCGATCGTCTCTTGCGACTTGCGTAAATGCCACGAAGTGATCAGGTTCGAGATCACCAGCGAGAGAAGTATCGCCAGGACAAAAAGAGTCCAAAGTAAGAATCGAAGCGGGAACCGCCGTCCCTCTTGGACGGCGGATTGGTTTTCATTGGCATCCATGCTGAGGCCTGGGGCAAATGGGGCTAGGTGGACGAGGGCTGATCGCCGACATCAATTTTGAACAATCGAGCCGCATTCTTCCACAGGATCAGCTCTAAACTTTTCTCCGGAAGTCCCAAGCCGCGGATAAACTTCAAGTAACTTTTCATGCCGCAGATCGGCCAGTCCGTACCGTAGAGCAAATATTTCGGCTCGCCTGCGTAAAGGATCATCTCCCGAATTTCCTGGAGCATGAATTTCTCGAACCGGTCTTCAAAGTCCCCCAGCACGAGCCCGCTAATATCGGCATGGGCGTTCTCATTCTTGTAGACGACCTCCATGCAGTCCCGAATCCATGGATTCCCGACGTGGCAAATCACCAGTTTTAAGTCTGGATTGTCGACCGCCACATCGTCGATGTGCAGCGGATGCGAGTAACGCACCTTCCCGGTAGGGCTATAGGTATCCCCACTGTGAATCATCACTGGTACGTCGAATTCCATGGCCAGGTCGTAGATTACCTGCAACCGATTGTCGTGCGGGTAGAACGGTTCGTATCCGGGATAAAGCTTCAGCCCTTTCACCAGGCCATCAGCCAGGAAGTCCGCGATCTCGCGCAGGTCGCGTTCCTTGTAGTGCAAATAGCTGATGCCGGCGACGACGAAGATGTTGTCCAGATCACGCGTGGCGGATACCACATCGCGCGTAGCTGGCCGATGCTCGGTAATTTTGTAAGAACTGAGCACCATTGCGTAGTCGACGCTGTTGTCGTGCATGTCAGCTTGCAACTTGTCGAGGCACTCTTTAATGGAGACAACCCGTTCCTCGTGGTAGTTATTCAAGTGGGTGTGGCAGTCGATGATCATCCTGAACTCCTCGGTCGAAAGTCATAAGTTTCGCGAACGAAGTGCAAATTTCATTCCGTTTCCTGCGTGCCGATTTCTCGACAGATTGGCTTGCTTTTCCTACCATACAGGCGGTCGGCCCTGCGGCACCATCCTTTTCTTGGGGCCTTTTTTGGGCCGCCAAAGATTTTCGGAGTGTGCTGCCATGATCGCTGATTTGCTGCGAGAAGAAAACAAGCCATCGACCCCGTTAACACCCCAAGTGGCGGATCATCCATGGCGGTTGTCGTTGAGTTGTTTCTGGTCAATCGTGTTTCTCTCGATCGGACTCATCGCTCCCAAATTACCTGACCTATTTCCTCATCTGCGGATTGGTTGGATGGTGGCCAGCTTCTTGCTCGCAACCGCCGCGGCAAGCATGACGTCTAGCAAACGATCGCTGCGGTTGATCTCAGCGGCGATCGGCGCTGTGCTGACGTTTGGCGTCTTCAGTTCGCTGGTTCAATACAACTTGATCGACGACGAGATGGACTATCGCTTGATGGACGCGAGTTGGTTCACGTCACGCGGTTACTTGGTGGCCGTATTGTTCTCGCCGATGGTCGCTTGGCACTGTGCCAGGATCGAACAACGGCTAAGCGATATTCCCGTGAGCAAGCGCGAACGAACCGCGGTTTGGCTGGGATTGCTGCAAAGTATCGGGATCGCCTTGGTTATCGTCGCTTTACTTTTTGTTGCGCCGATGCTGGCGGCTCAGGACGATTCAGCGAACGCTGGAAAATTCCTTGCCACGGGCGAGAATCCTTGGTTTGTCTTGGCAATCGGTGGTAGCACCCTGGTAGCGGGGACGATCAGTGGTCTCTTCGTTAGCCTGTTGCCTAGTCGATCGCAGTAACCTCATGACCAAGAGGATATGCCTGGTCACGAAGCTTCTGCATTTTGGGCACTCAACCGTCATGCCCAGACTCATATTACGATTCCACGCTTTGATAGCCGATCCTGCTGGTGGCTCCGAGGAGTTTCAGATTCAGTTTTCCACCGTGGAACAGCATCTCGTCGAGCGCGTTGTCGACGTCTTCCCGCGAGACCGTATCCGTGCCGTTGTGTTCTAGATGAAACTGAACGCTTCGCCGCATCAGTTCTTTGATGAACGCCGCACTGACTCCTTCGGTGCGACGCACTATTTCTGCGACGCTGTCTTCTGAAAGCCGCATTCCTTGGGAATAGAGCTCTACCAACTTGGCTCGTCCCTCTTCATCTGGCAGCGGGAACTCAATCGCCTGGTCAACCCTTCCCGGTCGCGAAGCGAGCGCCCCCTCAAGAGCTTCCGGACGATTGGTCGTCAGGATGAAAAGGATCGCGGCATCTTCCTTCAGACCATCCATTTCGTTCAACAGTTTGTTCAACAGCGACTCCTGCCCAGGCGTTTGAAGGTGTTCGCGATCGCGGGCAATCAAGTCGACATCCTCCAGTACAACCACACTTGGCTGCAGCAAGCGCGCCAGCGTCATGTAATCGGCCAGGTGTTGCACCTGCTCGGCCGAAATGATCAGTGTGGTGTGCCCTTCCAACGCTCGCGTCAGGAAGTGGATGGTATGCGTCTTGCCGGTTCCGGGAGGCCCATAGAAGAGCAACCCTTTTCGTGTCGATTGCCCAAAGTTCGCCAGCTGAGCTCGATTTTTCGTGAACTGGATTACGTTTCTCTCGAGCAGCTTGAGCGTGGAATCAGGCAGGATAATTTGTTCTCGTTCGACTTCGCGTAGTTTATGAACGCGAATCCCCGCGACGGCTCCAGAGTATTCGTCGCCAGCGTCTTCTAACGAGAGGATCTTCCCCCGATAACTAGGAGCCGATTGGATCGCGGATTCTAACTTTTCAAGTAAGGACTCGGCTGCCGCGGTCCCTGCCGGCGTATTGCATGATTGAACATGCAGATTCACCGAGGGAGGTGAACATGGATGCAGCATTCGCGATACCAGCATGCCCAATGCTTCACCTTGGTAGCGAAGCATCCAGAACCCATTTTTCACCACGCGAACTGGAGCCTCTCCTCCGATATCGACCGTCTCATACTCTGGCGAAACTGATGAAAGGGGATTGCTTCCTTGCATGGCGCCTGCCAATGTCATTCCGTGATAGATGTTCTCGTTTTGCACACCAACCGACGCCAGGATTTCGACACCCTCGTTTTTCATCGCATCGATCGCCCGCTGGATATCGGCGCGGACGCGAGCAGGAAAACGCCGTTCCGAAATGCAGACGTCGTCAACGCTCTTGCCACGAAAGTGTTTCCGCAACAGCGAGGGGATCGATGTCTTGTCGGACAACAACCGCATGGTCACATCCTTGATGATGACAAACAGCACGATGCCCGTGAGAACACCGCAGAAGAAGGTGAGATAATCCATGGCAAGGCCTCCGCACAAAATAAGAAGAGATCGATGAAAAAGTAGGCAGATAGAAAGGAATGATTGCCTTCGGTCATGGTAGCGAAATCGGTTGAGAATTGCGCGAATTCTTCAGCTGAATTGAAGACAAGCTGGGGCGATGAGATTTCGTTCGACAGGTTTGGCAAAAACTGTTTGCAATCGGCAAGCGGATGCGCAGAAAATGAAGGGAGACGTCGGGTCGGGAAAGGAGGCCTAGGCGGCGTTTCATGTTGTGTTTCGGCAACATGGCCAGCATTTAGGCGTTTGGGGCAAACATGCGAATTCGATCTGACTCTCTGGTATCGGTTTTGACGGTGCCGCGCACTTCAGATTGGGATTCGAGTGAACTTAAAAAGCCGATTGTCTGATTTAGGGGTAGAGTTGAAGGCATTGTCATCCCAGGGTGACGATTCGGTGAATTCCTGGCTCGACCCCAAAAGGTAAGAGCAATCAGGGCAGCCGTTCTTGAGACTCGCCAGAGCCCTCGATCAACGACTGCCACGCCATAAACCTCCATTTCCTAATGCTGAGTCTATCAAGGACACCCATCATGAGAGTTTGGCCCAAGCTCGCTTTCCTCTTCTTGTTTGCCTTCGTAACGCTGACGAACGCTTCGCTCGGTACGACGCTCGCCGCTGACGATGCAACGTTGACCGAGATTCGATCTGGCTCGGAGACATTCGTGAAGGCGTTCAACGCAGCGAACGCCAAGGCGGTCGCCGACCTTTGGACGAAACAAGGTGAATACGTCGACGGCGCCGGTCAGGTATTCAGCGGTCGCGAGGCGATTGAAAAAGAATACGCCACATTCTTCGCCGATCATAAAGGCGCGACCATGAAGGTCACGATCGATTCGTTGCGTTTGGTCGGTGACAATATCGCCATTGAAGAAGGTCGTGCGGAGGTCGAACCATCTCCCTCCGGCACCCCCGGTTACACGCTCTACACCGTTGTGCATAGCAAGGTCGACGGCAAGTGGCTGATGGCTTCCGTGCACGACAAGTTTGTCGCCAAGCCATCCAACTACGAAAGTATCGCCGACTTAGAGTGGATGATCGGTACCTGGGTCGCGGAAGAACGAGGAGCCAAGATGGAATCGGTCTGCCGTTGGGTGGCCGACAAAAGCTTTGTCGAGCGTACTTACACTACAACTCGCCACGACGGGACAACCTCTTCCGGTGTGCAGATCCTTGGTTGGAATCCGGTGACCAAGTCCGTCCAATCTTGGAACTTCAGCGCCGATGGTGGCCATGCGGTCGGCTTGTGGGTGCCCATTGATTCGGGATGGCGAGCAAACATGCGTGGCATGACGGGCGATGGGACAGTGACGACGTCGGTGAACGTACTGACTCGTCTGGACGACAATGCTTACTCGTGGCAGTCGGTCGATCGTACCGCTGGCGACGTTGCTTTACCGAATTCGGAAGAAGTGGTCGTTAAACGTCAGTAGACGCAACCGACTGAGAGTCATCCTCCCCCAATCCAACAGATCTCTGCGAGAAACCTTGTTATGAAACGCGTAATTACCTTCGCCTCGATCACACTTTGTTTTGCGATGCTGCTTCCTGCATCACCTAGCTGGGGCCGCGGCTTCGGCGGTGGTGGTTTCCATGGAGGTGGCTTCGGTGGTGGAGGCGGTTTCCACGGAGGCGGACCAGCCCTAGGTGGTGGTGGCTTCGGCGGAGGTGGCTTTCACGGTGGTGGCCCCGCACTTGGTGGCGGCGGCTTAGGTGGCCTAGGCGGAGGTGGTGGGTTCCAAGGTGGACCTGGCCTCGGCGGTGGCGGCTTTGGCGGCGGCGCTGGTGGCGCCGGATTGGGTGGCGCTGGACTTGGAGGTAACGGTTTAGGCGAACGCGGCTTGGGCCCGGGCGGTCTGGGTGGAAACGGCCTTGGCGGTGGCGGCTTCGGCGGCGCTGGGGGACCTGGCTTGGATGCCTTACGAGGAAATCTGGGTGGCGGTGCTGGACTGAATGATCTGCGGGGCAACCTCGGTGGCGGAGCGGCATTGAATAATGCGCGCGGAAACCTGGGTGGTGGACTCGGTAACCTGTCGCAAGACAGCTTCGGCGATCGTTTCTCTGGCAACGCTCCAACACGCAGCCAGTTGAGCGGTTTCCTCGGCCTTCCTTCCGATGGTGGCATGCATGATCTGAGCAACAACTTCAACGTCAATCACGGATCGTATAACGGACCTGGTGGCGACGCCCACGGCTCGAGCATCACCGGCCCTCGCGGCAACACCGTTTATCACGGCGGAGCAGAAGGAGCTGGTGGCGGTGACATTCATGGTAGTGGGGTTGCTGGAAACGACGGTGGCGGCGCGGCTCATATTGGCGGACAAGGCCCCGGCGGCGATCGATTTGCTGGTTCCGGCGTGCGTGGCCCTGATGGTGGCGCCGCTGCCCGAGGTGGTGTGGTCGGTCCCAACGGTGCCGCTGGTGGTCGTGCCGTGCGAGGACCGAACGGTGGATTCGCTGCTGGTGGAGCTGCGGTTGGCCCACGTGGGGCCGCCGCTGGTTTCGTCCGTGTTTCTCCTTCCGGACGTTATCACTCGGCCGTGGCGGTTCGCTCGAACTTCAATAACTGGGGAATGTATCACGGCGGTTGGTATACCAGTCACCCAGGGGCATGGTTCTGTGCCGGCTGGGCCGCTGGCACGGCCTGGCAGTGGGCAACTTGGAACTCGGTTGGTACGTGGATGGCCTATTATCCAACGACACCAATCTATTACGACTACGGTAACAACGTGACCTACGTCGACAACAGCGTGTACGTCAACGGCCAAGACGTCGGGACTTCGCAAGAGTACTACGATTCGGCCAGCCAGTTGGCGACCGACGGCGCCGATGCCAAGGCCCCCAGCGATGGCGATTGGATGCCACTGGGCGTGTTCGCACTGACCAAAACCGACGAAACCAAGTCAAACGTCACCATCCAGCTGGCGATCAACAAGCAAGGTATCATTCGCGGTAACTACACCGACAACGAGTCGGGCGATACCCAGGTGGTCGAAGGTTCCGTCGATAAGAAGACGCAGCGTGTGGCGTTCACCGTGGGGGACAATAAGAACGACGTCGTTGAGACAGGCCTTTACAACCTGACCAAGGACGAAGCTCCCGTGCTGATTCACTTCGGTGCGGAGAAAACCGAGCAGTGGTTGCTGGTGCGACTCAAAGATCAGAATTCCTCTTCTGACGATTCTTCTGCCAGTAGCTAATCTTGAGAAAACCGGGTGCCATGTCCTCGTCTACGTTGCATGGCACCCGTTTTGCTTTTCTTGCGTCACGATGCCCCGCCAGGCATCACTTTCTGGACGCCACGCTCGTTGATCCGACTGAGCACTCGTCGCCGAGTCAAACGATTCGAAAGAATTTACGCGCTTAACCCCAATATCGGGAAAGCCCTAGCGAAGCACTCCGGCACGGAACAAATGGATCGAGACAGGCTCGATGGTGACGTGCTGCACGAATGCCCCTACGTTCCAACCCCGAGATGAACATCATGCCTCAAAAACAAAAGAATCCCATGCTTGATCCGGTTGTCATGAGCTTAATTGCCTCCACGATCGCTACCGGGCTCGCTTGGAAAGTATCATTCATCGACCAGCAATTTCAGAAGCCGAGCGTCCAATGGGGCTTTGCAATTGCGATCCCGGTTATGTTCTTCGGAGCAACGGCCGTCATCTCGTTGGTGCGGCAATGGATTCGAAAGAAGTTCGGCTAGTAGACCATCGCCGCCAGAGTTCTCTAAGCAAACCGATTGCCTGACATCGATCGTCAGGCTTTATTTGCCAAGAGCATCACGAACGGCAGGTTCGATCTTCTCGGGACTCGTTTGCGGAGCAAACCGCTTGATCGGCGTTCCATCGCGGCCGAGGAGGAACTTCGTAAAATTCCATTTAATCCCCTGCCCCAAGATCCCCGGCAGCTTCTTCTTCAGCCACACAAACAGTGGGTGCGTTCCCTTACCGTTGACTTCAATCTTTTCGAACATCGGGAAGCTCACGCCGTAATTGATTAAGCAGCCTGAGGCGATCTCTTCGCTATCCCCCGGTTCCTGACCACCAAATTGGTTGCAGGGAAAACCAAGGATCACCAGCCCGTCGTCGTGGTACTTCTTGTAAAGATCTTCCAGGCCAGCGTACTGGGGCGTCAAACCGCACTTGCTTGCGGTGTTAACGACCAGAACAACCTTGTCCTGAAACTGCGAAAGATCAACGTCCTCTCCCTTCAGAGAGTTCGCGTGGAAGTCATAGAACGTCTGGTTCTCTTGCTGGGTCGTCATAAGCTCAATCGGGATTAATTCGTCGACGGCGTGGCATCGACCGTGGATGGATCGAAGTTTGCTTCGGCTTGACGATACTTGTTCAGTTCCCAGGCGAGCGCGGCCACGGCGGCGATGATCACGGCAGCGTCGTCGCTCAAACCGACCAGCGGTAGCAAGTCAGGCACGGCATCAATTGGCGTAATCAGATAAACAATCGCACCGATCGCCATCGACCGGGAAACCCAGCTGGCATTCTTGTCGGTGATCATTCGCCACAATGCCATCACGTCGTTCCACATCTTGCGAATCGGTCCCCGGTTCATGCCGCGGATCTTCTCTCGGATCTGTTCGACGTCCTCTTCACTCGCCCGTTGGGCATATTCATTGAGTCGTTCGTAAGCGTCAGCAGTCATAAATATCTCTCTAGCTCCTCGATTGAATCGTAGAAGCAGCCCCGAAAATGTCCAGCCACGCCAATGGGTGAGATGGCAACTCTGAACATTCGGCGCATACCTATACACCGTGGTATTCGTCGTTGAAAAACCGATCTTGCAGGTATTTTCTAAGAAATGCGTTTGTAGACAGAATCCACCGCTGGTTGCCCTATGTAGTTTGGCCCCGCGTGGTCGTTGGCACCTAGGTAAGCGAAAGGGAAGCACAATAAAGGACTTACCGCGACTTCAAGCAGTCGACTTTTTGAGGAATAGCTTCCCCCTGCCTGACGAATCACAGCAGCAACTTCGCGGCCAATGGATTGGCGGTTGATGCACTGAACGTTGTTCATATCGAGATGACCGACAAAACGTCCACCTGGTTTCAGCCATCTGGCGGCTCGCTGCAGGAGCCCCAGCTTATCACCCACGTAATGCAAGCCATGGACGCAAGTGATCAGATCGAAAGGATCATCCGGTTCCCAATGGTGGAGCGATGCTGCAACGAGTGTGAGGCTTGGCAAGTCAGTGCCGCCTGGGTCGAACATCGGGACAAGGTCAACTCCAACAATTTCAATTGACAGTACCTCCTGCCGAACGATTTTGGCCGCATCCATGATCGCTTTGCCGGTTCCACAACAGAGATCAAGCCACCGTACCGATTTCCCAGCCTCGGCATAAGAACGCATCGCGTCCAGCGGGTTAAAACGCAAATCAAGTGCGTAACTGTTGGGGCCACTTAATTGCCGCTCGCGATTCATCTGCGAGTTCGCAACGATATCCGATGCTTCTAATTCATGGAGAGAGAGCATGCTCTTCCTCAGGCTGCTGCTCACCACGCGCCGCTTCGACCGCTTCTTCGTAGTCGGCTAAGGTTCCCTTCGTCACGGTCGCTTTCGATGGACTCACATAGATCCAATGCCCTGCTGACCACAGCACCGAGAACAGCCCGGCGTCGATCATCAGCGTCGAACCCTTATCGACTACTTCCGCGCCACTGTTCGTGCTCGGCCGGCGAATGCGATAGTAATTCTCTTCTACTTTTCCTTTGCCGCTCACCTCGGCGTCGTACTTCTTACTGTAAGTACGGAACTTGTATCGATCGCGGTCGGAACTCTTAGTCTTGGAAACTTCCAGAAAGCAGATGAAGTCGTCACTCGTGATGATCGCGCCACCCTCGCTGGGGACCCCGAAGCTTTCGACAGGAGAATCATCGCTGATCGATGGGGCCTGCTTCATGAGCGCTTTTAATTGCCAAGGAATACCCGGCGGTGGCTCAGGCGAATCGGCAAGCACGTCGGCCACGAAGAAGAACGATAACGTGACGACCATCCATAGGTTGAGTACGGTTTTCAATGGAGGCTCCTGGCATGGGGATGATGTTGGGCCGCTTCTTACGCAACTCCGTTATCGTACCCCTAGAAGCGTGTCGGATCGACGATTTCATGCCAAATAATCGCGAGTGTCGTGGGAGAGATAGCGATGGGATTACGGATCAACGGGAGAAAGCCAGAACATCATACCGTCAGTGACTTCCGTAAAGTCGGTGTTCGTGGACGGCGCAGCTCGATGTTTCAAGAGCAAAATATTTGAGCCGAGATCGAACGTTTGCTGTGGTCCTCCCTTGAAGATGCCGCGTTCACTCTTGAAGGTCTTGTCGCTGATCAGCGGGGCCATATCTTCGTCCCGAATTCCCCAAGACATGTCGCTTCGTTCACCCGAGTCATCGGTCACCAGACGATGAAAACGCCAGCGATCTTGGCCGTCTCGCTGAATGCTGAGCGTTATCAACAACTCGCCATCCGCAACGGGGTAATGACTACTTCGCTCCTTCGGGAACTTGAGATCGTCCGGCTGATGATTTATGCCAGGGATTTCGCGATAGATCGCGCACAGTTCGTACTGCGCGCCCGGTGGAATGTAAACCCGCCACTGCCAGGTAAGCTCGTGGTGAGGATCGACCGCGATGACGTAAACCTTGGCTGGGTCTTCTATCGAGAGATGCCCGAACTCGGTGCGATATTGGCGAAGTGTGCGGTTCGCGTCGTACAGCAACCAGGAAGTTCGCAGGTGCGATCCGATCAAGCAAATCACAAACAGAACCAGAGTCATGCTACCGAGCGAGAACCGAAAACGTCGCCATCGCCGGGGCGAAGACTCAATTTCTGACTTAGTAACAGACGACTCAGACATAAAGCGGGCGTTTCCTGGGACAGGGTTAGGACGCGAATAAGACTCGTAGTGATAAGCGTTCACTGCAGAGCATGCAAGTCGCAACCGTCTGTCCCCTCCATAGTTCACCTCGCGTTTTCAGACCCCCACGAAAACTTTCTTCCCCTGCCTGGGCAACGCCTTACGCTGGCCTGGAGGAAAATATTGCTTGCAAGGTTTACATGATCTCTGGATAACCAAACGCATCTCGAAACCAATCCCTGATTCTATCGTAATCCAAGTATTTCCATTCGATGACCGAGACCTATTTACAACTGGCGAAAGAGCTCGACGCGTACACCGCGGGCGTTCTGCCGCCGCTCGGTCGAACGGCGCCACCCACCGGCGAAGAGATCAAACGTTCAGTACGTGAGCTTGTCACGCACATCGATCACACGCTGGTTTCGATCTCTGGGCGGATACGTGCCCTGGATGAATCGCTGAAAGAAACGCAGTTAAAACAAACAGGTAGCGACGAACCTCTCCCGCCGCGGACGCCGAAAGAGGTGCTGGACGATCTAAAGCTGAGTGTGAATACCCCGGCACCGAGAAATCGGTTTTCCTGGTCCTCGGTCGGCAAACGGCTGAAGCGGCTGATCAGACGTGTCAACGACGAACAAGAGCATGCCGATCAAGAGGAGGACCGCCGGCAGCGTTACCGGGAACAACGAGAGCAAGAGGGCAAAGATCTTTGGTCATGTCGCCCGCCGGGGCCAACACCCCGCCCCAAACGCCGCCGCTCACACGCACCACCCAAGGTGAACCTTAAAGAGCCAAGTGAAGTGCCAGAAGGTATTGGCCCTTTCATTAACCTAGCAGAAGAAAGTTGCGCTCAAGCAACCAGTTCTCCTCGGTGTGCCCCTGGCATCCTGCCCGGGTCTTCGAAGGATGTGTCCAACGATTCAGCGAATTCGATCGAACTCCACGATCAGCAAGTTCTCACGTCGAAAGACACGGACCAGAGGCCCGTGGCACACAGCAAGGGAAACGCTGATGCGTTGGACGTATGCTCGAAAGAGGCTGTACTAGCGCATGAAAAAGGATGGCGACCGGAAACTACCAGCGGCCATCCTGATGTTGTGACATGGGACTGCGGAGAAAAGATCCGCCGCCAATCGTTAGTAAGGACGCGGGGTAACGCGGCCTTGGACGCGGCTCGGCAGACCTTGGATTCGCAGGAAGCCTTCGGCGTCGTCCTGGTTGTAGCTGCCGCCACCTTCCATCGTGGCGATTCCTTCGTCGTACAAGCTGGTCTCGCTCGAACGGCTGTCGACGATGATGTTCCCCTTGTACAGCTTGAAGGTCACTTCGCCGGTGCACTTCTCCATCGCGTTCTTGATGAAAGCGAGCAAGGCATCGAACTTGGCGTTGTACCAGAAGCCGTTGTAAACGTCTTCGGCGACAATCGTCTTCAATTGGTCACGCAGGTGAATCAGGTCGCGGTCGAGCGTCAGCTGTTCGACGTTCAGCAGAGCATCGTACAGGATGGTCATGCCTGGGGCTTCGTACACACCACGGCTCTTCATGCCGACGAAGCGGTTTTCGACCATGTCGATCCGACCGATGCCGTTGCGTCCGCCGATGTCGTTCAGCTTGGTGACCACTTCCAAGGCGGTGCATTTCTCGCCGTTGACGTGGGTCGGGACACCCTTCTCGACCTTGATGGTGACCGTTTCCGCTTGATCGGGGGCATCCTGAGGACTGACCGTCATGCCGAAGTCGACCAGTTCGACACCGTTGACGCCCAAGTCTTCCAATTCGCCCGCTTCGTAGCTGATGTGCAGACAGTTTTCGTCACTGCTGTACGGCTTGGCAGTCGAAGCCTTGACCGGGATGTTCTTTTCGTTGCAGTAAGCGATCAGCTCGGTGCGGCCAGGGAACTTATCACGGAAACGCTTAATTCGCCACGGAGCGATCACCTGCACGCTCGGGTCGAGGGCTTCGGCGGCCAACTGGAAACGGCACTGATCGTTCCCCTTGCCGGTCGCACCGTGAGCGTACGCGTCGGCACCCACTTCTTTGGCAACCTGCAAACAAAGCTTGCTGATCAGCGGGCGAGCGATCGAGGTACCCAGCAGGTAAATCGATTCGTACTTGGCTTGCCACTGCAGAACGGGGAACGCGAAATCGCGGCACATCTCTTCACGGCCGTCAACAATGCGGGACGAAACGGCGCCACAATCCTTGGCTTTCTGCAGGATGGCCTCGCGGTCTTCGCAAGGCTGTCCCAGATCGACGTAAACGGCATGCACGTCGTAACCTTCGTCTTGCAGCCATCCCAAGATGACCGAAGTATCGAGACCCCCAGAGTAAGCAAGGACACAGCTTGGCATTTTGATGCTCGCAGGCGAATAGGCAATGAAGCGGAAAAACGGGATTCGGCTGGCGGACGATCCGCAACGACGCGAACGGCCAGACTGCCAATTCCCTACGTGGGAAGAGGAAGCCCCGAAACAAGAGGTTCATTCTGCGATAGGGGGGGCGATGAGACAAGGGGCGGTCAGGGCGAAATAGAGACAACCGCACTGGGGATTATCCTTGCGACGGCTCATCAGGCCGGGTACTTTGCAAACGCCACGAGCGGGGAAAGCCCCATTGTGGCTGGCAACATCCCTCCCCCACCGCGACCTATCTCCGGCATGAATTCAGCGTCCGACAATATGACCGAACAACGAGTCCCGGCAGAAACCAACCCTTTCACTTCGCCCGAAGTGGCGGTGGTCGACCAACAAGAGTTCCCAAACGTTCCCAGCGGGCGGGTGCTTTGGAGCTGCCTGGTGATTGGCAGCGTGCTGAACTTGCTGACGTCGATTTCGTATTACGCGAATTCCGACGTCTATTTCATCTGCAAAGTATTGTGGAGTTTGCCCAACTTTCTGTATGGCGTCATGTATGGCTTGGGGTTGGCGCTGCTGACGCATGCGGTTGTCCATCGACGGTTATCAACGCTCTCGCCCGGGCACTGGCGGTTGATTGTTTTCTTATCGCTCTTAGGAGACGAATTGGCATGGTTTGTGTCGTTGGCGCTGTCGACGGCGCTATACCTCGTGTTCCCAGTGGTAACGAAGGAGTCACGCGCATGGCGACATCATGCGCGGGTAATGGCAGCCGCATATTCACTCGACTTGGTCAGCAAGGGGCTTGCCAGGGTGGTGGAAGAAGTTCACACAACCGGAGTTCGTTCTTTGCTCGGAGGGTATGAACTCCTATACGGTGTGATGATTACAATCAACTGGGGGTTGCTCGTTCTGAATCTCGTGGCGGTGATTTTAATTCTGCTGGGCATTCGTTCCGATCGTCAAGCAAACATTCCTCGTGACAGTTATCACTACGCCGGACTCATGCTCATTGTGCTGGTTCCGTGGCTGCACATGGCGGTGTACCAAATCATCGTCACGTTAGCTGCTTACGAATAACTGGCAGCCCTACTTGCGACTTTGATTTTCGCCTTTTCAGAATCCACCAGGAGTAGGGCTCGATTTCAATTCATTCGCCGGATCTGGCAATTTGGCGTAATTAATTGCTGTTATTATTTGGCCGTAAATTAAGCTGAGCCTAAGAGTTCGTATGAGTCCTACCAGCCCAGAGAACACCCCCTTGGAAGAAAATCCGTTTGCTGCCCCCAGTATCGAGTCGATGGAGGTCGAACCGTCGGAAAATGTTGTAGGGCTTGGCTTGCCGTTAACGCCTGGGGTGCCGTTCGTGGCGGTGTGCGTCGTGCTCGGGATCCTCTCGAAAATGGTGGTCTTCTACGGGATCGCCTTCTTGATGGAGGCCCAGTGGATCGAAATGTGGAGTTGGGTGCTTGAGGAAGTCGTGTGGGGGGCGATCGCTGGCCTTGGGGCGGCTGTTTTCTTCCACGCGGTGCGCCGTGGTCAGCTGACCCAGTTGATGCCAGGGCATTGGCGGCTGGTGGCAATCTCGGGAGTGATCGTTGGAGATCTGCTGTACACGTTTGCGATTCTGACTCAGCTGGTTAACGAAGATAACAACTTCGTGGGCGTCCAGATCATCTTTCAGCAAGGGATACGAGAGTTGTTGGCGGCGGCCCTGTTCTTGATGGTCATTCGGACAACCGTGGAAACCTACCCTTGGCGAGTTTACGCTTGGATGTGCTTGGTCTACTACGTCGTCATGCTATTGGCTTCGCTTGCATCCCCGTTTTGGTTCGACGGCTTCGCCGGTGCAGGATTTGGGAGTGTTTACATCGTTTTAACGGGGATCTCGAATCTGATTGCGGCGGTGATCCTGGTCTTGCTGCTCATGGCCATCGTCATCGATTTTCGCCGCAAGATTCCTCGCGATGCGTACCACTACTTGGGCTTGGCATTGCCTATCGCAGCGTTGCTGTTCCAGGTCGGCTTGAATTCGATCTTGTTTGGTTTCTAATTTGCCCGCTTGCTACGTTCCAAGCTGACCGCGAAGATCACTTCATTACCGCACGAAAACTATGTCTCCACCCTCCCCTGAAATCGACTCGCCCGAGCCACACAATCCGTTTCAATCGCCTGCCATGACCGAGGTTGAAGCGATCGAGCCGGAGCACCTGGAAAAACTGACGCTACCCAGTTGGCGGTTGGTGGTGGGATGCGTTCTTGTGGTGAGTGGAATACTTGGCGTTACGTGGTCCTCTTTTCCAGATTTCCAGTTACCTGAAACCATCGGGGGAGGACTGATTCTGACATTTATTGTTTGTCTTTTGATAGTGGCCGTGACGGCAGGGATGGGGATCTCGCTATTTATTCAAGCAGTTCGTCGACGCGAGTTCTCTCGGCTTATGCCAGGTCATTGGCGACTCATCGCCTTTGCGACGAGCATCGTCGGTCAGGTTGTCGTTGGGATTGTGGACTTATTCGCGGGTACCGTAAAAACCAATGGGCTGGGGTACTTTCTGGTGTACATGCCGGAAGCGATTCTCGCATTCGCGTTCTATGGTTGGGTGCTACGAACCACACAGGAAACGAAATGGTGGAGACAATATGCCTGGATATGTGTGGTCTACTACCTATCGATCGGCTCAGAAACGATCGCCCGGTGGTTGGTTTACCAGAAAGGTTTCGGGAGCCCTTGGAACCCATACAATGGGTTTGAAGTGGCATACGTGTTAGCTGGTTTAGTCGCGATGATCGCTTTCATCGCGGCCATGCTGGCAGACGACCGGCGTCAGACCAAGCGAGATTGGTATCACGCGGTGGGATTGGTGATGCCACCGTTCGCGTTATTCGCGACATGGATGATGTTCGCAATTATCATCCGCGCCGATTAACGGTTACCCCTGAGAACACAAAAAAATACTACGACCCTAAGTCGTTCGTCCGCAACTCCTTCAACTTGCCTGCGAGGCGTGCTTTGAAATCGGCGACTAGGTCTGCGTAGTCGGGATCGGAAGCCAGGTTGTTGTATTGCTGAGGATCCTTGTGCATGTCGAACAGTTCCACACCACCGGAAGCGTCTTCGTTGTATTGAATGAACGCCCAATCGGCGGTACGTAGCAGAAAGCCATTTTGCATCGGCGAGACGTTGAGGATCTCGTCGTGAACAATTTCCTTGGGATCGCTCAGAAGGGGTGAGATGTCCTTGCCTTGCAGACGATCTTGTGGCTTGAGCCCGCACAATGCGGCGGTGGTTGGGTAGAGATCGAGAAGCTGCGTCAGCGAATCGCAAACGGCCGGCTCCTTGCCAGGGACTTTGATGATCAGCGGCACGCTGGCCGATTCCTCGTGCAGGCTCACCTTCGCCCAGAAGTCGTGTTGCCCGAGGTGAAAGCCGTGATCGCTGGTGAAAATCACAATCGTATTGTCCGCTTCCCCAGAAGCCTCGAGCGCGTCGAGCACCTTGCCGACCTGGGCGTCGAGAAACGCAACAGCCCCATAGTATCCACCGACCGCTTTTTTCTGGCGGCGGATATCCATTTTCATGTTTTTGCTAGTCTTATAGTTAATCCCTTGCTTAGGAATATCATCCCAGTCGCCCGGCACCTTCTCCGGCAATTCATTCTTGGCGTACGGCTTGTACGCTTCGACATATTTGCGGGGAGAAACAAACGGCACGTGCGGGCGAACGAAGCCGACCGCCAGAAAGAACGGCTGCTCGGCCTTCGCATGCTGCTCGATCAACTCAACTGCTTTTGCCGCCGTTTTGCCATCGCTATGAACCAGGTCGTCCCCGTCCGCTTCGACCACGACAAACGTGTTGCCACCAACCACCGGCCTCTTTCCGTCGGGGTTGCTTTCCAACGTTTCGCCATCGCCGGGGGCTTTCCACTCGGGGCCAGGGCTATTAAAGCGTTCGTCCCACGAGATCGGATCGTCGGCGCCATCACCCCCACTTTCGATCCCGCCAGGAACGCCCATGTGATAGATCTTGCTCACGCGAGCCGTGTAATAACCGTTATCGCGAAAGTATTGCGGCCAGGTCGGGCGATCGCCGATCTTCGGACGGGGGCTCACATAGCCGAACACTTTAGTCGCGTGCGGATAATAGCCCGAAAGAAACGAAGCCCGCGATGGCCCGCAGTAGGTGGCGTTGCAATAAGCATGCGTGAAACGCGTTCCCTGCGATGCCAGGCGATCGATGTTGGGCGTTTGCGAAACTTTATTTCCATAACAGGAAAGAGCTGTCGGCGTAAGATCGTCGGAAATGATGAACAGCACGTTCATCGGTTTTTCCGCGGCCGCAGCCCACGAACTCATCCAAACGACGACCAACAGCGGCAAGCAAACAGAACGAAACATCGGCAGAAGATCCTAGGCAGGGGCAGCTTGTGGTGTGGCGGGGTGTCGCCTTTAGTGTAGACAAACCTTCGTGAAATTGCACGTTCCGATTTTAGGAGTAATCGACTTGATACCACCTGACATCAAGTCCACAATAGAGACACGTTCCTTCCTCCCTTTTCCCACCCGAAATTCAAGTGACCGACCCATGAGATATATGTTGACCGCCTTCCTGATTGGTCTTGGTTTAATCTGCAACACCGCGACGACGCGAGCCGCCGAAACGGAAGAAGGCTTCGTCCCGTTGTTCAATGGGAAGAACTTCGACGGATGGATCGAAAACCCTGGTTACGTGGCGGAAGATGGCAAGATTGTCTGTGCTCCGTCGAAGGGAAAAGGGAATCTGTTCACGAAGGATGAGTACGCCAATTTCATTCTCCGCTTTGAATTCAAGCTACCGCCAGGTGCGAATAACGGCCTTGGGATTCGAGCCCCGATGGGTGGTACGACCTCGCGTACGGGTTACGAACTTCAGATTTTGGACGATACCGCCAAGAAGTACGAGAAGTTGAAACCGTATCAGTATCACGGTTCGCTTTACGGTCTGGCCCCGGCAAAGCGTGGCCACCTGAAGCCGGTAGGTGAATGGAACGAGCAGAAAGTCACCGTCGACGGCGATTTGATTAAGGTCGTCCTCAATGGAACCGAAATCTTGAACGTGGATCTCGAAGAGATTCGCAACAACCCGACCATGGATGGCAACGAGCACCCCGGCCTCAAGCGATCGACCGGACATATCGGCTTCCTCGGACATGGCAGCCCGGTGGAATTTCGCAACCTGCAAATCAAAGTCTTGCCTGAGGCAAAATAGGCCCTGCCCAACCCGCTCTAGGTCTTACGCGAAATCGTACGTATACTGGAGGCTCCTCCCTCACGATCCTCTTGGAGCCTTCTAATGCGTTGGATGAGTTTGCTAGTTTGGCTGTGCCTGATTTCGCTGGTTGCTGCGAACGATCCTTGCGAGCAGCCGACGCCCGATGCGATGGCGAAAGAACTGGGCGTGAAGCTCCCGCGGCGTCCTTGGCACCTGGCCAACATCTGGTGGTTCTTCGATGGACCAGTCAAGAATTTTGAATCGCTTGAAATGGATGTCACCATTGATCGTGATGTCCCCGAAACCTATAACCTTTACGTCTCTCCCTGTGGTTCTTCGCTGATCAACGGTTTGCAGTTTTACGGCGGTTTGCAGACGAACGTGAACGGTTGGGTCAGCGGTGACGAACAAACCCGCGTTCATCGTGGCCATGGAGCGATCTTCTCGCGGTGGTCGTCCGACAAGAAGACACCGATCGGCCTTGAGCATGTCCGCAAAGCGGCCGACGAGTGCCTGGTGGAAAGTGCCGGGTACGAAGGGAAATTCGCCAGCGTCCGTCGTCCGTATGCTTGGAAGAAAGGGACCTACACTTGGGGCATCTACAAGGGGGAAACGATTGAGCGGGATGGTAAGCCGTCGACGTGGTTCACTTGCCGGGTTCGTAATCATGCCAACGACGAAGTGACCGAAGTGGGCAGCCTGCTGTTTGAAGGGACCGAGTTTGAGTTCTGGAATCGCCATTCGGCATTCGTCGAAGTTTATTCCACCTCGGAAATTCGCCGGTCGAACATTCCGAAGGTCAAGGTCACCTTCAGCCGACCACGCATCAACGGCGAGAAAGTCCCCTTGAAGCGAGCGATGGCCTTTTACCCGGACGAAGCCGCCGGTTCGACCAGTTCGCCCGACTGCGCGAAAGTGAAAGCGGACGGTGAAAACGCCGTCGTGGAAGTGGGGGCGATATTCGTCCGCGATCCGAAACAGCGGCGGCACGGGTTAGATCTCACGACCGCTGAGTAGTCATTGCAACTTCAACGCGACCAACTTCGCGCAACCTACGCCCTGCCCCGCCCGGCGGCGAATCGCTGGCGGGCTGCTTCGATCTCGGCGTGATGCTGCTCGGCCCATTTCCACACGCCGCAGAATGCCTCGCCTAAGCTTTCACCCAGCGGAGTTAGTTCGTACTCGACACGCGGTGGTACTTCGGCATAAATGGTTCGCTGAACGAGACCGTCGCATTCCATTTGTCGCAAGGTTTGCGTAAGCATCTTTTGGCTGATGCCTGGGACGAACCGACCGAGTTGCTTGAACCGCGTCACCCCGTTTTCATCCAGGGCTTCCAGAATCAAGAGCGTCCATTTATCGGCAACCTTTCCGATGATGTCGTTGACCAATTCAGACACCTGGGGATCGATCTCCGACCATTCTGGCGAATCTTCTGAAGCTGATTGTGTTTCATTTTTCCCGGTCATTTCCAATACTCACCTTGCGGTAACCAACCAACTTTTCGGTGCCTGCCTTCTTTACGAGAGCGTCACGTCTATCGTTGTATGCAGACGGCAATTCTGTCAATCAAGCGGAAGGAACAAATCATGAAGATGAGCGGCAACACGATTTTGATCACGGGTGGTGGAAGCGGAATTGGACGCGGCCTGGCTGAGGCCTTTCATGCGCTAGGAAATCAGGTATTCATCGCCGGGCGGCGGCAAGAATCGCTGGACGAAGTCACCACAGCCAATCCCGGGATGAAGAGTTATCAACTTTATGTGACCTCGCCGGTGGGAATCGCGGCGCTGGCGAAGAAGGTCACCGACGAAGTTGCTGGCTTGAACGTGGTGATTCATAACTCAGGCATCATGCGACCGGAGGATTACACTGCGGATCGTGTTGATCCACAAACGGCGGAAGCTACGATTGCCACGAATCTGCTCGGTCCGATTCGTTTAACCGCGGCACTACTTCCTCACCTCAGAACGCAGGCCGCATCGACGATTATGACCGTCTCGTCCGGGCTAGCCTTCACGCCATTGGCCCTCACACCGAGCTACTGTGCGACGAAGGCGGCGATTCATTCGTGGTCGATTTCACTGCGGCATCAATTGCGAGACACATCTGTCGAAGTTCTCGAACTGGCACCTCCCTACGTGCAGACGGAATTGATGGGGCCGCATCAAGCAAACGACCCCCACGCGATGCCCCTGGACGACTTTATTTCGGAAGTGATGCAACTTATCGAGGCGGGACCTACGCATGGCGAGATTCTCGTTCAACGCGTCATGAACTTACGAAACTCGGAAGCAAGCGGAAACTTCTGGGGAGAGTTCGAGCGACTGAATACGCTAAGTCATCGATTCAAACTGAATCTCGGTTCTCTAACAAAACTCTGGAGTGGGAGGTAACCTTCTGAGATAATTTGTCATTCAAGTTGATCGTTTCGCTTGTTGGTTCGAGTGGTCGTTTTATTCGCTGCCCCTCATGGTGAAGTGTCGTAGCGAATGTTGTGTTGAGAATGTTTGCCAACGTCGAATTTCGCATCGCCTATTCCGAAAACGTTCGCCGCGTCATGCGTCATGCGAATCGCTTGGCAAGGAAACTGAATGATGACTGGATCGGTACCGAACACCTCTTGCAGGGCATGTTGATTGAGCAAGACAGCGACATGATGCGTGTTTTCACGGCGATGAAGACGGACGTTGCTGCTTGCCACAAAGAAATCGGCCGCTTGACCCAGCCAAGGCCTGCCCAGCGGCAACAAGAGCCGCTGGCACTCACGCCGCGGGCAAAGCTAATGTTGGACTACGCAGTGACCTGGGCACGACGTCTTAATCAAGCCCAACTTCAGCCAGTGGATCTTCTCGTCGGAGCCCTGTGTGAGCGCGAAGGACTCGCTGCTCAGGTACTCATGAATGTCGGACTCGAACTGAGGGGAGTCTGTCGTTACATGTTGGCCTCTTTCTAGCTGGCGATGGCGTGGTATCTACTCCGGAAAAGGTGTTGTTGTTCAGGTATGTGTATATTGTCTAATAATCTACGTAAACGAGATAGGTGTTCATATGAGATAAAATACCGATTATTTTATATTAGAGTCTGGTGTGTAATAAGGAATGTGGTATTGTCTCTGTCACGCTACGTGTGGCGATGTTAAGCCAGCCATAGAATGTAAGGCTTGGTTCGTGGGTTTCCGTTTGCTTCAGTTGGCCTGAGCTTGGCAGGCGAACGTTTTTTACGATCGAGCCAATTAGGAGTTTGCGCGATGCGAATTGGAATGTTTTTGGTGGCGGCGTTCTTTGTGTCAATGGTATTACCTTGCGTAACCGCCCAGGCCGGTATCGACGAGACGTTGTCCGCGATTGCGAAAGAGACTGCTCTCAAGACGCTGAAGGACAAGGATTTCGAGTTTGAGAACGGCGGCTTCAAAGGAAACCTCTCGGCCGTTAAGCCAGAGGAAGAGTTGGAGATCGAAGTGAAGGACTTTTCATTGGCCGATGATTCGATCAAGGCCAAGGTGAAGGTCAAGGGGGTGTTTCTATTGGACGGAGAATACGAAACCGGCGGAGTGTCTACCATGCTGGAGGCAACGATGTTCGTGACGATCGAGCCGAAGTTCAAGACGCAACTGATCGAACGAGACGGCCAGTTCTTTGTAAAGTCCGAAGTGGAAGACCTCAGCTTCAAGGTGAAGGTGAATGAGCTGAAACCTGCCAGTATTTCGGGAGGCAAGGGAACGATCACCACGCTGCTCAATGCCGCATATGCCGCCAAGAAGAAGGAGATCTTGAAGCAAGTCAACAAGAATCTTCCTGAGAAGAAGTTGGAATTCTAATCGAAGCGATTTCCTACCCTCCATCGTTCAATTCAACGTTGGATAGCACTCCCTTTTTCAGATTCTATTTCCACGTAATGGAGTTTTCCCCTGATGAAATGGCCCCTGATTGCCATCCTGGCATTCGTAGTGTTCGGCACATCCGCTTCTGTACAAGCCGCGGATAATCCGGTGTTGCGAAAACTGCTCAGTAGTACACTTAAGAACGAACTTTCTAAGCACAATTCGGAAGACACTGCTTGGTACAACGCCGACAGTAAGAAGAAAGTGAAATGGGCGAAAACGAAAGTTTTTGGCAAAGTAATCAAAACCAAGGTCGCGGAGTGGAAAGAGGAAAGCAAGAGCTGGGTATGGTTAGACAACCCCAAAAAAAACTTGAGTGTCGACGTCTACAAGTTCGAGCTGAAAAACGATGTGTTAAAGTTTGGCGTAAAGGTGAAGGGCAAGGTTAAGGGAAAGGTATGGGGCAAGATTCCTAATGTGGTTACAGCGGATGTTAAGACTTCGGCTGTTGCTACCATCACTATCGAAGGGACGGTGAAGATTACCAAGGACAAATTGTCCGAGGCGAACATCACCAAGGCCTCTGGCTCGTTGAGCGATCTTCGTTTCAATAACGATGCCTTGAAGGTGATGCAGGGAGATTTGAAGGGACTTGCTAACAGGAATCTGAAAGATAACGAAGGCAAGTTCAAGAAGGACCTTGCGAAAGCTTTGAATGGGGTGAAGTTCCCATAGACTTCTTTCCCCTCTATTGTGTTCTTTAATTTAGGTCGGTTGGCCGGAAAGACGCAGCCGGCCTGGAATCATTTGGAAAGACCTTTTCAGCGGAGTGCGAAGAAGTGCGAAACTTTCATGTAGCCCTGGGAATATCGTTGTTGTTGGTCGGATCGGTGGTAACCACCACGTTCGCCGCTGACAAGTATGGTGGTTACATCGATACCGAAACCAAGATCGTCAAAACGCCGGAAGGGTTTGCCAGCGATGACGATTGTTGGCGGAGTTCGTGGTTCTATGCATCGCTGATCATCATTCACGCGAAAGACCAAGATCTCTACAACCAGCTCAAGCAAACACATGGCGTAGCGGTAGAAGATGCGACTGCGTTCATGAAGTACTATCGCGAAAACTGCCTGGCCGAGAAAAGCCTATTGCGGGCAGGATCGCTCAAGAACAACTTTTCTCGCGACCAGCTAGTGCCACTGCTCCTGCTGATCGAAACGGTGCGCGTGCATGGTCCCGTCGATGCGAAGCCGCACGGCAAGGCGATTCTTAAACACATCGTCAAGATCGTCGATAAACATGGCGAGGTCTCGCCAGAGGGGATTGGATCGGTCGGAGCTAACTTGAAGTATTGCATTGACGTGATCGGAGATAAGCAGGATGCCAGTTTGTCGAATTCGTTCCAGCGGCAACTACAAAAGGTGGCCTTCTCGGCAGCCTTGAAGCTTTACAATTTGCAAGCTCAAGCCCCGATTCCTGATCTGGCCCAGGAAGGTGACTACTCCGTATTCAACGCCTTGGCTTTAGTCACTATGCAATGTTTGACTTGGGGCAAAAACGACGACGATGTGAAAGATTGGAGAGCCAATTTCAAGATCCACGCCGACAAGGGTTGGGGGCCAGCCTTCAAGCTGGTGTCGGGACGCAACTTCGAAGATGATCAAATCGCCAAATACAAGACTGCCGCCATTCATCGCGATCAAGACAATGATATCCTCATGGGGCAACGTCCGGGAAAATATCTTGACGGTAAATTCCCCGACCCGCAGTTCGCTCAAGCATGCGACGACACCCACCACCTCGTGCTAGACTTCGTTATTCTGAAGGGGCTTCAGTTGGCATGGAAGTAGGGGAATTAGCCCAAAGCGTTATCTCAAAATACTCGCCAAGCCTTCTTGATAGCTGGGGAATTTGGGCGTGAAGCCCAACTCCTTCACAATGCGCGTGTTGCTCATCTTGCGGTCGGCTTGAGCACGCTTGGCGGCTGGTGAATTCGGTTCAGGGAGTTCGAAAGTTGGTTCTGGGGCGTCGAGCAGTCGAGCGACTTCGCGATAGTAATCACGGCGGTCAACCGGATGGCCGTCGCTGACGATGTAAACGGGCGAGAACGTTTCGCTATCGGCAGCCCGCTGAATCGCCTGAACGGCGTCGTCGACATGAATCAGGTTTAGGGCTCCGCCGGCCGGTGTAGGAATCGGATTGCCGGCTTGAATGTCCGCCAATCGCGGAACGCGATTGGGACCGTAGATGCCCGCCATACGGAGGATGATACTGCGAGTTGACCAGATAGGGTGACTTTGCAGGTACTGCTCGGCCTGAACGAATGCTTTCCCCCCAGCACGCGCGGGATCGCAGGGGGTGGTTTCGTCGACCGTTTGTCCACCAGCATCGCCGTAAACGCCGGTTGTGCTGACCATCACCACCCGCCGCGTGTGCTCGCTGAGATGGTCGAGCACGTTACGAAGCCCGTTAGCGTAAACGTCTTCCCGCGAGTTGCCGCTGCTGCTGTCGTAACCCACGGCGAAGACCACGGTGTCGGTTTCTGGTAAATCACGTAAACTTTGCGGATCGGTGACGTCGGCAATCACCGAGCGCCAACCTGCCTGTTCAAACTGTCGGGCTCGATCGGATGATCTGGTTGTGGGAAAAACAGTATCTCCCATTTGCTGCCATTGGCTGGCCAGCGGTTTACCAACGTAACCACATCCAACAATCATTCGCGTGCGGGAAACCATATTATCTTCTGCTTTCTTAGTAGTGCCGCACGAGCGGTAAACCTTGGCAATTTCAATGCTTCTGTCAATTTTGCCAAATCCCGGCAGACACTACCAAAGTATTCCGGGGTTGACTACTATAGATTGTGGAATCGCCGCCAGCAGTGACATCGAGGTGTGGCCCCTCCTCGGTTGCTGACCTGCAAGAACGTGACAAACTCTTGCTCGTATTCCTAGAATAGAACCGAACCCCGACACGATCCTGCCGTAGTCGATGGTGGTCAAACTGATTCTTAAGGGCGCAAAATGAAACAACGGACTTTCCTTCCCTCCTCTATTCTCCCTGCAGGGTCTTCGCGGTCGAACTTGACGGCATCGTTTCTGAACTTCCTGGCGGTATGCGGGTTGATTCTGTGCATGCCTCTTCTTGCGAATGCGCAAGAGAACGCAAATCCTTCCAGCGTTCAACGGACGGCGCACTTCTCCGAAATCCTTACCGGCGATGCACCGCACGATGTTGCCGACTTGCGTTCGATGGAGAAGTTGATTCAGCAAGTCACCCAAAAGGCACTTGATGCCACGGTGGGTGTTGTCGTGGGTCCGGCACAGGGCTCCGGAGTGGTCGTCAGTGAAGATGGTTTGATCCTTACCGCTGGGCATGTCATTGGAAAGCCTGGGCGAGAGGTAACGGTCATCCTCAATGACGGAAGCCGCGTGAAAGGGGTAACCCTGGGAACAGATCGTAGTATTGACTCTGGTGCCATCCAAATCACCACGCCAGGCAAATATAAGCACCTTCCCGTCCGTGCATCGTCGAACCTTAAGGACGGTGAATGGGTATTAGTAATGGGGCACGCAGGCGGCATCGTTCGAGACCGTCGCCCTGCCCTGCGGCTGGGCCGCGTGCTGGCAAACGGCCGCGATGTGATTGCCACCGACGCAACCTTGGTAGGTGGCGATAGTGGTGGTCCACTGTTGGACATTCAGGGTAATGTGATTGGAATCAACAGCCGAATCGGAAATCGAATTACGGCGAATTTACACGTTCCTTCGACGCAGTACCTCGAAAACCTGGACCGACTTCGAAGCTCGGAGGTTTGGGGACGACTTGGCGGAACGCAACCTTATTTGGGTGTACGATGTGACAGTGATCGACAGGAGGTTGTGGTCACACGTGTTACCCCGGGTTCCCCGGCAGCCAATGCGGGAATCCAAGAGGGAGATCAAATCTTGCGATTCAACAATCGCGAGATCGACTCCTTCGACAGTTTGAAGCTGATGGTAAATCAGTACTCTCCGGGCGATCGCATTAGCGTACGGATACGGCGCAGCTCGGGCAACGTTATTACTCTTGAAGTTGAACTAACGGATCGTCGTCAATTGGATCGCGAATAGTCCCTGGCGGGAAGATTTCGATTCGACTATTCAGAAACGTCGGAGCTCGGTTAGCGGGCTGCGGTAAGTCTGGGATTGCGTGGCGACGAAACAACGGAGTGAACAGATGCCCCGGTTTCGTTTGAATTTGCTACTCTCGGTATTGGTGATTGCACCACTGGCAGGTTTTGCACTTGTACCTGCCCCCGCCCAAGCTCAAGTTTTCGAGAGTGACGGCGTTGCGATGCGTTTCATGAAACGCATTCACCAACGCAATAGCAGTGAAGTGCTTGGCGCATTTCAGTCAGTCGTTGGTAACACTCGCAGTGCGACGGTCGAGTTCAAGCGTGGCGGCAAGCAAGTTGCCATGGGCGGCATCGTCGATCCGAATGGTCTGATTGTTACCAAAGGAAGTCTCGTCAACACCTACGATGACGAAGCCCCGCTGGTGGCGGAAATGGCCAACGGCGATCAATACCTGACCAGCGAGATTGTCGCGATCGATAAAGAACATGACTTGGCATTGGTAAGCATCAATGCCCGCAATTTACCGGTGATGGAAATCGCGGCTGACAGCAAGTCGACCGTGGGCAGCATCCTGGCCACGGCAGGTCTCGGTAAAGAGCCTGTGGCGATTGGTGTCTACGGGCTGACACCGCACAAAGTCGATGTGAAGAACGCGATGCTCGGCGTCATGCTCTCGCAGAATCCAGGTCCCGCAGTGGTCGATCAAGTGGTTGAACGCAGCGCCGCACATCACGCGGGAATCTTGGCGGAAGATGTGATCGTCTCGATCAATGACATGGACATTGAAACCGGCACTCACTTGATTGAAACAATTCGCACCTTCGAGCCAGGCGATTCGGTACGCGTGACCCTTCGTCGTTCGGAGGAAGAAATGCATCTGAGTATGGTTCTCGGCGAACGGGTCGACGGCCGCGGCCAAGCCCGTCACGACTTCCAGAATCATCTCGGTGGTGAACTGAGTACCCGTCGCAGCGGTTTTCCTTCCGTCTTCCAGCACGATAGCTACTTGCAGCCAGAACAGTGTGGCGGACCGGTCGTTAATCTGGATGGCCAAGTCGTTGGGCTCAACATTGCTCGTGCGGGCCGCGTTGCCACGTACGCGATTCCTGGCAACGAGCTGGCCAACGCCGTCTCGAGAATGCTTTCTGCGGCAGGGGCGACCCGTAAAGCGGAAATTGCTCAATCTCGGGTAAGTGCGAAGCCGGTTATTTCCGACACGACTGAGCAGCCAAACGGCAACCCCGGGTGGATTCCTCGCGAGACGTCGAAGTAGAATAGAAGCTGGCACCTCGCGCGTTCGCGAATTGGTTTAATCGGTGCCACTCGAAACCCCTGCATGACGATCGACGACCATGGAAGACAAACTCTCCGAACTACGCCAAACGCTCCAAGAGCTACAAAAAGAACTACGTGACGTCGATCAACTCGATGACGAAACGCGAGGCCGCTTGGAAGGCGTGATGGAATCGATCAATGATGCCTTGCATCGGGAAGACACCGCCGCCCTGGCCCACCCTTCCCTGCGGGAAACCTTGGAAGAACGTTCGTCGCACCTGGAAGATACCAGCTACCCTTCGCTGACCCGCGTGCTGAACAACTTGGCCGATATTCTGGGAAACAGCGGACTGTAAAGCCTGCTTCCCGGATCGCAAGAAATTAAGAGACCGCTAGTCCCAAATACTGGCGGTCTTTTTCGTTGCGCTGACCATCATAAACCAAAGGCGTTTGCTCGATGCCATGGTCTGGCTATTGGGTATTCGTCGCGGAGGATCCATCGGGATCTCGAAGACAAATCGAGTAGTAGAAGATGGCATAGGCCGATGCGAGCCACATAGCGGAAAAAAGTGATCCCACACAACAAAGCAGCAGCCCGGCAATCTCAATTAAGATGCCCATGAATAACAAAAACAGTAGCGGCGGCTGATAGTGCTCCGTCATCCGCCAGCTTTCGTTAAAGGCATCGCGAATATTCATGCGGCGGTCGATGATCAGTACCTCGACAAACGATAGGCGGATACTCAGGTAAATGCCTGGAAGGATCAAGCAAATCAGCCCCAGCACGACAGCCAACCCTTTCAGGAATCCTCCGCCGACGATCTGCCAATAGCATTGATGGAAACCAGCAAACATATCTTCTACCGCAAACGTCTCTCGCCGAGTCGCTTTCAGGAAAATCCAAAAAGCTCCGACGCTGATCACATGGCCAATGAACGTCTGATAGAGAATCTGAAACGCCCAGCCTATCGGCGGCAATCTTGTTTCCGCGAGGTAGGCGAAGTCATCCAAATAATCGCAGGGAATTCTAAGGATCTCGTGTAGAACAACGAGACCCAAGAAAGGAAGAAAGTTATCGATAGCGAGACGCCACCCCTTCTCCAAGGCATTGTATCCGGTCGCATCACAAACGTATTTGTCGTCGGTCCGCAATTCCTCTGCGTCGGATACATTGGGCGGTGAAGCGAATGGATTGCTCGAATCGTTTGCTTTAGAGTCGTTATTGCTCAATGAAGACGTCCTGTCTCTTAAAGTGCTCGACGAGATAAAATCGAATCGAGCTTAATCGCATCGACTGCGATGGGGGTGCTGAGTTTCGAGAGCTTACTTCCCGCCCAGCGAGATCACGTGCGAGTACGTTCGGAGGTACATCACGCCATCGGAAACAGCCGGGGTCGATTCGCTTCCTTCGCCGAGCGGACTCTTACCGAGAACTTTCAGGTCTTTATCGGCTGAAACGACCACCAGTTCTCCCTCTTCCGACATGCAGAAGAGGCGATCTCCGACCAGAATGGGCGAACCGTAATAGTTGCCACCGACCCTCTTTTGGCCGAGGACTTCTCCCGTTTTTCCGTCGAGGCAACTAACGATCCCTTTGTCGTACCAGACAAACACCTTGCCGTCGTAGGCGATTGGGGTGGGCACGTAGGATGCCGATTTGGCCAGACGCCAAACAAGCTTCGGCTGGCCGCCGTTCGGGTCGACTGCACTCACCGTGTTGCCACCACCACCCGAGCCACACGAGCCGAGGATGTAGTCACCGGCGATGACCGGGGATGAAACCGACCGCATGTTGAAGACTTGCTCGGACCAAAGCTCTTTGCCGCTCGACAGGTCGTGGGCAGCGATGCCATGAGCACTGCTGTTGCAGATCAGCACATCTTGGCCCTCTTTGGTCTTATAGATACATGGAACGGAATAAGCCGCCACGTCGCTATCACGATCTGCTTCCCATAGCTTTTCGCCCGTCTTGCGATCGAAGGCAATCAATCGACTTTGGCCCGCGGGACGGTTACCGATCTTGCGGGGGTCACCCAGTTGCATTAGCGATACGATCAACTTGTCTTGGTAAACGATCGGTGAGGTACCAAATCCATGCTGGCTGACCCAGGGGCCGAGATTGGCAACCCAGGAAGTTTCGCCGTCGTGGTTCAACGCAATGAGACGGGTGTTCTCGTCATCGGCCCAAGCCACGTAGACGTGATCCTCGTCCACGGCCGGACTGCACGAAGCATAGCTGCTTTTGGAATGCAGGTGACTTTCCGCCGCAGGGAATTCTTTCTGCCACAATATCTTACCGGTCTTGGTATCAATTCCGACGACGTAGCGGAACGCACTTTCCGGATCGGCACTCAGCACAAACAGACGATCGGTCCAGATCGCTGGCGACGAATGCCCGATGCCCGGCAGCTTGGTCTTCCAGTTGAAATTCGCCTCGCTGACGGTCGAGGGAATATCGACGGCCGGCACAACACCGCTTCCATTTGGGCCACGAAATCGGGTCCACTCCTGAGCCGATACAGATCCACACGCGAAGCAGACACAAACAACGGCAATCCAAATTCGAACGATCGACATAGAACAATAACCCCAGATCGGGAAAAGGTGGGAATCGAGGACGGGACGTTCGCCCTTGATCGTAATCGGTTTCCCCGCGACTTTCCATGCGCCAATGTCCGAAAGTGGGCGAACTCTGGCGGGGGATAGGTATTTCGCCACAGAGGACACGAAGAGCAGCAAGGGAAGAGGCCGTAACAGATCCGCAAGGGCTTCGTAGGTGGTAGAACGGTGTGCCCCGGGCATCTTGCCCGGCCGCTCCTGGAACCCGCTTCAGCCAGGCAGGATGCCCAGGCAGACGCGACAGGATCGATTCTTATCCATGTAATCCGTGGTCGCTCTTCTCTTTCTGGGTGCTCGCTGTGGCTAAGCAAAAAAAAAAGAGGCCGCACCAAGGCGGCCTCTCTCTTCTTCGTGGTTGTTGTGATATCTGAAAGCTTAGTCGTTGACGTAGGTTTCGAGGAAGCGGGCGAGCTTCTGGAAGTCACAGCCAGGCTCGATGTGGCGGACGACCGTAACCAGGTTCTCTTGATTCACCAGGTCGGCGAAATCAACGTAGTGCAGCTCGAACTGGCCGCTGGCCGAGACCATCACACCGTTAAGCTTCTTTTCGACCAGGGCACGGTAAGCACCAACACCCAGTTGGCTACCTAAGATCACGTCGTAGGCGAGCGGCTTGGTGCAGCGAGCTTCGTAACCGATCTGAACACCGGTCACCTTGCGGCTACGACCTGTCTTCTCTTCGTACGCCTTGGCGACCCACTTGCTAAACGTGCGGCCCAGTTGAATGTCGGTGATCGCAATGTGGCCGTGATCGTCGCGGGCGACCCCTTCCAGATAGCTTTCCGGTAGCATCTCGGCCAAGCCTTCGGCGAGTACGATCACGCCAAACTCTTTGCCTTCGGCTTCGCGAGCGAGCATCGTTTTGACGATCCGATCGACCACTTTTGGGACGTTCATCGTCTTGCGAATCTTGCCACCTTCTTCCCATTCTTTCTCGACGAAGTCACCCATGATGTCTTCGACACTGATCACCAGCGAGGCTTCGCCAGCGATTGCGGCACCGTAGGCCAACCAGCCGGCACTACGACCCATCGCTTCGCACAGGAAGTAAGCCTTCGAGGCTTCGCCGTCGTACAGCAGCGTGCGGATTTCGGTGGAAAGGAAATCAACCGCGGTAAAGAAGCCGAACGTGAAGTCGATCCCGTTGTAGTCGTTGTCGATCGTCTTCGGCAGGTGAACGACCGGCAACTTCTTGCTGCCTTCCGGCAGCGTGTCTTGGAACATCTTGAACTTGTTGGCGGTCTTTAGCGTGTCGTCGCCACCGATCGAAATCAGGGCATCCACACCCAGCGAGCACAACGCGTCGTAGGTGGTTTGGAACGCTTTGCAACGTTCTTTGTCTTTCAAGTGGTCTGGGTGCGAGATCGCTTTACCTGGGTTGGCCCGGGCGGTACCGATCATGATCCCTTGCTTGGCACGGCTGCGGCTGAGCGCCTTGTGGTTGAGGATCAAGTAGTCACGATCTTCTTCCATCGGGCGATCGGAACCGAACTGCATCAAGTTCGAGTAACCGTTCTTGATTCCCAGCACTTCGATGCCAGCACGCAGAAACGAAACCGCGGCAGTCGAAATCACCGCGTTGGCTGCTGGAGCCGGCCCGCCTGAGAACAGGATGGCAACGCGCTTGAAATTGTGTTCTGGCTGCGGAGGACGGGAGAGGCTATTGGTCATGGTTCCATTCCAACGGGGGAAGCAATTTTCGGACACTTGAATGAACCGCTGATTTTATGCGGTATGGGGTGGTTTTCAACCTAAGGTAAAATCGTGGGGGAAGATGAGCATCTCTGGGGGAGGATCTGGGGCGATATCGGGCTTCTAATGGGGGCCAGACTAGCGTAAGTTCGAATGAACGAAGGGAAATCGCCATCGATTGCCACTTTACGCTGACCACGAGAGCAATCCCTCGCCGTCGCTGGTGATCGTTCTCGCGAGAATGAGTAGATAACAATGGGGAAGATATTGGCGTTGGAGGTTCAAAATGTTTGAGATTGATCACCCACCGCTCCGTCAACTGTACGACCTGAACCGAACGCTACGGCAGCGCGAAAGCCTCCTGGGATCGGGATTGTCGCCTGGATTGGAACGGGTTGGTCTTTGCCTGATGTCCGATCTCTTCCGCAGTTCCTGGTCTCCGTTGGAGAAACCTGTCGAAGCAGGCGATTGGTGTCGTCCACTCAACACCTATCCCTTTGCGGTGACGGGAGGTGAAGACACCCAATTTGGCCTGCTGGTTGAGAAGGATCGCGTCACGGCAGAGTCGCCGGTCGTGCTCACGGTGCCTCACTCTGGTGGCAATGCCGAAGCGAGTAATTTCATCGTCGGCGAGAACCTGATCGACTTCTTGTGTCTCGGCTATTACCGCGGCTACTTTTCACTCGAACAGCTCGCCTTCGGATTTCGAGATACGTTGAACGCCCACCTCTCGCCGGATTGGAAACCGCATAAGGCGGATGTCTATATCGAGATGATCGAAGAGGAAGAGCAAGCGGTGTTGGACGCGTTGATCGAAGCGTTCGATCTTGAGCCAAGCAGCTACGATTTGGAAACGTTTCTCGAACTTCAAGACCGCCACAAGCCAAAGCTCAACTACCCGCCGGACGAAGAGTAGTAAAACCAGTCGCCAGAAATTAGGTCCAATGAAATTAGACGCGTGAAACTCAGATCGTATCTGTGGCTGCAGACTCGGCCGGAAAATGTTCGCGTAAAATCGATTTCAGGCCTCGCTTCGCATTCCCATGCGGGGTGCTCTCACGCAATTGGATTAGATACTCCATAAGAGTTGGCCAGGCAACTTTTTCGCGCTTCGCCGCAAAGATGTAGCTATTCAATTGCGAACAGGCCCTCCCGGCCAGTTCTTTATCGCCTTGAACTAGATACCTCTCAAATTCGGCTAGTACCTGCGGCGAGATTTTACCGGTTCGTTTTAGCTCGTGCTCGGCGGCCGAAGTAAAACCATGCACATAGTTATACGTAGGATGATTATCCGTTGAGCGAAGCGGGACTAATTCGTGATAAAAGGCAAAGACCTTCTGCCAGCTTTCCTCTGTTCCGTCCTCATGGAATTCTCCGGCCATGCCCGCCGCGAGGTTTTGTATGTCAGGGCGGTTTTCAAGCGCGAGCATCTCGCGAAGCAGTGGGAGCAATTCCAACCGAGTATGAATTGGACATTTTGAGTAGGAACGTAGGATCTCCTGCGCATCTTGCAATGTGTAATACTTTATATCACGATCTTGCGATCGATTATTGATGATTGCTCTGAGTCGCCTTCGTTTCGTTTCGTGGAATAGTCGCTCCTGATCCGACGAAAGTTTGGCGAACGACAGACTCCTCAATGCAAATTGGAAGACGACACTGTGCGTCTCGGGCAACTGAAGCAGTTGCCAGCAAACTTCTACATCTTTCTCGGGAGCGATGTGTGCTCTCAGGTTCTTGTAGGCGTCCAGGAATGGCTTATCGAGGCACCGCTCGAGACTCGTGGAAACAAGGAGGCACCAGCGGGCGAAGTAGGGGTCGTCGTCAAAACAGCCGTCGATGATTTTCTGCGACAGCTCGGGACTCGCATCTTGCGATAAGAGGTCACCGATTCGTGATAAGCGAGCGATTTCTGCGTCCGTGGCCAGAGTGAACCAAGGGGCACTCATTGGACGGTACTTTTCAGGACGTAAAGTCCCATCATGAGCAAGAAAGATTCGGTCGCCAGGTTGAAACGTTGCTTCCTCTGGAGAAATTCGGATCCAAAACGACGAGAGCACCAGCGGGTTCTCTTCTGGCATCTCACCAAGGATCGCACGCTCCAATTTGAAAGTAACTTGAACTTCGTAATGCGGTGGATAGTGCCAATTGTCCTTGTCCGCTCGACCGGTGTACCTGAGCTCTTGAAGGGTACCCAGCAGAATTCCACCGTCATTGACGATGTAAGGAAAGCTCGTGGTATATAAAGAAACTCGCGGCTGTTCAGGTTGGTAGGTAAAAAAGCCGAACCCATTCTGGGCATCGGCACGTTGTCCCCCAAGGAAGCTTAAGGTCAACGAGACCATCAACCAATGGACACGAAAAGTACTCGTAAACATGACGGGAATTGACGCGATAAAGGTATAGAACGTCTCTAATCCAGTTTCCTCATTTAAGCAGGTGGGATGGATTGCAGAAAGGTTTTTGAGAGATTTCCTCGAATCGATATTTGATAATGACTTGGCGTTTAAAACGAATCGATTCAATCTTCGCCTAATAGTCGAACGCAAATAAGACTACGAATGAAATGAAGAGCATCATGCCGACGAACGTTTCTGCAGTTCTACTTGAAGCAGGTTTTCTGAACACTCAGCAAGCATTGTTTGATGAGTTACTGCGTCTTGTCACATGGGACGAGAGAATGCAGGCCCGAAAGACGGCCAGCTTCGGGAAGCCATATGATTACTCGCAGATGAACTACCAACCGGCGGAGCTGCTTCCTTGCCTGGTCGAACTTCGTGAACGGCTTCAGCAGCGACTCGGCGTTGCTTTCAACAACTGCCTCGCGAACTATTACGAGACCGGCGAGAACCGCATGGGCTACCACGCCGACGATACCTCGGGACTAATCGACGGGACAGGCGTGGCGATCGTTTCTCTGGGCAGTGTCCGTACGATTTCTTTCCGTGCGATCGATAATGATGCGCGAGCACAATACGAGCTCGAACCTGGTTCGCTTCTTTATATGGACGCCGAAGTCCAGACGGCTTGGAAACACGCGATCAATCGACAGCCAGACGCTGGCCCGCGAATTAGCCTGACTTGGCGAGCCGTGCGTTAGCCACCAAATCTTTGCTTCGACTGCAAACTCCAGCTAAGTTGGGGGGATTCCCTTTCTTGCCTGCGGATCAGGAAACCTCTTCCCATGAAGCGTTGGACTCCCCTTCTCCTCGCCGTCCTACTTTCTGCGACAGTTCACGGCCAAGACGTGGCTCAGGTTAACGCGTTACCCTCTTCGGCGACGGAGCGTTCGATCGACGATCAGATGGGCACGCGCGATCTGATCGAGCGGCTGTGGAACACGACGATCACGATCGAGGCGGTTGATACACCGTTGGACGAATTCCTCCCAATGCTGGCCGAGAAGTCTGGCTGCCCGTTTCATATCGATAACCGTTCGCTCGAAAGGGTTGGCAAGAACTGTGACATGCCGATCACGATTCATCTCGAGAACGTCACCCTGGGAAGTGTGTTGCAGGTATTCACTCGGGGCATCGATCTTGAATATGTCATTCAGCCAGAGCGAATTCTCATTTGCAGTTCCGACGCCGTTTTGGGGCAGGATCACCTGGTGACCCGCTACTACCCGGTCGGCAAGTGGCTAGGAGATGAGAAGGATAACCGCCGCTTGGCCATGATTTTGGCCGCGGTGCAACTGCTTGATCCGGAGCAGTGGGAGATCCTGGGTGGGCCAGGCTCGTGCGAGATCGCCCAAGGAGGATTGGTGGTCACGCAGCCGGTCCGTTTTCACGACCGGATCGAGCGTCTGCTGAAAGCGATCGTCGCGGCCAAGGATCTTCCTAGCGAGGCTTACCCCACGCAGTCGATCTCCATCCACCCGCTGGCGAAGGAAGCGAAAGCGATTGAGCAACAACTCCGGACGGAAAGATTTACCAAGTTAGATACCAAACTCTCGTTGGAAGAACTGGCCAGTGTCCTGAGCAAACAGTTGGGAATTCAGGTTTGCATCGATAACCGAGCCCTCGAAGACATGGGATTGTCGTCTGATCTGATCGTCCCCACACAGTGGAAGAACGTGACGATCGAGACCGTTTTGAATGATCTCTCTCAGCAGTATTTGGTCTGGCAAATTCGCGGCGACTATCTCTGCATCACCACGCCGGACGAATTGGAACGTTCGCTCGAGATTCGCGTCTATCCCGTGCGCGACTTGACGTACGGAGACTCAAAAGTGAACGTTGGCGAGTTGCCGAAGTTCATTCGTTTCGATGGTTTCTTCTGTGGTTCGCGGTTGCCTGGTTCGCCAAATTACCCTGGCCAATTGGTGCTCAAGACGCCTGCCGATCGGTTGCTGGCAATGTTTACCAACGAGATTGTGCCTGATTCGTGGGAAGAGTTGGGAGGTCCTGGCAGTTCCGTGTCGAATCCGTTGGCGGATTGTCTTGTGGTTTCGCAAGAGCGGCGTGTCCATGAACAAATCGAAACACTACTGGCCGATTTGCGTCGCTCGGCGGTGACTTCGCTTGCTGACGAGTACCAAGAAGCCGCGTCTGAAGTCATCGACGTAGCGTATGCTGCTCCGCTGGGGCTCGGTGGTCAAACGCTGCTGGATAAAGACGATTTAGAGGAACTGGCCACGTTGATCGAAACGAAGTTTCTCTCCGGCGAAGAGATTGATCCCACCTCCTACGCAACCAGTGTTGGGGATCGCTTGATCGTTCGACAACGTCGCGACGTTCAGCGGGCCATCTATCGTTACTTGGCCGACCTAGGCTACCACTTCCGCGACGGCCAGCAAAACGGCGGGCACTAGAGGGGAAAGAAAATGCCGAACATTTCCGAAACCTGCGCGAGCGTTATTTCGTCTTTGCAGGGTAACGGTTACTTCCTTGGTCCCGTATGAGTGTCCACCATGCCCCATAAGTACATCTACGTCATGCTGATCGTCGGCCTCGCGATTATTGTGGCGGCGATTTTAGGTAGTCCGTTTCAAAATGGTCGGGCGATTCAACGGTTGGTGATGTGTGCCTACTTGATGGCGTCGACCGTTGGTATTGTGGTTGGCATCTTTGGCAATCGTTTCATCCGGCCTGGTGCGTTGGGGCTGGGGATCTTCGGAATGTTGTATTTTCTGTTCTTTGAGGTCTTCCAGGGAAGAAGTGGTTACCTGGGGCGTTCCTTCGGTGGCAGTGACTTCATCTCGGAGATGATGCTGAGCTACGGAATGCTAGTCATGGCAGGGATTGTGTCGCAGCTGGCTGGGATGCTGTTTGCCCCACCACCGAAAGATGGCAAGCGGAAACAACCTCCGCCACCACCACCCCGTCCGCCAGAGCCCCCCTGCCCGCTTGACTGACGGGGACTATTTGGCCACTTCATCCCTCAGCCCATCCATCTTGCTGGCCTCGGCGCCCATCGGGGCTTTTGGCCAGGGTGTCTCGCCGGGGGCCCATTGTTTCGGCTGTGTGGCTCGAACCGCTTCGACCTTGTCGATCAGCCACTGCGGCGTCTCCTTCTGTTCTTCCAGCCCATAAACGTACGGCAGCGGAGGATCCATCAGCAGCGGTTTGTCTCCCAGCGGAGGTCGCTCGGCACCGACTTCGGTGACGCGTTCACGAAGCTGCGCAACAAGCTGAGGATGTTTCAGGGCGACGTCGACTTGCTCGGCAGGGTCGGTTTTGATGTTAAATAGCATGTCCCCCATCAATTTGAAATCGCCTTGCCGAATCGTCGGCAGGCGGACGCTACCGGCGACGTCGTAGATGATTTCGTGACGCTGGCTCGGTTGCCCGTCAAATAGCATCTCGGTCATGTCGATCCCGTCGATCGGACGGGCTTGTGGCATGTTACTTCCAGCAAGCGTACGGAACGTCGGATAGAAATCGGTGACAAACATCAGGCCATCTTGGCTGCTCCCTGGCTTCACTTTGCCTGGCCAACGGATGATCGCGGGTTGGCGAACGCCCCCTTCAAAGGTTGTGTTTTTGGTGCCACGGAACGGCCTGCTCAGTTCTTCCAATACGGGGCCGTTATCGTTGGTGAAGACTAACAGGGTGTTGTCTTGGAATCCGTTGTCATCCAGGGCCTGTTCGATGCGGGCCACGGCCTTGTCCAGACTTACCAGCATCGCGTCACGTATCGCCATCGGATCGTTCACGTCTCCCGAAAACCCAGGCGGAGGATTCAAGGGGCCATGGACTGCGTTGAATGCAACGTACATGAAGAAAGGACGCTCATCATCCTTCCGCGCGGCGATCACTCGCTCGGCCTCGGCGGCGATTAGATCAGTGCTATAACCTTCTTCATTCACCGGCTGCTGATTGCGATGCCAATCGTAAACGGCAAAGCGGGCCGGGGCGTTGTGGACGATTGTCTTGGTGTAGTAGTCGATGCCCCAGGCGTAGTGCCCGTATTGATACTCGAACCCCTGCCCCATCGGCAGATGTTCTGGTAACCACTCGCCGAGATGCCACTTGCCAAGCAAGGCGGTGAAGTAACCGGAGTCCTGGAGGACTTCAGCAATCGTGATCTCTTCGGTATCGAGGGCATGGATGCGCCGGGTTGGTTCGCCCCGATCGTTATGGGCCAGCGTGAGTCCAAGTTTGGCGAGGTAGCTGGGTTTGCCGAAGTCTTCGGTTCGCCAATCGCTCCACGTGCGGAATGCGTAGCGACCCGTCAAGAAGGCAGAGCGTGTCGGGGCACACACACTGTGGGTGTAAAACTCATTGAGACGCATCCCTTCGGCGGCCAGGGCATCAATGTTAGGTGTCAGCGACTTTCTGGCTGGGTTGTTAAAGCCCGGCTGATTCCAGCCCATGTCATCGGCCAGGATGAAGACAATGTTGGGCCGACTGCCAGCGACTTCTTCCGCAAAGGCGAAAGAAGCGGGAAAAAAGGAGGCGACCAACGCGAGCAGCGTAAGCAAACGAGGCATGTTCATACAGATACCTGAGGCGGTTTGAGATCAGGGGGTGGGAGATCGTCGTGAAGAGAAGCGAAGCTCCATTCTACCCCGAATTGCAGCACGATTTAAAGAATAAGCGAAGCCACACAATTCCGGTGAATCTTCGCTACACGAACGGATAGATGTTGCAGTTATTCAATTGGCAGTGCCGTTTCATTTCAAAGACGACCTGTTCGTCCACCACCAGGCAGTGATTCTCTGCCAGGCCGATCTCGTCGAGGCCTGCTTGCCCGGTGACTTTGAGCCACCAAAGTTGTGGAAGCGGTTGAAACGGCTGAAGCTTGCGTGGTGGCCCGAGTCGAGTTTGCCGCAGGGAATCGAATTGAAACCCACCCTTGGCGAACTTCTCGATAACGCGACGGAGATTCTCGGTGACGAGGAAGCAGGGATACGCTTCCAAGAGATCATCACCACGCCAGGCTTCCATGTCGAATTCAATGTGGAGCGAAGAGACCTCAGGCGGGTGAACCGATTGATTCACAACCTTGCGTGGCCCCAAGGGACCAGCAAATTCAGGCTCCAAGACACAAAACATCATTGATTAGCTTTCAAGGTGCATGGTACCTCGTTTCGGATGGCATGCACCTTCTTACGCATGTCATTCCCCTCGGAGTGGGCGATCTTGCGGCAATCCCTGATAAAAGTAATTCGTAACAGCGGCGTATTCTGAGAAAAAGCAGTCGAACTCAGCATTGATAGCAGTGCACACTTCCCGCGCGATGCGTGCTCACTTCTTTGCCGTCGTCAGAACGCGGTATGAAAGATGACTTTTCTAAGTCGTGAACTCTTCTTTACTTTCGCGTGAGTGGTCAAGAGTTAACCACCCGCATGGCATAGATCTTGCGATTGAGGTTTCAGCAACACCTCTGCAGGGTTGTCGCGACTTTTTCGCGGTGGCCTGAACGTATGAAATGGAACTCCGTTCAGGGAAAAAGATGAAGCGTTTAAGTTTGACGGCTTGGATCTTAATTGGTTTAACACTTGGAATTGCTGTAGGAATCTTTGTTGGTGAACGTGCCCAGGTGCTTGATCCGCTGGGCACCGGTTTCATTCGCCTGCTGCAAATGGCGGTCTTGCCTTACTTTATTGTCAGTCTTCCGCTTGGATTCGGTCGACTCAGTTTTGAAGAAGCCAAGTTACTCGGAGTGCGTTTGGCCGCGTTCTCTGCGCTGCTATGGCTGCTGGCGATCGCACTTGTTGTCATGCTGCCGATTACTTTTCCAGTGATCGCCTCGGCAAATTTCTTTAGTGCGACGATGGTTGAATCCAGCCAGCCGGTTAACTTTGTCGAACTCTACATCCCAGCGAACCCGTTTCGAAGTTTGTCCGACGCAATCATCCCAGGCGTGGTTGTCTTTGGGATTGCCTTAGGCATCGCGCTGATCGGTGTGCCGAAGAAGCAGCAGCTACTCAATATTCTGGATAGTCTGGCTGATGCCCTCGGGCGGATTACAGGCTTCGTCGTGAAGCTAACCCCGATCGGTGTTTTCGCCTTGGCGGCCAGCGCTGCGGGGACGATGACGCTGGAGGATTTAAGCCGATTGCAGGTTTATCTGATTGCCTACACGGTAGGGGCAACGCTGCTTACGTTCTGGCTTGTGCCAATGTTGGTGGCCTCGCTTACGCCATTCAGTTATCGCGATATTTTGCGAGCGACCCGCGATCCGCTTGTCACTGGTTTCACGACCGGAAACTTGTTGGTTGTGCTGGCCATGTTGGCGGAAAACTGCAAACATCTGTTTCAAGAGCAGGAAGAACTGAGTCGCGGTCGTGCCGAATCGGTTGTCGATGTTTGCTTACCGATCGCGTTCACGTTCCCCAACATGGGCGTGGTGTTGTTACTGTTATTTATCCCGTTTGCTGGTTGGTTTACCGGCAACCCGGTCGAGATGTCGCAGTACCCGAAGCTATGTTTACTCGGCTTCTTCAGCTTCTTTGGCAGTGTCGAGATCGGGCTACCGTTCGTGCTGCAACAGCTGCGGATTCCGACCGATATGTTTCAATTACATGTGGTAACGCTCGTTTACATCGGACGTCTGGCGACAATGCTCGCCGTGATGCACTTAGCTGGCGTGGCGCTGCTGACGGCTGCCGGAAATGCTGGCTGGTTGAAGTTCCGGCCGAAACGGATTTCGGCATTCGCCGGCCTGACCGTCGCGCTGCTGGTTGTGGCGGTTGGTGGGACGCGATTTGTCTTAGAAACGACCGTCGACCGAGCTTACTCCAAGGACGAGATGATCGCCGGGATGCAATCGATTCAGTACGAACTGAAAGGAAGCGTCAGCCGCGAGATCCCTGAGCCGATGTCGGAACCTGAAGAGGGATCGGTACTGAACCAGATTCGCGAGCGTGGCGTTCTACGCGTCGGCTACGATCCAGGCGGCATGCCATTCAGCTTCTTCAACAAGAAGGACGAACTGGTCGGATTAGATATTGAAATGACCCAAGCCTTGGCTGATGAATTAGGGGTCACCGTCGAATACAGTCCTTATCAAAAGGGTGAAATGGCGGCGGGGCTCAAGGGCAATCGCCGTTACGACATGCTGGTCGGTGGACTGTTTGCCACGCCAAGTCGCGTGGAATCGATGTTGTTCAGCCAAGGCTATCTCGACTTGAACCTATCGTTTGTGGTGCCAGATTATCGCAAGCATCAGTTCGATTCGTTCGCCAGTTTGCGGCAAATGGAACGTCCGCGGATTGCGGTTTTAGAGCGTCCCTACTTTGGAACCTGGATTCAAAATACAGCCCCTGCGGCTGAGATTGTGCTGGTTGACTCTCCCAAGGAATTCTTTGACCAGCCAGATAGCTACGACGCCCTGGTGATGAGTGCTGAAGCAGGCAGTGCGTGGACACTGTTGCATCCAAGTTACAGCGTGGTTGTGCCTCAGGATGCTCGCCTGCAAGTGAGCATTGGTTACCCGATGCCGATTGAAGCCAAGCGACTCGAGAACGTGGTAAGTCACTGGATTGATCTCAAGCAGAAGGATGGAACAATCGATTCGCTGTACGCCCACTGGATTGAAGGGAAATCAGCGGAAAACTCGCAGCCGAGATGGAACGTGATGACCAACGTCTTAGGCTGGGGGAAACCGATTACTCAGCCAGAGGCAGTAGCGCGAAAGCCACTGCCACGCGTGCCGTAGTCGTTATGACGCCAGCGATTAGTTGGGAATCAGCGTTGAGATCCGGCCGACAAAGCCGCCGCTCGCCGGCATGGTGATCGGTACCACTTGGTCGGGGGCAACCATCTGCTCTCGCTTCTCAAGAGACGTGGGATCGCCACTTTCATCATCGAAGTACCAAGTTGCCTTGCCGGGCGAATTGCCCAGGAAACTCATCGATAGATCGAGCTGGCAAGGTTGATCGGCCGTCATCCCGCCGACATACCACTCGGTGCCGAGCCGCCGTGCGATGATCAGGCACTTGCCAAAATCAGCATGTAGCACCCGTGTTTCATCCCAATTGGCAGGAACATCAACCAGGAAATCGAGTCCTGGTTGATCGCGATACGCATTGGGGTAATCGACCAGCATCGACAGATGGTTTTGATAGACAACGTACATCGCTAGTTGGTGACCGCGCGTTCCTTGCACTGGCGGCGCGACGTCGCGCGGTTTGAATTCGCTCGGCAACTCATTGCGCATGCCCCCTTGATGATAGTCGAGCGGCCCAGCCAACATGCGGATGAACGCGGCATCGAGATTATGTTTCGGGGGCGTACCAATTTCCGACCATTTGTTGTATTCCTGATTCAAAACCCCTTCGTAACTCAACACGTTGGGCCAGGTTCGCTCCATACCGGTCGGCTTATAGGCACCATGCCACGTGACGGTCAAATGATGACGGGCGGCCTTCTCGGCGACCTCGTGATACCACTGCACCATCTCTTGATCATCGCGATCCATGAAATCGATCATGATGCCTTCGATGCCCCACTTTTCGTAAGTGGCAAGCGCTTCGTCGAGTTGCGGTTTCAGCGCTTTCCAATGAACCCACAATCGGAGACGGACTCCTTTCTCTTTCGCGTATCTTAAAACCTCGGGCAAATCGATCGGATCGGCCGCAGTTGTCACATCGGTCGGACCGTTGGGAGCAATTGGCCCGCCGTACCAGGCAATGTCGAGCCCATCGAGTGAATGGTAAGGAATGCCCTGCTGAGCACAGAAGTCGATGTAATGCTTGGTGGTTGCTGTGTTCACGCCTGGTTTAAAGTCGACGTCTCCGAGGACAAAGTGATTCCACCATGGGAACGTTGATTTGCCAGGCTTGATCCAAGATGGATCTTTGATTTTCGCGGGCTCGTTCAGGTGAAAGACAAGATCTGATTCGATCAGGCGGCCAGGATCCTCGGCGATCATGAGAACACGCCAAGGCGACGCAAACGGCGCCTCGCCCATCACCTTCGCACCGTCTGTGCGACCAGGAAGGGGTGAGAGTGCCGTCGCGAACGTGCCAGGCTTCTCGTTCACAGGAGTGAGGTACATCCCGGCGTAGTTCGTCAGGTCGGCCTCGGTTACGGCCAACCAAATCGGCGTCTCCTCCTGGGCAGGCTCCATTAGCATGGGCAAGCCAATCAACGATTCCGGGCTGATCTCGGCGAGTGGTTGCGATTGATAGTACTTCTCGTAGGGCGTGGTGAAACTGTTCAGCGGAAGATAATGCGCGGGCGTGTCTTCAGCGAAGGTTAATGTCGTCAGTTCGTCGGTGAGAACGAACTTCTTTAGATTTGGCTGTTGTGGAATGACGTAGCGAAATGCGATGCCATCGTCGAACGCGCGGAGCTGGAGATCGAGGCGCCGCTCTGGCTTGGCTGTTTCTTGGAGTGAGATCGTGAGTTGATTGTGTCGATCGTGGGCCAACGATGTCTTGCCGACAGGGATTGTGTACGTAATGTCCCGGCTGTCACGTGTTACTTGTTTGTACTGCAAGCCACTTTGCAGCGGCGGGGCATCTGCGAATTTCAAACCTAACGTACCGTCAACAAGATTTTGGCGATCTCGCTTTACCACAAACGTTGGTTGGCCTTTCTCGTCGAGTTGAAAGACAAACTGTAGATGGCCATCAGGAGATTCGATGAGCTGCGGACCGACAGTATCTTCGGCGGAGGAAATGTTCGGTAATAAAAGCAATGCAACGAGTAGGATGCAATGTCGAGCCGTGATCATCGGAATACCTGGGGCAAAAAATCGGTTGGGGTACCTGCCAATTCTATAAGACGAGGCGTCCGGTTTCACTTACATGCCGTTCGTTTCCCAAGGAATCGAATTCTGCGCATAAGAAAGGCCGCCAGTCGGTGGGACTCGCGGCCTTTCGATTGTTGCTGAACGCTGGTTGACTAAGAGAACCAGGTTCGTTCGACGAAGGTCGTATCGATCTTGCCTTCCGCGAAGGCCGAATGGTTGAGGACCTTCTTGTGGAAGTTGGCCGTTGTGGTAATCCCGTCGGTACGAATCTCGTCGAGGGCTCGCAGCATACAGCGAATGGCTTCCGGGCGGGAAGCGCGGTGTACGAGCAACTTGCCGATCATCGAGTCGTAGTGCGGAGGCACCGTGTAGCCGCTGTAGACATGCGAATCGAACCGCACGCCGGGACCGCCTGGGACGATCAACTGGTTGATCTTCCCAGGGCACGGCATGAAGTTGCGATCGGCGTCTTCCGCGTTGATGCGGCATTCGATCGCCGCCCCTTGCAGCTTGATATCTTCCTGCTTCCAAGGAAGCGGTTCGCCCGAAGCGACGCGGATTTGTGCTTGGATCAAGTCGATACCGGTTACCATTTCGGTCACGCAGTGTTCGACCTGAATACGAGCGTTCACTTCGATGAAGTAGAAGTTCTCGTCCTTATCGACGATGAACTCAACCGTACCAGCGTTCTGGTATTCGGCCGCTTGAATCATCCGCACCGCCGCCGAGCAGATCGCTTCGCGTGTTTCAGGCGAAAGGTTCGGAGCCGGGCTCTCTTCAATCAGCTTCTGGTGACGACGTTGCGTACTGCATTCACGCTCGAACAAGTGCACCGCGTTGCCGTGATGGTCGGCGATGACCTGCACTTCAACGTGGCGAGGATGCTCTACGTACTTTTCGATGTACACGCCTGCGTTACCGAACGCCGCAGCCGCTTCGGTTTGAGCCTGGTTGAGGGCGTTCTTGAGCACCAGGTCGTTCGCTGCAACACGCATCCCGCGACCACCACCACCGGCGGTTGCTTTGATCAGAACGGGAAAGCCGATCTCGTGCGCGATCTTCAGCGCTTCGTCTTCGTCTTCGATCAAACCGCCACTACCAGGCACCACGGGCACGTTGGCTTCGCGAGCCATCGAGCGAGCGGTGTTCTTATCGCCCAGCTTGGCCATCGCTTCCGGCGTGGGACCGATGAAGTCGATGTTGCAACTGCGGCAAATGTCGTTGAACTCAGCGTTCTCAGCAAGGAACCCGTAACCGGGATGAATCGCTTCGACGTTGCCGACTTCGGCCGCGCTGATGACGCGGTCGATTTTTAAATAGCTTTGCGCGCTTTTAGCGGGACCTACGCAGTAGGCTTCGTCCGCCAGTTTCAAATAGGCAGCGTCTCGGTCGGCTTCGCTGAAGATAGCGACCGTTTCGATGCCTAGTTCTTTACAAGCACGGATAATACGGAGAGCAATCTCGCCACGATTGGCGATCAGAATTCGATTGTACATGCGTCGGTGTCAGGTCCCCTTCCCTGTGGAAAGGTGAAGTGAGGAGTTGCTTAACCTTGCGGATCGACCATGAACATCGGCTGGCCATATTCGACCGGCTCTTCGTTCTTGACCAAAATTTTGACAACCTTGCCAGAGATTTCCGCCTTGATGTCGTTGAAAACCTTCATCGCTTCGATGATGCAGACGACCGTATCTTCCGAGACGTGATCGCCGACGCGAACAAACGGATCGGATTCGGGTTTCGGTCGCAAGTAGAACGTTCCGACCATCGGGCTTTTGATGGCCACCAAGTGGGAATCGGACGCGGCAGTTGCTTCGCCACCACCGGAGGCTGCCGGGGCTGCGGCCGGAGCGGGTGCTGCGGCTTGCGGCATGGGGGCAACCGGCATCGGAGCTGGTGCGGCATAAATTGGGGCTTGGCTGCCACGTTTCAGCGAGATCTTCTGATCCCCTTCACGTAGGTCCACTTCACTCAAGTCGTGCTGCTTCATCAGCTCGACAAGGGCACGCACCGTATCAACGTTAAAAACATTGCTGGGCGTCGATTTCGAGTCAGACATTCATGCGCTCCCACGGATTGTCCGCTAGAGGATTATGGTCGAATTATGTTTATGGCAAAGCTTTACAGCGTAAGGGATAACGGTAGGTTTCGTCCAGATGGGATAAGGAACTCGCAATTTGACAGACTTGCCTAGTTTAAGTGAGAATTGTCCTCGCTATTTCAGGATAATCGGGACGTAACAAACCAGGGGCTCCCAGCGAAAATGGATCCGCAATGAGCGATTTCAGGGGGCTACGCTATCAGAGCTGCAAGGATCTTGGCAGATCGTTCGTTACGGAGAGAACGGTAAGAAGGGCCCCTTCTTTCAAGCTTGGTATAGCAAGCGATGGTTCCGCATCGAAGGGACGCATTATGAGAAATTCGATGGACTTCAGACCGTTGAAAAAGGGCTGCTCGATGTCACTACTGGCGATGAGTGTTCGTTCTACGACGAGCTGATCCAGTTCGGCCCGCATCACGGTCGCCATCATCGGGGAATCGTCCGCTTCGTAGGCACCAAAATTGAGCATCTTCAGGCCCCAATTCATCACCCGCGGCCCGACCAATTTGTCTACAAGAAAGGTTGTCACTGGGCGTACTCACTGTGGCGACGGGCTTAGCTAAGTGGAATCGTTCGGGTGCCAAATTATAAGTTTGCTTTCGATTGGCTCGCCCCCTATAACGGAGGGACTAGCAGGCACCGCATATCAACGAATCTTGGAGAATCGGTTATGGTCAGGAACCAAATCGCAGTCGTAACCGGCTGCCTGCTTCTGGGACTACTCTTCACTATCCATGCCCACGCGGAAGAGATCGACGCGAAAGAAGCGATCAAGCGGATGTTTGAAACACGCGATCGGCTGGTAAGCGGGCGGTGTTCGATTGACGGGTTCTCACCAGATCGCGAGCGTACGAGTCGACTTTCGACGCCCGTTTCTGAGGATCGATTAGAGCTCGTGTTTGATGATCGACTTCCGGGATATTTCCTCGAAGAAGGCCTCGATTCTGCCTTCCTCGAAACTTCCGAGCATCAATACAGTGCGCGGGCCGGTCGTAGCGTGGTTGTGGTAGATCCGACCGATCTGAATATCCCAGAGCGAGGCATTATTCCGTTTCATGTCCAGTCGCTTGGCTTTTACCCGGAGCCAACGCATCGATTGCAACAATGGATGTCGAGCCACGCCGCGTTGAAAGAGGCATTTGCGAATGCAGAGATATTAGAGTCGGAGAAAGAAGACACGCAGTGGCGAATCAAAGTTCTGCTGCCGCGGCAAGAGGGAGCCCATTATGCTGTTCCAATGCAACTGTGGCTCGATCCTACGCGGGACTATGTGACGACTAGGATTGAACAACTCGGTGCCGATCAGAAGAGGTTAGTGGCCCGATCGGAAATGTTGTGGGCGAGAATTAATGATGTCTGGGTGATGACACACTTTCGAGAATTCGGACGCCGTAGCGATGTACCCGCGATTAGCTGGAAACTTGCCTGGACGGAAGTCAACGAAGTGATTCCGGAGAGCGAGTTTGATCTAGGAAACCTCCCCAACCCAGGCCGATCGGCACCGATGCAAGCCGGATATAAAAGATATAGCGTTTCAGATTCATTGCGGATGATTCACTGGGATTCACCGCGGACAATTCAGAGCAACGCCCCTAAACCCGAAGGCGATCCCGATTGGAGCAGCTTGCCGCCGGTTGAGTAGGAAACACCCGTGTGTCTGATTCCTATTAGCTAAATATTTCGATCTTCGCTTTGTCTGAGATAATCGATTAGATCAGGCTTTGTGGTGACCACAATGTCAACATCTCCGGACGCTGCATAGCAAACAACATCTAAGCGTTCCATATCACGCCAGAATATCGCTTGCATTTGACCAAGAGTATCGAGATCCACTGACTCCCACGTATTGTCGCGTTTTGCAATCACTTCGTCGGGGCTGACAAGTGTAAATTCCCCGTTGCTCAGAAATGGTTCAGAGAAATCAAGTGACGATGGCAAATGCCCGACGAGATACCATTCGTCGAATTGACTAGTCGGAATCTTGAGATTGGGGCTCAGTGGTGGACTCACCATTACGCCATCGTGCTCGACCCACCCAAGAGCTGAGTCTTCCCTTTTGGGCAAGATGTGACCGAAATCGAAAGCAGTAATACAGAGTCGGCTGCCGGGGTGAAATTGTATCAATAAGCGGCTAATACCGTAGACATGCTGTTCCCGAACGATCCACGACCATTTCTTATGGGTTCCAGTGCTGTAATCACCATTCGATGCCATACCAAATTCGATCAACTTAATCAGTCTTTGCCTATGAATCCATTCGCCTTAAAGCGTGACCTGGGCTTCTTCAAACGACTTGGGCACGCTGGTCATGACTTCGTGCCCATCTTTGGTGACCAGGATGTCATCTTCGATTCGTACGCCGCCGAAGCCGGGAAGGTAAATGCCTGGCTCAACGGTGACGATCATGCCCGCTTCTAGTGGGCGATCGACGTTCGAGCCGAGGCGTGGGGCTTCGTGGATATCAAGACCGATGCCGTGTCCCAGGCCGTGGCCGAAGTTTTTGCCCCAGCCTGCTTTGGCGATCACGCTGCGGGCGGCGTGGTCGACGTCTTTCATGATCGCCCCTGGCTTGATCATGTCGATCGCAGCGAGCTGTGCTTTCAAGCAGACGTCGTACATCTTCTTCATCTTCGCGGGGGCCTTGCCGGTGAACAGCACGCGAGTGAGATCGCTCTTGTAAAACTTGTAGTCGGCACCCCAGTCGATCAGTACGAAGTTATCTTCCTCGATCTTCGACATGCCTGGCGTGACGTGTGGCAACGCGGCTCGCGGACCAACGCCGACCAGCGTGGGGAAGCTGGGACCGCGTCCCCCATTGCGTTGGATTTCGTAAGCGATAGTCGCTTCGATCTCTTTTTCGGTTTGATCGCCACGTAGGCCAGCTTTCACAACGGCGAATGCTTTTTCGGCCAAGGCGATCGCGTCGCGAGTGAGCGCAATCTCTTGCTTGTCTTTGATCTCGCGAAGCTGCTCGATAAAGCCATCGACAGGCTGGACTTTTACCTTGTCGAGTTTCGAGCACAGCTTATGAAATAGTTCGACGGTCATCGACGGGCTCTCAATCCCCAGTGTTTGGATCTTGGCCTTGGTGATCGCCTTGTGAACGGTAGTTAAGATCGGTACGCCTGGCTGGCGGATTTCAAGCGGTAATCCGGGGCATTCGGTTTCCAACTGTTCGCTGTAACGAGGATCGCTGAACAAGATTTCGTTCTTAGGAGTGACCAGCAGGTAACTGTCATCTCCCGTGAAACCGGTGAGGTAAGTGACGTTCTTGAAGTTGGTCACCAGCAACGCCTCCGCGCCACTTTGCTTGAGCAAACGACGAAGCTTCGTGATTCGCGGGTTCGATTTGCTGCTGGACTTTGCCATGACGTTACCAATGCTTGTTGAGTGTTCGGACCAAATTTCAGCGGTATGGATGTCCAATTCTCGGGAAAAGCCCGGCTTCTGCAAGTCGATGGGGGCCGTCCGGCTGTTTCGAAACAAAAACGGCCAGATCTAGCAAATCTGCTTAGCCTGGCCGTTGATCTTGATTGGATAGGAAGCGAAGCGACTTACTTCTTCGTTTCCAAATCGAAGTTGATGGTGTTCTCACCACCGTTGACGGTGCCGCGAAGTTCGGTCTCTTCCAACTTAGCGTAGTTGGGGCCCAGCTTGAATTTGGGAATTTCCAAGTTCGGGTCTTCGGTGAAAACGCGGATGGCAACCTTGTATTCCCCGGTTGGGATTTGATCGTTGCCACGTCCGACAATCAGTTGGTACTTGCCACCGTTGGCCGTGTAACCCATCGAGGAACCACCGCCAGCAACGGGAACAAATTCGAGTTCGAGGCCGTTCACCGGGGCACCGTTAACGGTGACGGTACCTTCAACCGAACCTGTGGCCGCTCCGCCGCAACCGGTAAGCAGCAACAGCCCGAGGCTCAAACAGCCGAACAAGGCGAGGTTGGATATCGTGTTAGGTAGGAAAGCGCGCATGATTATTTATGTCAGATTGGGGACAGATGAAATTGCATGAGAAAAAGCAAAACGCCTTGGAAGTCGATTCAGCAACTTCCAAGGCGTTAGGTTGACTTCGTGTGATTGCTTACGGAAGCTGGAAGACCACACCGTCCTGACGGCGAGCCATCGGGACGATCACGGCATTCTTATCAGCCGTTTCGGTTAGGAAGCGAACCGAACCATCGCAGAGCAGGATGTTCAAACCGCCTGGGTGCAAGCTGGACATACCTTTGCCCATGTTTTCCGGCGAGCCAGCGGTGGCATAGTCGAAGTTGACCGTGAAACCAGCACGAAGACCGGTACGACCAACGGCTTCGTTGCCGATGCTGTTGTTACGACCAACGCCAGCCCAAACGGCTGCACAGTAGTTTCGACCGGAAGTCTTGGAAGGACCACCGTCGCGTTCGCCAACCAACAGCGTGTTGCTGGTACCGTCGATCAGGTCCTTCATGCCCAGGAAGCTGTTGCCGTAGAAAACGCCGTCGGACTGAACGGTACCTTGGGTGGCCGTTGTGCCCAGGTTGCAGACGTAGTTCGACGTTGCGATCTGGAAGTGCTCGGTCGAACCGAATTTCTGCTTGTTGTTCAGCTTACCGGTGACGTCGCTGGGGCAGCGATAGCCGTCGATGGTTGATTGCAGCAAGGCTTTTTCCGCATCGGTTGCCGAAGCAGTGTAGCGTTCGTACAGGGGAACACGACCTGGTTCCAAAGCGTCGTACAGGGCAGTTTGTTCCATGAACGGCAAAATGTTGGTTGCCCAACCGTAGTTCGCACTTCCTGCGGGGCCGCGATGCAACCAAGCCGGTGGGAAGGCATTGAATGTGTCGTGATAGTTGTGCAGGGCTAAACCAATTTGCTTTTCATGGTTGGTGCACTGCATACGTCGTGCGGCTTCACGAGCTTGCTGCACGGCTGGCAACAACAAGGCGATCAAGACGCCAATGATCGCGATGACGACCAGTAATTCGACGAGGGTAAAACCTAACCTCTTCTTCATGATAGGAAGCGCTCCGAAAAGATTGTCAAAAAGTATTAGACGAATATCGATCGGAGTAAGATATCCACAAAAGATACTTTTGGGGCTAAGAAAATCCTGCAAAAAGAGAATTTTGCGGCAAGAATTTTTTACCCTATGTATTTAAGGGTGGGACCAAGCCCCTTGGTATCCACCCGTGGGGGTATCTCCCCCTAGTTGTGTGTGATATCTCTCAGGTGGTTGGGAATATGTAGTCGATTATCTGTTCTGTGTCCTTCAAATCGGACAGCAAAAGATCAGGGTGGGTCGCTTTAAGCTCGTCTAGCGAAAAGACACCCGTGGCCACTGCGATTGATTGCGCACCGATGGATTTAGCACACACGACATCATTTGGCGTGTCACCTATCACGTAAACATCCTCAAGAGAGAGTCGTGCACCGTGGAAAGCTTCGGCCGCTTCGAGTGCGGCCCTGGCGACATCGTTGCGGTGGGGATGGTCGTCGCCAAAGCCGCCAAAGGCGAAGTAGTGATCTATTCCATAGTGCATTAGTTTCAATTGGGCACCTCTCTCGACGTTACCGGTGAGTAGCCCTAGTAAAACGTCATCACGCTTGGAGAGTTTGGCGAGCAGTGCGACAACTCCCTCCAGCACGAGACCTTGTCGCTCTGGCAGATTCTTTTCGAGTCGCTTCAGATAAAGCTCGATGAAGTTTCGCCAGTTGTCATCTGTCAGCGATTTGCCGTGTGCCTCGAACAACTCGTGAAAGATGCCGCGGTCGGTCTTTCCACTCAGGTGTAGCGCATGGTCGATCTGTGTGAGCTGAGCCGCTTCCAAGAATGCAGTCACCATGGCGTCTTTGCCCGCCTTGCCAGAGTTGATTAAGGTTCCATCGATGTCGAATAGGCAAACTTTCATCGTGTCCTCTTGTTTGGGATAGGAGAGTCTCGCCCTGGGCAGGCAGAATAGATGGCGAGTGATTCAGCCCAGCAAAGACGGTCGCAGGTCAAATTCTAGACGCCAAACGCAGATAGGATGGCAGCTTGTTTCGCGAACTCGCCAGCGGGCCGGCTGGGTTTAAGTTGATTCAGTCAGCTTAACGTCCAACTCGACTTCTTCCGGAGAGGCACCTCTCCGCACGCCACGAATGACCTTCATTTTCAGAACATCGCCCACCTTGTGGCTGAACAAGGCGCGAACAACATCACCATAATGCCGAATCGGCTTACCATCGATTTCGACGATGATGTCTCCCAACTCGATGCTACCTTGTTGCGTTTGGATCGTAGGATGAATGCCAGCCTTTTCGGCAGGACTCCCTTTGATCACCTCGCCGACAATCGCCCCCTGGATACCAAGCTGGGCGTTGATCGTCGGTGGAGCAAAACGGACGCCGAGGTAGGGTCGTTTGATTTCACCATTGCGAATCAGCTCGGTGACTACTGCATTAACGGTATCGGCAGGAATGGCAAACCCGATCCCGGCATAGGCGCCACTGGGGCTATAAATGGCTGAGTTGACTCCGATGAGCCTGCCACTGCTGTCGAGCAGCGGGCCTCCGCTGTTGCCCGGGTTGATTGCGGCATCGGTCTGGATCAGGTCGTCGATTTGACGTCCATCCTCAGCCTCGATTGAGCGGCCCAGTCCACTAATGATCCCCGTGGTCAAGGTATGATCGAAGCCAAAGGGATTGCCGATTGCGAAGACCTTTTGACCAACACGTAAATCGGTAGAGGTCCCCACAGGGATGGGCGTGAACTTCTTACCTTGAAAATCTTTGACTTGCAGCACGGCTAAGTCGTTTTCAGCGGATGTTCCGACAACCGCGGCAACGTACGTCGATCCATCGGCGAATGTGATATGAGCCCGGCCCGAACCTTCAACAATTGGCTTAATCACGTGGAAATTGGTAACGATGTGTCCTTCTTTGTCCCAGACGAACCCACTTCCCTGCCCGGTCGCCATCTCCGAAATCTTGGCGGTACCTCGCGAAAGAAACTGCTGTGAGGTGGTGATGAAAACGACTGCATCGGACGAATTCTCGAACAATTCGATCGTCGATTGCTCGTCATCGGCGAGGTCACCTCGCGGAGTAATGGCACGTGGCTCGGCATTGGGGTTAAGAACGACTTCATTTTCGGGAGGTGTCGTCCAATAGCTAATCGTCCAGGCGCCGAAAACAGCGACCACCAGACAGTACAGAAACACCCGCAAGAGCGCTATGGCGTTTGAGTTAGAATGAGGCCGGCCGTGATTCTCTGGATGGCCGCTTTGAGGGGAAGGCTCCATCGAAACGCACGTGCAATAGAAGGATGGGTCGGTCGGGAGATCCCTTCCGCGCGAAAAAATGGCTCGCGGATCTTGCGAGCCAACGGACGAAGCTGGGGAACAAGGATTTGAACCTTGACTAACAGAGTCAGAATCTGTCGTGCTACCGTTACACTATTCCCCAGTGATTGGAATGCATAAGATTAGGGCCTAAGTCGTCTGGAGTCAAGGGATTCAGACGCCTAACTATGGTGGACTAAGGCGGAAATTGTTAGACTACCCCTACCCTGTGCGGCTCGCCCTTCGCGGGGCAAGCTGAAATCCCTTTTCGCTCGACAATTTCCGAGATGGTGCGCCCTCTCCTTGGGGCACTTCCTGTTAGGGAGCTCTTTCGAAGGTATGTCCAGTTATCTGGTTGCACTGAACGGCCCGGACGCCGGCAAGAAGATTTTTCTTGTAGGACAAGAGTTTGTCATCGGACGACATCCCGAATGCGACATCATTGTCGAAGTCGGCGCAGTCAGTCGATATCACGCCAAAATTACGCGCGTCGACGGAAAGTTCAAAATCGAGGACTTGGGTAGCCGAAACGGTACCTTCGTTAATGACGTTCAGCTTACCGGCCCGCACATCTTGCAGCATGGCGACTCGATCCGGGTGTGCGATGTTTCCTTCGAATACAAAATCGAAGGTCACAAGCCGTCGCCGATGGAGACGGTCGGCATCAAGTCGGAAGGCCAAGGCGCGTTTGGCGCCGTGATGGTCGACGACGACGGGGCGACTTCGACCATCATGTCGAAGTTCGAGGTCTCGTCGCAAAGTGGTTCGATCCATCTGACGGCCAGTCCTGAGGTAAAGCTGAACGCACTGCTGCAAATCACCCGCGAGCTGACCGGGACCCTCTCGATGGAAGAGGTGTTGCCGAAGGTGCTCGATGGGCTGTTTCATATTTTCCTGCAAGCGGATCGTGGGTTCATCATCATGATGGACGCGTCCGGCAACATGGTTCCCCGCTGGACCAAGGCACGCCGCGAAGATGACGAGGAAGAGATCCGAATCAGCCGAACCATTGTAAAGCATGTGATGAAAACGCGAGAAGCGATTTTATCGGCCGATGCCGCGGCAGATTCACGCTTCGAGATGAGTCAAAGTATCACCGACTTCAAAATTCGCTCGATCATGTGTGCTCCGCTGGTCAATGCTGACGACGAAGTGATCGGAGTGATTCAGATCGACACACTCGACCAACGCAAACGTTTCCAGAAGGAAGACCTGGAAGTGCTGGTCAGTGTCGGAATGCAGGCCGCGGCGGCGATCGAACGAGCTCAACTGCATGATGCCGCGATTCGCCAAATCTCGTTTCAGCGCGACTTGCACGCCGCGAACCAGGTTCAAATTGGTTTTTTACCTTCAGCTGATCCGTTGGTTGAAGGCTACCGCTTTGCTCATTACTACCTCGCGGCTAACTCGGTTGGTGGCGACTATTACGATTACATCTCGCTTCCCGATGGGACGACGGCCATATTGGTGGGCGATGTGGTGGGACACGGGATTGCAGCCTCGTTGATGATGGCCAAGCTATCGGCGGAAGCCCGATACTGTTTGGCATCCGATGCCGATCCGCAGAAAGCGGCCTATCATCTCAACAACGATTTCGCCGCGGCCACCCCAGACGACAAATTCGTCACGCTGGCGATCGCCATCTTGAATCCTGCCAGCAACGAGATCACGTTGATCAACGCCGGTCATAACCCGCCGATCTTAAGAAAAGCGGACGGCACCTGCTCGATGATCTTCGAGGAAGAGATTGGCTTGCCGCTGGGAATCATGGAAGACATGGAATACGATGTCGCTCGGATTACCCTCAAGCCTGGCGAGATGCTGTTCATCTATACCGACGGCATCAACGAAGCGATGAACGCCCAGGGAGATCAATTCGGGATGGAACGCATGATGAAATGCGTTTCCGACAACCAAGAAACGGTCGACGTGATTAGCGAGGCAATCATTCAGGAATGTCGCGCGTTTATGGCCGGTAGCCCACAGTATGACGATATGTGCATGGTTGGCCTGGAACGTCAGGCGTAATTCCTCTTACGCTCAAGTCGCGCTGACGTTCCCTTGACTGTTTCCCCTGACGCCGGCGATTACTTGGCCGGCGTGGGAAGTTCCTCCGAGATAACCACTGGTTCATTCAGGTACTCGATCCAGATGTTGCGGAAGACCACGGGGTTGCCGTGATCTTGCAGCTTGATCACGCCAGGATTCGGGCCTTCCTGCTTGCCCGCCCCGGTCTTGTTGGGGATTTCGTAGTTATCCTGAACCAGGATACCGTTGTGCACGACACTGATTCGGGCCGAGCTGATCTTCTTGCCTTCCTCATCGAAGCGTGCTGCGGTGAAGTAGACATCGTAAGTCTGCCATGAGAGAGGCGGGAAGCTCATGTTCAGGTCAGGAATCTTCGTGCGATATAGCGAGCCGCAATCGTTGAATTGTGGATTGAGGCCGAACGAATCGAGGATCTGAACTTCGTACCGTTCCTGAATATAAAGTCCGCTGTTCGAGCGGGCCTGACCTGTCGCGTAAGGCATGTACGGCAAACGGAATTCTAGATGAAGACGGAAGTCACCCACCGGACGTTTGGTCACGGTGCCGAACTGTAAATTGCCGTTCTCATCGATCTTGCCGTTGACGAAATGTTCGGTCGACGTGCCATCGAATAAGACGACCGCATTTGGAGTTGGCTTGAGGCCGAGGAACTTACTCTTGCGATCAACACGCATCAGGATGCCGAGCGTATCGCCGTTGGAATTAACAACGTTGGCTCGGTTGTCTTCGACGGAAACGCGATAGTCGCCGTGGAACAACAACGCACGACGCCCTTCCCGTTTACCTTCCAAGTCAAGTTGGGCACCGTTGTCCCAACCGTTTCCAGGCAGACCACCCCGTAGCTGACGACCCACGAAGTTGCCGTCACCGCGAGCGATCACCTGGATGCCAACGTCTTCCAGTGTTCCATTGGGCAAGCGAATCTTACCGTAGTACTCGCCCTGCAAAGCGAAGTCCGCATCGACCTTGCTAAGCTCGGTCACGGCAAACTTCCGAGGATCAGGCTTAGGAGCTGGCTTCGGAACCGGTTTGGGCTCTGGCTTAGGCTCTGGCTTAGGCTCAGGTTTTGGCTCTGGCTTGGACTCAGGTTTTGGTTCTGGCTTGGACTCAGGTTTCGGTTCTGGCTTGGACTCAGGTTTTGGTTCCGGCTTGGACTCAGGTTTTGGTTCCGGCCTTTTGGCGGGCGTTGGTTCGTCCTTTTTGGACTGGGCCTTTTCCGACTTGTCGTCGTCTTTCTGCTTTTGGTCGTCCTTCTTGGGCTTGGTCTTCTTCTTGTCGGAATCCTTTTTGGCTTTGTCCTTCTTCTTTTTGCCCTCTTTTTTCTTGTCGTCGCGGTCCTTCTTCTTGGACTCTTTCTTTTTCTCCTGCTTTTCTATCTGCTGGTCGTCGGGCTTATTGGGCCCGTCTTTGGCGAAGACGGGAACACCTAGAAGTGCAATTACAAGAAGAGAGGCGACAAAGGCACGAAGGAACGTCATGTGGTCAGGCTCCCAGGACTGGTCAGCGAGAAGGTTACTCCCGTCACGGAAGTCTGGCTCTGCGACCGCCCTGTCCGAATCATTGAGACTTGGGGGTTTGGGTAAGGAGTTCTAGTTTGACCAGAAGGGTAAAAGGAATCAAGTTGGTAGTGAATTATTCGCATGGTGCCGGGGCGCATGAAAAAGCACCCAGAGGATCGAGATCCTTCGGGTGCTTCTATCATTAACGGGAAATCGCAGGCGAGAAATTACTCGGCCGGCTTTTCTTCCGCTGGTGCTTCTTCAGCCGGTGCTGCTTCTTCGCTACCCATTTCAACTTCAGGAGCGGTTTCTTCAGCAGCTGGCGGTTCAGCGGTTTTGCTGTCGCAACCAACGGTTGCCACAGTCAAACCCAAAAGCATACAAGCGGAAAACATCCATTTCGTAATCGACATAGTCACAGAAACTCCAAGGGGTCTAATACTTAACTCTTGGCTCGGGGGCCATTAACCCACATTGTAGGTGCTCCGGCGGGCTCACAAAACTCGCCTGCTTAACGTTTTCTAAATATTTTCAGGGAAGTAGGTCCGGATAATTTCGGTCATTTTAGTCACAGAGGATTTAGGTCGTCCGCGTGGATCGAGTAATCCGGCATGCGGAAAACGGTGTGGCTGCGAGTCCGAAACTTGCGTCCAGAAGACCCCTTGTACCTGAGGATGCGTCAAAATCGCCGGTAAAATGTGTTCGACAAGTTCTCGTTGAGTCCGCTTGCTCAAACGTTCCAGCGGTTCTTCCGAGCGATTCGGATCGTAGATCGCTTCGGCATCTGGCCGCCACGAACTTGGCGCAGAAAGGGTCACGAATAGTGGAACCCCCAGCAAACTCCAATAGTCGAGCAAATCCTCGACATCGAAGTAGCCACGATAATACGAAGCGGGAGGATGGCATCCAAAGTTGAATTCGAGGCCGATGCCGGTAATTCCGACTCGGGCACGGACCAGTTCTTCGGCGAAGTGAATCGGTGCCAGCTCACGATCGCGACTAGTCATGTACTCGCCCCATGGCTTGGCGAAGCTAACCAGTAGTGGTGCTCGTAATCCAGATCCACGGAGCGATTGAATGATATGGATTAGCAGCTGCAGTCGCTGCTCTTCCTTCATCGGCAGCGCGGTTTGATCGTTCAAACCTGCGGCGCAGTACCAGAGATCGACCCGATTGCGAAAGTGATCGACCAATTCGCCAGAGTACCGTTTGACGGCGTTGAGCAACTCGTCGAAATCGTTCTCCCACAGGTACAGCCAATCGGGCGTCGTGAAGCGGTCCAGCGTGAAGATCGGTCCGAGAATCGTTGCCAAGCCTTGTTGCCGCACAGCATCGAGCGTTTCATCGACTTGCTGCCAGACGTGATGGCCGATCTCAGGTTCGCAATGTTTCCAGTTCGGTTCGACGACGACCGAGTTCAGCGGGGTGGTAAGAAGTGGCTTGATGTCGAGCGACATCGGCTCGGTCAGCGAAACGCCTCGGAGGAATGCCCGCTCTTTCCCCTGTCGCTTGATCGCGAGGTGCGAGGCGGTCGCGTAAACGTGTTCTAGTTGGCTGATTCCTTCCAGGGAATCGTTCAAGCTTTTGATCGCCAACGGGTCGGAATCGGTCGGTTCGTCTTTGGTAACGGCCGCCCGGGCAAAGCTGTCGGTGGCGTCTTTCAGCAGGGCCAGCGTGATGTCGAGTAGATCGAGCTCAGCCTCAATACACGCGTTGCATAACGTTCGAAAACGGAACAACGAGCCGCGAGCCAGTTCCAGCAACAAACTGTAGGGTGTCTTGTTGTCGATCCGCAAACTACACGTCGAGAGCATGACGGGAGTTCGCTCAGCGTTGCGATAGGGAACCTTGATTTTAACCCCGTCCGATTCCAGAACTTCGAGCACAAGCCGATCGTCTGACCGCTTAACGGACGTGCAGCGAACCAGCCGATCACAGCCGACCGCGTGGATCGTGCGACAATCGGTGTCCGAAATGGTGAGTTCAGGGGAAATTCGAAACGTCAGTTTAGGCAACTCAGCGGCTCTCTTCCGTTCGACGGGCCCTCTCATGCGGCGAAATCAAAGTAGCTGGTCCCGTGTTGATACCACGTGGCTTCTTAGCATTCTAATCGTCGCTTGTGCTTGGATGAACCACCAATAATCGTCATCCACCGGGGTGTGGCGTTTGAAACAACTATACCGGTCGCGGGTGGCGTGGGCCTGTTACGGGGGCAAATCGTGTGGCAAAATGCCGGTTGTCCGCACCTCTCAGGGCCGTTTATTCCCCTTGAGTTGTGCTCTTACTGTCCATTTGCCTCTCCGAAGTCAGCGAGATCATGGGGCTTAATTATCCGGTCCGACAGGGCAAAGTTCGCGATGTGTACGATCTGGGAGACCAGGTTTTGTTGGTGGCGTCTGACCGAATTAGCGCCTTCGATTACATTTTGCCGACGCAAATCCCGGACAAAGGTCGCGTTCTGACGCAGATGAGCCAGTTCTGGTTCGAGTCGCTCGAGATCCCCAATCACCTGATCACAACCGATGTTGCTCAGATGAATCTGAGCGGCGACGGCGACTTTGCCAACCTGGAAGGCCGGTCGACCCTGGCTCGCAAGACGGAAGTTGTCCCGATTGAATGTGTTGTCCGCGGTTATCTGGCCGGGTCTGGCTGGAAGGAATATCAGCAGAGTCAAACGGTGTGTGGGATTCCGCTGCCGGCCGGTTTGAACCAGGCCTCACGCTTGCCGGAGCCGATCTTCACGCCAGCCACCAAAGCAGAGTCTGGCCACGACGAGAACATTCCGTTCGAGCGCATGGTCGAGATCGTTGGGCAAGAGATGGCCGAGCTGCTGCGGGATCGAAGCTTGGCCGTTTATCAGGCGGGGGCTGAGCGTGCCTTAGAACACGGAATTATCATCGCGGATACCAAATTCGAATGGGGCGTCGTCGATGGCGAAGTGATTCTGATCGACGAAGTCCTAACGCCCGATAGCTCACGCTTCTGGCCCCAAGATCAGTACGCCGAAGGAATGAGTCCGCCGTCGTTTGACAAGCAGTTCGTCCGAGACTGGCTCGAGCAAAGTGGTTGGGACAAGAATAGCGAACCACCTGTCTTGCCGGACGAGATCGTCCAAAAGACACGCGGCAAATACATCGAAGCCTACGAAAGAATCACCGGCCGCAAGTTCGCCTGGTAAATGAATCCTATCGCTTAGGTTCTGCGGCTTGTTCTGTGGAATCAGCTGCCGGCTTCGATTCTTCTGGGCTGGCGGTATCTGCTTCCGGTTTCGCGTTCTCGGCGGGTTCTTCTTTCTCCTCTACGGGCTTGGCGTCTTCCTTCTTCGGAGGAATTAGACGCTCGGCTCGCAAAGTGTTGCCGCGGCGGTAGGGAGAAAGAACGTCATCGTCATTGGTGTAGTAGCGAACGGATTGCTCGGCCAATGAAGGGTCGGCGTTGTCGGCTTCCAGCAAAGCTTCATAACTGCGACCGATGTTGTAGAACGCGGCCGACTTGTACTTCGTCTGCGGAAATGGCTCGAGCGTGCGGTTCTCGAAGAAGTCGAGCGCCGACCGGTATTCTTTCTCTTCCAAGGCGATGACACCGAGGTTGAAGCTGGCCAGCTCTCGCCACTGATTCGCATTTTGCTGCATGTGGTCTAAGTAGGCATCGCGTGCTTGCGTGTCGGTACCGAAATCGATGCCCATCGCTTTAAGCATTTCAACCTTTTCGTTGATCGTCGCGTTACGCAGGTCGCGGGACATCAAACGCGTATCGAGTAAGATCTTTCGTGCCCCAGGGCGTTGCGATTCAGAGTTGAAGCGTCCCATCAGTTGGAGGGTGCGTGCCAAGGCGATTCCGCCTGGGAAGTCGTATAGTTGGCGTTCTTTACGGAATTCGAGAGCCAACTCCGGTTTCGAGAGCCACTCGAAGATTGACTGCTCGGCTTCAAACGGAACGGTCCACAACTGGACATCGGTCACGCCAGGCAAGTCCTTCAAGCGATCCTTGATTAGGCTCGGGCGGACGTGCAAAACAAGCTTTTCTTCGCCTGTCAACGTTTGTTCGAGCATATCGGTCGCATGGGTCAAAGAAGTCGAAGGTGCTTCGATGAGGAGCGTCACATGCTTGAGGTCTTCGGCCGAAACCGAATAGGGATAGGTCTGTGAGGCCATCGCCTGAAGATCTTCAGGATGCTCAACCATCCGGCTAAGTGTTTGGATTCCTTTGCCGTCCGCGGTGGCGACTGGTAGACCGTAGGCCGTATCGAAAAGGTAAAGTTCTTTGCCAATGTGAACGCCGACAACTTGGGTCGTCGGATCTTTCTCGCCGAACTGAACGACTACCGCATCGAGATCTTGTTGGCGGCAAAGTTGTATGAAGACGCGGGCTCGCTCCAGGGCATCCCCCTGCATCACTTGCATGACCCGCCAAAAGTCACGACGCGTTCCAGCTTCAAACGTATCGCGGACGATTTCTTCCTCGCGAACGGGTTGAATGTGACGCACGGTCCAATCGAATAGCAGGTAGGCGATCGAAAGCTGCTCCGCTTCTGATTCGGTAAGCGTCTGGTTCTCCTGCGCTTTGACAAATGCGGCTAACTCTGGCGGAAGATTCAACTTGCCATCGTTCCAACGCTGCTTGATCGACTCAGAGATCACCTTGGCCCAATAAGTTCCAAGGATGAAGTCGTATTCACTGCCACGGTAAGTGACTTCCGCCAGGCCGGGAGGTGCCGGCAGGAATGCACGCGTCGCCAAATCTTGCAAGCGTGGCAACGACTGAACTGATTCCGGCATTTCGGCGACCATTGGGTCTGGCTGCCACTGCGGATCTTTCGGCTGAGCCATCAGCCAGCGGTTGAGCTTCTGAAAGACCTGGTCCTGCACGGGCGCCCCAGAAGCGCTTTTCGTGTAGAGATCAAGATCTTTAATGAAGGTGAACGCCTGATCGACGAACTGTTTGGCGCTTCCTGGGTCGGTGGCAATATCGGTCTGGGTGTCGGCCACTGTTCGATGCTTGCGCGTGTTATCGTAACAACCAGCCAGGAAAGTCGCAGCCAGAATGGAAGCAATAGCAAGTCGGTGGGTGCAGCTCATGCGGATTCGCTTAACCTTGGGTGGCCGCGCGAACGGCCAAAACACGGTCTATAAGGGATTCCAGCTCGGCCAGGGGAACCATGTTCGGGCCGTCACTGGGGGATTGATCAGGGTTAGGATGAGTTTCGAGGAAAAGTCCGTCGATGCCGACCGCAGCCGCGGCCTTGGCCAGCGGAGCGACCATCGCTCGGTTGCCACCCGTTTGGCTTCCTAGTCCGCCAGGCTCTTGCACGCTATGAGTGGCATCGTAAACGACCGGTACGCCGAGGGCACGCATTTCGATGAGCGCTCGCATGTCATTGACTAACCGGCCGTAGCCAAAGAAAGTGCCACGCTCGGTCAACATGATCTGCTTGGCGCCGGCTTCTTTGAGCTTCTCGACCACATGCTTCATGTCCCAGGGGGCCATGAACTGCCCTTTTTTGACATTCACGGCTTTGCCAGTTTCCGCTGCCGCAACTAACAAGTCGGTTTGACGTGCCAGGAAAGCGGGGATCTGCAAGATATCGCAAACCTCGCCAACGGGAGCAGCTTGCGGCGACTCGTGAACATCAGTCGTAACCGGGATGTTGAACTCGCTGCGCACGGCTTCGAGCAATTTGAGTCCTTCTTCCAGCCCTAATCCTCTGTACGAATGAATGCTAGTACGGTTCGCCTTGTCGTATGATGCTTTGAAAACAAGCTGGATCGGATGTCGCTGTGCAATTTGACAAAGCTGTTCAGCGATCTCAAACGCTAAGTCTCTCGTCTCTAAAACGCAGGGGCCGGCGATAAGCAACAATTGCCCTTCGGCATTCAGGCTGAACTCAGGTTGCATGGTGGAAGAAGCGTTCAAGAAAGTCTCGGTCGATGGGGAAAACGACAATGCTAGTTTACCCGCCCACACGTGGTTCGCGCGAGGAAGGGATTCCCCTTTCAAGCGATCTTAGGGAAGGAACTAGGCGGTAAGTCCTATTGTGACAAGACTTCCGGCAAATGCCCACCCGAGAAGTTGCTGGCCACCGCCTAGGTTAGATCTGCTTACCGGTGGGGGGGACGACCAACGGCAGGTAACCGGGCTGAACGGAGATGTCTATGTCAGTAAAACCGGCCGGATCGCCATCGGTTTGCAGCGGGACTGAACCTTCTTCACAGTGGATCTTCAGCGAGCGGGCTCGGAAATAAGTCACATCGCTGCGTCCGGCGATGCTGCCTGATAAAAGGGAGCAAATATACGAGTTCGTCGCCCAGAACCCTTTCTGGGTCAGCACGCATACGTCCAGCAAGCCGTCGTCCGGCTTCGCCTTGGGGGTGAGTTCGAGCCCTAGTGCATAGCGTGGAAAGTTGAAGGCGAACGCCCAGTAGCCACTCGTTTGGGTCCGCGTTCCGTCTTCGAGTTCAATATCGAGATCAAGTTTGGGGTAGTGGTAGTTGCGCATGAGCCCGAACGTGGGAAGGACATAATTAAACTTAGAAAGGTGCCCTTGCCGCTGGTCGTGAACTTGGTGGACGACTTCGGCCTCGAATCCGGCTGACAACATCAACATGAATGTCCGGTCACCACACATTCCAGCATCGTAGCGTCGCACTTGCCGCTTGGTGATCATCTTTGCCCAAGCGTCAAAGTCGGTTGGAATCTGGAGATACTTCGCCAGGACGTTCTCGGTCCCGGCGGGAAAGATGGCAATCGGAACTTGCCCACAGGTCAGTCCAGCGATCATGGCTGCGGTTCCGTCGCCGCCGACTGAGATAATGAAATCGGGACGCGGTAGCGAATCGTCTTGCCACTGAGCGGTTAGCTGACTCGGCGAGTTGATCTCACGCATGGCGATGCCCATTCGATTGAGCAACTCGCGAAGCTGAGCATGCTGGTGCGACCGATCGATACCGCCGGCGATGCGGTTAATGAACAACCAAGCCGAACCGAGCGAAGTCTGCGAGCGAGTTTCGGTTGCAGTCACCGTCATTGTGCCTTTGGGGGAAGTTCCCTACTTATGCGTGGAGTGAACTCTCGAATGTCCCATCCTATCGATGCTTAGTCTGAAAGAAAGCCTAGTTAGCGTTTGGCCGTAGATACGACTCAAAATGAGATGAATTCGGCTGAAATCACCTTCGGCTAAGTGGCTGTCTCAAAATGAATCGGGTTGTCAATTTTCTAAGTCTTTTACAGGCAATGGGATAGCAGTGCTCGTCTCGATATCGGACACGATTTAGGGCGTTTCAGATCAGGAAATAGTTCGTGTTGGGGGTGTGTATTATTCGTTTGTGGCATCCTGCGTCACGCTGGGAGCTATTTAGCAGGTAAGTTTGGATGGATCAAAATGAGACATCTTTGTAAGTGGCTTCATGCCAATAACTTGCAAACTAAATTTGGTATTCTTGCCGGAATGGTTCGCTAGTTGCACTAAGGGCGGCATCGGCTCCTCGGAGGAGTCGGTAAGCTGGCCCGTGGGGCCGCTGTCGAACTTAAGCTGGATGGTTTGCCTTGCCCCTGACGATCTAGCTTCTCCAACGCGGGTTGGTACGACAGCGGTCCCTCGATTTTTTCTTGCCTCAGCGAAATTCTCTCACGAGCAACCGTCTGTTCGCTCGATATCGAAACTCGCGAACCACAGGTCGACCCGATGGGTCTGTCAGCTTGTGTGAACCGCAAAACCTTGAATCTTGCCCTGCTTCCTAAAATCAGAAGGTATGGTAAGTTGACGCCAACCAAGAGCTTCTGTATCTTGGAGCGTTTTGATTCGCAGCCTGCGAATAAGCCAGCGTAGCTTCAATTGGCAGAGCACAGCATTCGTAATGCTGGGGTTACGAGTTCGACTCTCGTCGCTGGCTCTTCTTCCTTTCCCAGATGCGAAGGGGTAATCGGTCTGCTTGAAGGATGTTTTTCGTGTGACACCGAAAGACAGTTGGCAGGCCCCTTAACGGAATGGCCCAGGTTACCCTGAATTTCTCCCCCCGAGCTTTCGCACTTGGGACTCGACAGTAAACGTTTGGAGCCCGCTTGATGATTCAAGGAATCGATTTCGATTTGAAGAGCGTTGTTCTCACGAATTCGTCCTTCGGACCAGAAGAGATTCGTCAGATCTTGCGTACGGTCGGACGCGATTACAACGCCTACTCGACGCTACGAGATAGCGTCTCTGAGTTAGAAGGTCAGTCGGAAGAGCGTTCGCCGGCGACGAATGTTCGCCTCGGCGTATGCCAGTTCATCATGGGGCACCATGATCGTGCTGTTGGCACGTTGTCGGCTGCTGATGGCGGTGCTTTGGCTCACTTCTACTTGGGCCGCAGCTACTTCGCGATGCAGGACTACGACAAGGCGATCGAAGCTTTCCAGTCCGCTCAAACCGCCGGTTATAACCGCGACGATTGCCAGTTAGGAATTGTTGAGTCACTGCGAAGCAAGGGCGAGTCGGAAAAGGCCCTCGCGATGCTTGACAACATGTTTGGCCCGGTCGAATCGACCGCCAATTACCTATACCAGCGTGGTGCGACAATCGCTTCGCTTGGTGGTAATCCGGCCGAAGTCGTTGCACTGTATGAACGAGCGGTCGAGGCCGATGCGGGCCATGCCGGTGCTTTGTTCGGCTTGGCTTTGGAGAATGATCGCCGCGGTAACGACGTTCAGGCTTTGCAGCTTTATCAGAACGCCGCCGCAGTCTTCCCCAGTCACGTGGGTGCGCTTTTGAACCTTGGTTTGTTGCACGAAGATCGTGGCGAATACGATCGTGCCACGCATTGCTACCAGCGCGTCTTGGATTCGTATCCAACCGACAAGCGTGCTCGTATGTACTTGAAAGACGCTCAAGCTTCGGGCGACATGTACTACGACGAAGAAGAGCAAAAGAAACGCGACCGCATGTCGCAGGTGCTCAGCATCCCAGTTACCGATTTCGAGTTGTCGGTCCGCAGCCGAAACTGCCTGCAGAAGATGGGCATCATGACGCTGGGCGATCTGTGTCGCTGCTCGGAGCAGGAACTGCTGGCCAGTAAGAACTTTGGCGAAACTTCGCTGATCGAAATCCGCGACATGCTTCGCTCGAAGGGCTTGGAATTGGGGCAGATGTCCAACGACAAGCAAGCCGCTCCGGAGGTCGCTTACGACACATCCGGATTGTCGGCTGACGAGCAGGCGTTGCTGGATCGCCCAATTGCTGAGTTGAGCCTGTCGGTTCGTGCCCGTAAGTGTATGGTCCGCCTCGGTATCTCCACCATCGGAGAACTGGTTCGCCGTACTGGTGACGAACTGCTGGAATGCAAGAACTTTGGCGTGACCAGCTTGAATGAAGTCCGTGAAAAGCTGACTTCCTATAACATCAAGCTTCGCGGTGACTAGGTCTGGCTGCGGTTTCCCCGCAATCGACTTCGGGCAGGCCGTACGGAACACCACCGCATTCTGGTCTGCCAGACGGACGAAATAAGAATGAACCCATGCGGCAAGCCGTGTGGGTTTTTTTCATGGAGCCTCGAGAAGACACTTTGGACGATTCGCCTGCGAAAACAGCCGAGGCTGATTGGTTTCGCTATCAACTGAAGCACCAAGATTCGACCTCCTCGGCGCGGCGGGGTGTCTTTACCACGCCGCATGGTGCGGTTCAAACGCCTGCATTCATGCCGGTTGGAACCCAGGGGACCGTGAAAGGCCTCGAGATCGGCATGGTTCGGCAGACGGGTGCCGAGATGATCTTGGGAAACACCTACCATCTATCGCTTCGCCCAGGCGACGACATCGTGGCCGAGCTAGGTGGGCTGCATAAGTTCATGGGGTGGGATGGTCCCATTCTAACCGACAGCGGTGGCTTTCAGATCTTCAGCCTGGCTCAGATGCGAAAGATCACCGAGAAAGAAGCGGTCTTTCAATCACACATCGACGGCCGCAAGATTCATCTTTCGCCTGAGCGAAGCATCGAAATCCAAGAGAACTTGGGTAGCGATATTGCCATGGTGCTCGATCACGTGGTCGAACTGCCGAACGAGCCCAAGGTCATTCGTGAAGCGATGGACCGCTCGATCCGCTGGGCGGAACGCTGCAAAGTAGCCGCCACGCGCAAGGATCAGGCACAGTTCGCGATCGTTCAGGGGGGCCTCGACGAAAAACTGCGGGTTGAGTGTGCTGAGCGACTTGCGGCGTTGAATTTCCCTGGCTATGCCATTGGTGGCCTCAGTGTTGGTGAGCCGCCACCGGAGATGTACCGGATTCTGGACGCCACCTGCCCTGCTCTGCCGACGGAAAAGCCGCGGTACTTGATGGGCGTTGGTCGCCCCGAGGATTTGCTGGAAGGGATCCGTCGTGGGGTCGACCTGTTCGATTGTGTAATGCCGACGCGGAATGGCCGCAACGCGTTGGCATTTACCGACGAAGGAACGGTCCGTTTACGGAATGCCAAATATCAACGCGACCCGGCGCCGCTCGATCCGAAGTCGGTCCCTCAGGTGGCCGGGCTGAGTCGGGCCTATCTGCGGCACTTGTTCATGGCCAAAGAGATGCTCGGCCCTATTCTGCTGACGCTCCATAACGTGGCTTATTATCAGCGACTCATGCGCGAGGCACGCCAGGCGATCGAGGAAGATCGTTTCGAGGCGTTTTATGAAGAAAAGATGCGCGGTTGGGGATCGAGCACGTGAAAGTGTATCGATTCCGAAAAGTTTACCAAGTTCATGAATCCTGGTACGGTTGAGCGGCTTCTAAGGTGAATCGGAGCCGCTCTCGCTACGCGCCAGTTCTTGCCAAGGAAAAAAACAATGCCGCTGTCGTACTTTGGTCGTCTCTCCCTCGCTTTCTTCTCGATGCTGGTCTTTGGCATCGCTTCTCCTGGCTTGGCAGATGATTGGCCGCAATGGATGGGGCCTCAGCGAGATGACGTTTTACGCGAGGATGGCATCATCGAGTCGATTCCAGACGAAGGGTTGAAGGTGAAGTGGCGCGTCCCGGTCGCTGGGGGTTACGCCGGACCGGCTGTCGCTGGGGGGCGAGTCTTTCTCACTGATTACGTGGCCGATTCGAACGAAATTGCCAATGACCCAGGTGCTCGGCAAAAACGAACTGGTCAGGAGCGAATTCAGGCATTCGATGTCAAAACAGGGAAGCGTTTGTGGGAATATGCCTACGAACGTACCTATGAAATCTCGTATGCCGTAGGACCTCGATGTACGCCGACCGTCGATGGTTCGATGGTTTATATGCTGGGTGCGGAGGGGGATCTGATCTGTTTGGATGTCGAAACGGGCGGACTTATCTGGCGACAGAGTTTGAAAGAAGACTTCGGTGCAGAAATTCCGACGTGGGGCTGTGCTTCGCATCCGCTAGTTTTCGACGACCTGCTAATCACGATGGTGGGTGGCGAAGGCCAGGGTGTGGTCGCTTTCAACAAGAAGAGCGGCGAGGTTGAGTGGAAATCGCTCGATTGCAAGATGGGCTATGCCCCACCATCCGTGATTGAGGTGGGCCAAACAAAGCAGCTAATCGTCTATCACCCGGAAGGCGTTGTCTCGCTAAAGCCTGAAGATGGCACAGTTTATTGGGAAATCCCTCTGACGCCTTCCTACGAGATGTCGATCGCTCGTCCGATGGTGGATGGCAACAAGATGTATGCGAGCGGTATCCGAACCGAATCGGTAATGATGGAGTTGGACGAGAATAAGCCTGCCGCGAAGGAGTTGTGGCGAGGCAAGGCAAAGAATGCCGTCTACAGCGGAACCTCGACTCCTTTGTTTGTTGACGGCGTGATTTATGGCAGCGACTGCAATGATGGCTGTTTGGTTGCTGCCGATGCGAAGAACGGCGACCGACTCTGGACCACCTTCGACGCTACTGTCCCAGGCGTGACTCGCTACATTGGTCACGGCACCTGTTTCCTGACTCGCATTGGCGATTCGCATCGTTACTTGATCTTCAGCGAGGTGGGTGACTTATTGGTGGCAGAACTGACCGCCGAAGGCTTCAAATCGCTTGGACGTTTTCACGTGCTGGAGCCCACGAGCGAAGCGTTCGGCCGCGGCGTGGTTTGGACGCACCCTGCGTTTGCTGACAAGACCGGTTACTTCCGCAATGACAAAGAGCTGGTCGCGGTTGACCTGGAAGCAAAATAAGCGTCTGGCAGGACGTAAATCGTTGAAATCTTTTAGGTTTCGACCGACTACCCCCAAGCTGCTCCGCCTCGCTGAGGAGCAGCTCTGCCTTAAAGGCAGCCTGGTCAGGGGGTTTGGGTAAAGAAGGGCTCAGTTTCGTGCCTTAGAAATGGCGATGAGGCGGTTAAATCGACCGCCTTTCGTCGTTTTTCGCCCGATTGGCCGCTATTGCCGGTATAGAACGAAACTCTTATCATGATCGGTTTCCATGTGCTGTCACCTTGTGGACGGTACGAAACAGGTCCATTCTCTGGGTAATTCTGGCCGTGTGTCCGCGGCGACTTGGCAGCGTGATAGCAGTCAAGTCGGACCGTGACATGACAGAATGCCACGGAGGAACCAGGCAAGCGGTAGGAAGTATCGGCGGAAATGATTGATTTGACGGCATTGCCGATTCTCATCTTGGCTCAAGGCGGCGACGATATGAGTGGCCTGTTGAGCTATCTACCTCTTCTTGCCATTCCTGTGCTGGCTTACTTCATGATGATTCGGCCCGAGCAAAAGAAGGCTGCCGAAGCCAAAAAGATGCTCGAAGGAATCAAGAAGAATGATCGCGTGGAGACGATCGGAGGGATCATCGCCACCGTGGTCAGTGTCAAGAAGGACCAGCAAGAGGTCGTACTGCGTCTGGATGATAAGTCGGGCACGGAGATGCGGGTTCGTACGCGAGCGATCGCCGGTGTGCTTTCGAGAGATGGCAAATCGAGTGATAACGCCGAATCTTAGTTTCCTCCGCCCCATGTCCTTCCCCGGACAAGACCGACAAGCCATGGAATAGATCAGGGACGATTCCACTTTCCAATATTCACACTTGCCTCAGGACACGTAGTCCCAAGGCGTGGAGACACGCGATGCAGAAGAGTTGCACGATTTTTGCTGTCATGCTCGTGCTGACGCTGACTGTCACTTTGTTGACGGGCGTCGATTTCGGGCTGGACGCTGGCGGAAGTTCGTGGCTAGGCTCGACCGCAATGGCACAAACCGTGCCGGCCGGCGATGCCACTGGGCCAACGATCGAAGTCACTCCAGTTCAAGCACAAGCTTCCGAATCCGAAGGGTACACAACGTTCAACGTCTTGGCGGTTATCGCTTTGACGATTGTGCTTCCTTATTTCTTGGGCGCCTGGATCGCCAAGGCAATTCGCTTGCCCGATCTCAGCCAACGGCTGGGGATCACGCTGGCCAGCTTGGTCTGTAGCATCGCGATCTGCGTTTTGTTGTGGCCGCCTCGTTTCGGTATCGACCTTCAAGGTGGGATCATTCTGATTTACGAAGTCGACGAAGAAGCCAGCTTGGACTTGCTGGCGACCAACGCGGCTGCTTCCGGCAACACCTCTGTGCTTGAGCAAACCAATGCTGCTCGCTTGAAGGAAGGTACCGCCCAGCTGATTCAACAGCTGCAAAAGCGTATCAACCCATCCGGTGTTTCCGAAGTTGTCATCCGCCCTTATGGCGAGAACCAGGTTGAAGTCCAGATTCCGTTGGCGGAGTCCGCTGATCTCGACTCAATCAAACGCCGGATTACCAAAGCGGGTGTGCTCGACTTCTTGATCTTGGCCAACAGCCAGGACCATGACTTCTTGATGACGCGTGCCCAGGACGAATCGCAATACGGTGTCACCTATGTCACCGATCGCGAAGGCAATCGCATTGGTCGTTGGGTGCGTGTTGAAAAGGATCGTGCGGGTGCGGTTGGTAACTACAATCCGACCTCGACCGACATGACTCCGATGATCAACGAAAGCCGCCACATGGTTCGTGGTGGTGGTCCTGGTCAGACGCTGGAAGCATTGATGAAGGTTGAGCCACCTGAATATCAACTCAGCGGTAGCCACCTCAATGGTGCTTCGGTGACGCGTGACGAATATGGTTCGCCAGCGATTTCGTTCAGCTTCAATGTGGACGGTACCAATCGCATGGGGCACCTTTCGCAAAACAATCTGACCGAACCGAACATTCCGCGTCAGCTGGGTATCGTGATGGATAACGTCCTGATCTCGGCTCCGCGAATCAATGCGGTGATTACCGATAGCGGTATCATAACCGGCGATTTCAGTCAGCAAGAAGCTTCAGATCTGGCCCAGGTGTTGCGTGCCGGTAAATTGCCAGTTGTGCTTCGTAAAGAGCCGATCAGCGAGCAAACGATCAGTGCCACGCTGGGTGACGACACGGTCCGCAAGGGTAAGATCGCCATTGGGATCTCGTTGATCGCCGTGTTGATCTTCATGGTTATTTATTACCGTGTTGCTGGTGTGGTCGCGTGTTTCGCTCTGCTGTTCAACCTGCTGTTGATCATGGCCGTGTTGATTCCGATCGCTGACCTCACGCTGCCAGGTATCGCTGGTTTGGTGTTGACCGTCGGTATGTCGGTCGACGCGAATGTGCTGATTTTCGAGCGTATCCGCGAAGAACTCAAAGGTGGTGCCACGCTGCGAGTTGCCTTGAATAACGGTTTCTCGAAAGCGATGTCGACCATTGTCGATGCCAACATCACCACCTTGATCACGGCTGCCGTGCTTTACCGCATCGGTACCGATCAGGTTCGTGGGTTCGGTGTGACGTTGTTCATCGGTATCTTGATGAGTATGTTCACCGCGATCTATGTTTCGCGAGGCATCTTCGAGATCTTGGAACGTAAACGCATTATCAAGTCGTTGAGCTTCATGCCTTCGGCTTCGAGTATTGGTTACGACTTCATCGGCAAGCAGAAGGTCGCCGCGATTGTTTCGGTGGTCGTCATTCTAGTTGGCTTGATTGGTGTGGGAGCTCGTGGCAAGACGATTTTTGACATCGACTTCAACGGTGGTTCTTCCGTTCAGATTTACCTGAACGAACCGATGCCAATCTCGGAAGTACGTAGCAAGCTGACCGGTGTTTTGCCTGACCTTTCCGTCAGTGCCGTCACGCTGGAAGGTTCGGAAGATCGGATCTACAAGGTCGATACTTCGCTGGCCGAATACGGCGAGCTGGGTAAGGTATTGATGACCGACCGCAAAGGTAAGTCGGCTGAAGTTGATCTGTCGGGGTTGAACTCGTTGAATCAGATCATCAAGAAGCTGGACGCCGCCGATGTCGAAATTGCCGTCACGCCAAACGTCGATTCCGATGGAATCGAGTTCACTGACGCGACCAATTCCTCGGAAGGGGAGATGTCGGTCAAGAACGTGGACGACAAGACCAACACGGCCAGCAACCTGAAGATGAACTTCAGCACCGACGCACTGCGTTACAACACCGGCATGATTCCTGCCGGCGTCGACGTGGTGCAAGACAAGATTGAAGAAGTCTTTACTGGTCCTAACGGCGAAAGCTTGTTGGTGATGCATAACATGGACTTCACGCCACCAACTGGCGAAGCAGCAAGCAGCTCTCCTGAAGCGACCGACAAGCCGGAGACTTCTCCGACGACGACCGAAGCTCCGATGGAAGAGAAGCCAGCCGCTCCTGAAGGTGACGAACAGTCATTCCTTGCTCCGGTTTCTTCTAAGTTGTTGGCGATGCTGCCGTGGCAACTCGCCTTCGACGCGGTTCTTCTGCAAGACGAAGAAGCCCCCGAAGAGCCTCCCATGGAAGAAGCTAAGCCTGCAGACGAAAAGCCTGCGGAAGAAGCTCCTGCGGAGGAGAAGCCTGCAGACGAGCCACCGGCTGAAGAAAAACCGATGGAAGAGCAACCTGCCGAACCAATGGCCGAGCCGATGCCAATGACGGAGCCTGCTCCGATGGCGGAAACCTCGGCAGAGTCGCCTATGACGGAAGCTCCAGCGACCGAAGCTCAGGCTACTGAGACTCCGGCCGAAGAGACTCCGACAAGCGAGGTTCCAGCGGGCAGCATGTTCAATGAAGAAGCCGCGCCAGAGAAGCCGCGTTTCGCAACGGAAACGGAGCTGACCTTCGACGAAGGAATCAGTGCCGACACGGTGCGTTCGTTGATCGATCTGGCGGCGGATGATTTGGCTGTCGCTCGACCGGAAGTTGCTTTGCTGGACAAGGACGGCAATCTGTTGCCTATGGATAGCCGTGTCAGCCAAGAGAAGTGGGCGATCAAGATGTCGACGTCGCCGGCTGAATCGGCCAAGATCTTGGAGAAGATGAGCGTCAAGCTTGATGCGACTCCGGTTTGGCCTTCCTCCAGCAAGATCGGTAGCAAGGTTGCTGGTGACATGCAGACGATGGCGGTCTCGGCTATTCTGTTCTGCTTGATCGGTATTGTGGGCTACATTTGGTTCCGTTTCCAAAGCGTGGCCTTCGGTCTCGCTGCCGTGGTGGCCTTGGTGCACGACGTCCTCGTGACGCTGGGCTTCATTGCGTTGAGCCTGTGGATGGCTCCTGCGTTGGGCTTCCTGCAAGTGACCGAGTTCAAGATCAGCTTGCCGGTTGTGGCCGCGTTTCTGACGATCATCGGTTACTCGCTGAACGATACGATCGTGATCTTCGACCGTATCCGCGAAGTCCGTGGTAAGGATCCTCATCTGACGCCAGAGATGGTCAACCTGAGCGTGAACCAGACGCTTGGACGTACCTTGTTGACCTCGCTCACGACGTTGATCGTGGTCATGATTCTGTACTTCATCGGTGGTGAAGGCATCCACAGCTTTGCCTTCTCGCTGGTGATCGGCGTGATTGCTGGTACGTACAGCACGATCTTCATCGCGTGCCCAGTACTGCTGTGGTTGATGAATCGCGATCAAGGTAAAGCCAAGGCTTAATTGCCAGGCTTCGCTAATCGATAAACTTTGCGAAGACGGTACCTTTTGGTGCCGTCTTCTTTTTATGCGCTGAAACCTCTTGGCGAAACTCGAACTCGCCCGCGCAAGCATCGCGTAATGAACATGTGATTTGGCTATTGTCGGGTCGATGGCCAACTGGCTCTGCTTGGTTTAAAGAGTGGGAAGTGCTCTTGGCGAAACCAAGCAGAGCCAGTCATCACCCGTCGGTGTGTTTGCTAAATCAGGCTTGGTTTTCCTAGCTGGCAAAGTCTTCCAGCGCAAAGTTTGCCTGACGGGCACGTCGCTTACATTCGTGCCTCGCTCAGGTGAAAAACGTGGGAATGCCTTCTCAAATTTCAAGAGTCCGACGCTAGCAGGTGTCGATGAACCGAAGTATCAGGATGGTCTTCGAGAAGTAATGCAATGGACTGCGTACACGTGACTCCCCAAGACGACGGTACGCAACATGAATGGCGATTCCAAATTTTTGACCCTGGCCGCACTCGGAGTGATCGGACTTGGGTCAGCCATGCCCTATTGGTCGGCATGGACAGCTCCTCCTCAGGCGCCCCCTGAGGCAACTGCCGCGAATGAAGCGGTGCAAACACAACGGGCCGAACCGAACTTCGATGCCCAACATTATTGGGACCAGCAAGTCTCTCGTCCCGATGTCGTTACGTTGACTCCTCGCCCGGAAACGGCGATGGGGCTCGACAATCCAGCCCAGATTCCGGCCTTATCGGTCGCAATCGAGCAGCCGAATCGGGCCCCGGCTCAGCCAATTCTGGCTGATGTTCCAATCAACCAAGTTGGCAGCGTGAGCCTGGCAACACGCGTTGAAGCGATGGACGCCCCAAGTTCGGCCAGTCGCGCAGTCGTTCCGATCGAAATCCCAGGTTCGGCTCAACCGCTACCTCCTTCGGTGACTTCGCCGGTGATTACTACGCGGCAAGTCATGAAGCCCCAACTGCCAGAAACGCAAGTTCAACAGCAGTTCACTCCCCTGCCCCGCATTGCCCCGCCAAATCACGGGACGAGCAATAGCGGTTCACCAATAACGCGGGAGCACCGCGTACGCGATGGAGATAGCTTGGAGTCAATCGCCGAGAAGTACCTCGGCGATCCGCTCCTCGCGGATGCCATCTATCAGGCCAATCGTTCGCAACTTGATTCGCCCGACCTATTGCCGATTGGCGTCAAGCTGAGGATTCCGTCTGGCAGCCCTGTGGCTCAAGCAGACCAAGCCGCACCACAACTGCGGCCGATGACAAAGATGAAGCCGATCCAATCAACTGGGGATCGGCTGCCTGGGGGCGACCAGCCTTGGACAACCCTCGCGCCGCCTGGGATCTAAACGTTTCCCGGCGGCGATGTGTCTGGCGATAGAAAACGCCAGCGACTATTTCAGCGGCGTCGAGCGGTCATGCCAAGGATCGTTGGCTTGCAGTTCCGCTAGATGCGTGTTGGTGAAGTAAAGGATGTCCTTCAAGCAGTTAGCCCGAGGGTCGGCCAGTAAGGCGGTGCCTGACAGGTCGTTCGGCTTCGGAGCAAAGAAGAGGGTGCGATCCATGGGATCGTCCATTCGTTTTTGTCGAAACTTCTCGAGCGAAGTGAACATTCGCTTGGCATCGGAGAAGTCACTTCGGTTGCCTTCACCGACAATGATCATGATCGACAGTTCATTCTGGATAATGGGCATCTTCAGTGCCTGATTCGCATTGAAGCCTTTAAAGCTTCGCGGCGGCGAGATCAGAACCAGCCCTTTCACGTCTTGTCCCTGCTTCAGCGAGGGAAGCGTTGGCCAGCTCCAATCGCGGGCAGCGAAATTCACGGCAGCAATCGCGCTGAAATCGCAACCGATGATCGTCAGCATCTCGATGTTGAGATTGCCCTTGTTGTTTTCATCCATCAGGAAGCTCTTAATCGCTTCCAAGTCTTGGGCAACGAAGGTCTCGAAGTCGCTAGCGCGAATTCGGTCGAGATCGATGTCGGTAACCTGCCCGCCAGGTCCTTGAACGGATTTGCTCGCTCCGTGACCGCGAAGGTCAACGGTCACGACAGCCAGTCCTTGTTTCTGCATAATCCCCGCTAGAACACGTAAGTCGTTCTGGCTGCGTTCCCAACCGGGCAACATGATCACCGGGATCGCCTTCTTTCCTTCGGCACTACCGTAGTAGGTAGCATGGATGTTGACGCCATCCTTGGTGGTCACCGTAATCGCTTCCGGTGGTGGGATTTCCTTCCGCGGCCCGGCCGGTTTGGGCGTGGGCTTCGGTGTGGTCGGCTTCGGAGTTGCTGCTGGCGGCTGAGCTTGAACGCTGGAGGCATCCCAGGTCAAAAAGGCGCACAGAGCGACGATTAGCGAGAATTTAAGCAAACGCATCTTGGCCGGATTGATTGGAGGTCGTGGGGAAGAGAACGTCACCGAAGTGGCGTAACGTAAGTCAGTGTTTGACTTTACTAAATGTTAGACGCTGTTTTCACGCGGGTCAACTTTTCCGCGTCTGAGGGGCGAATGTATGATAGCTCACCCCTCGCAAGAATATGCGAGACAAAAGTAGTCCCGTATCATTGCCGTACCCGTCCGTTTAGCGAGAAATGAAGCTCTCGTCGAGCATCAAGTCTTCGTTGACATTGTACTTATAGAAATTGCGAGCAATGCGGTGCGAGATTAACTGCATGAACGAGCTGCGGAATTCACGCTCGTTGCCCGTGCTGGACATTATGCCGTTGGTAGGGAATTCGATGGCTTTAGGGGAATCTCGGAAGACCACTTCGCCATTGTTGTGAATGTCGTAGACATTAATAACGTACTCGGCGGTTCCCTTGTAGACGCCTGGGTTGGGTTGGATTTCAAATCGAACTAGATCGATTGCCACCACCATGTCGGCCCCCAGGGCCTTGCCGGCTTCGCGGTAGTCGACACTGTCCCAGCCGCTACGATCTTTCCAGTCGTCAATCTTTTGCTGCGAAACGACCGACACGTCCTCGATATGCGAGACGAGAAGTCCTTCGACCTGTTCGGCGAGTCGACGCGAAGTTGAGGTTTCGGAATAAAAGGAAGGTCCGGCGACGCAAAGCACGGCGACCTTCTTTTCAGCGAGTCCATCGAATCTGGCCGGTTGGTAGTCGCCACGCGACAAGAGCGCTGCCAGCAAGCCGACGCAACCACTGTTACCCAGCAGCAACAAGCACAACAACAGAAGTGGCAGAATGCCCGAGAACGACTGCGGCGAAATTCGATAGCGTCCGTGTTTCATGGACTCGATCCATCCGTGGTGAATTGTCAGTTGGCCGGAAGTCGTTTCAGGCCAAGGTTTCTCATAAGTTGATTCGATAGAGCCAATCGACCAGTGTCACCGCGACCACCAACATCGTGATCGTGATTAGCACCGCGTCGCCAGGTACCCGCACGGTCATTCGCCCTACGATCGCAGAACTCATAAACCAAGGGGAAAGTACCAGAGCGATCAGTCCCATCAAACAGCCGGCCGAGTTCGCTTTCAGCGATCCCACCACGTTTCCCTTCATCAAGTACGACCAACTGGTGGTCATCCCGCAGGAAGGGCATCGCATGCCGGTCAATTGCACCATCGTGCATGGCGGAAGCCCCAATTGTTGATGGGTTCCCATGCCACGCGCGCTGGGCGTTAACCAAGCGGCTGTTCCCAGCAAAACGGCCAAGATCAGTCCGCCTGTCCCCAGCAAAAGTCGCTCGTACCAGCGAAGTGGTCGGGGAGTTGGAACTTCAGTCATGACAGAATTGCTCTTCAATCGGGCGCGAACGATACCGAATACGGGTAAACCAAGCAAGACAAGATTCACGTATTCGATGCTATCATCGTATTTTACCGGCGAAAAGGATGCTGGCAGTTTAGGCGTTCAGAACGCGGCCCCCGAACCCAAATCGTTCCTTAACCCCGTTGTCCGTCCATGACCAACCACCGCCTGATTGAAGTCGTCCCGGCTAACCCCGCATGGCCTCGCGCGTTTGAAGCCGAGACGGAGCGCATAACAGAGGTGCTAGGCGTTCTATTGATCAAAGCTCATCACATTGGAAGCACCGCCGTTCCTGGACTCGCAGCGAAACCGATCATCGATATCTTGCTGGAAGTTACGGACGTGGTGGCGCTCGATGCGAAGAATCGCGCGATGGAGCGACTCGGCTATACGCCGCGCGGCGAATTGGGAATAGCTGGCCGCCGATTCTATCTGCGTGGCCTGATTGAAAGAACGCATCACGTGCATGCGTTCGTCGTGGATTCGGCGGACGTGATGCGGCATCTCGCGTTTCGTGATTACTTGATTGCTCATCCAAAAGTTGCTGAGGAGTATGCCAGCTTAAAGCGGTGGTGTGCCCAAATGTGCCAGCACGACAACGAAAAATATTGCGACGGCAAGCAGGCATTTGTCGTCGAGCACGAGCAGAAGGCCATCGCGTGGTATCACGAGAATCATCGTGATCGCTCGTCATAATTGGCTCTACTTGTCGCTTTGCAGGTATGCGAACAAATCGCGGATCTCGGTAGCTGAGAGCCCTTCCAAGAGACGGTCAGGCATCAGTGATTTCTCAATCGCGACCGGGCCCGCTTCGATCTCATCGCGTGGGATCACGAGTTCCGGATTCTCCGCATTCTGCAGCGTGATGGTTTTTTCGTCCTGGTTCTTGAGGAAGCCGGAAATTACCCGCCCATCGTCCGTCAACACCCGGTAGTTGGTGTACTCCTCCCGAATCGCAGCACTGGGATCAACAATCGAAAGCAGCATGAAGTCGAGATTGGTTCGCTCGTAGCCGGTAAGCTCGGGCCCAATGCTTGCTCCTTCTCCATGTAGCTTGTGACAGTTCGCGCAGCGTTTCTTGAAAAGCGCCAGGCCATGCTCGGCGTTGCCGCTTCCGGTTTTCAAAATGGTTGCGGTCTGCGTTAGCTCCGCAGCCAATTGATCTGGCGTGGCACGCGTGGTGCCCCATAGCTTCGCGATGCGTTGGTTTAGCTTCTTATCGCCATGTAACTTCAGATTTTCGAGCAGGTCGACAGAAACCGCCGTACGTGGAATTTGCTCCACCTCGACGGCATCGAGCAGGTGATAAGCGGCCGCCGCACGGGCAGTTGTCAGTTCGATGATTGCCGCTTGGATTGCATCCGACTCTTGAGGATAGCGGGCCACCAATTGGTTAGCGATTGACGGGGCCTCGAACGAGCCGAGGCTAGTAATCGCCGTGACACGAACGGCTTCGGGGGCGGAAGATATGGCGACACGCAGCAAGGCATCCCGCGCCTCGCTGGAGCCAACCTGGCCTAAGAGCTGAATCAGTTTCAATCGCTGATCTTGCTTCGTCTTGGCGTTTTCGATCATCTCGATCGCCGTAGTTTCGGCTTCCTTTTGCCCAGCGCGTACTAGCAATGCCAGTTGTGAAGATGATCCTCGGTTGGCTGCCGCGACAATGGCCTCGCGTAACTCTTCAGGCATGTGCTCGATCTTGCGACCGGTGAATGCGGTATCGATCGAAGTCAACATTTCCTGACGCAACGCTTGTTCATCGGCAGCGCCAAGTACGTTCGCAAGTCGCGTTAAGTTGACTTCCGTCGGTTCAGCGGCCAAGCGTTGAGCGAACCTGGGCAACACGACTTCGCGACCAATCTTGGCGGTTTCCAAGGAATTGACGAGCATTTCGACGTCCAGAGACGAGTCGTCGGCGTGTTCTTCAATCGCCCACCAGGTGAGCAGTGGAAGATGTGGATCGCTGGCTAATTCGTCCCTTTTAGCGAGATTCGTGGCCATGTCCAAACCGACGGTGCCTGGAATGCGTTTGGCAGTGGAGGCGAGTTGGCTACAGACCTCCGGGTGAGACTCCTTCTGTGCCAACGAGATCAGCTCTGTTGCATTCGATTCGACCAGTTTCGGCGTCAACAGTCGGACACCCCACATGCGCACGTACGGATCTTGGTGCACAAGTGCGATCTCGGCAGCACGTTGTTCGTAGCGACCAAGGGCATCGATCGCCCACAAATATTCCAGGGCCAACTGATCGTTGGTTTCTGGCAGCTTCTCGATTAAGCGATCTGCAAACTGAGGATCGCCATGTTCACGCAGCATTCGCTGGCATAGTTGCCGTGTTAGCTTGTTAGAGCTGGCAAGCTTCTCGATAAGCTGCTCTGTTGAAAGCTTGCTGAGATCGCTGGGCGTTTGGGACGGATATTCAGTGGGTTGAATTCGCCAGATTCGACCTCGTTGCCGATCCCAAGTATCTCGCGGATCGACATGGGTTAGGCGGGTATCGCACCAGTCGGTGATGTACACGCACCCATCGGGGCCTGATTTAATATCGACCGGACGGAACCATACATCGTCCGTCTCCAGCACTTTGAGTTCATCTTCTGTCTGAAATGTTGAACCATCTGGAGATACCTTCGAGACCGCCACGTAGTTGTGCAGCGGGACCGGCGCGATGATGCGGTGTTGGTAACGCTTGGGTAGTGTGTTGCTTTCGTATTTGATCAGCGTGTGGCTGAAGCGTTCGACGTTGGCATGTTTCATCTGTGGGAAAAAACCGTAAGCGTGGGGATTGGTCAGCGCTCCATGCTTCCCCCAGCTTTTCTGGTAGTAGCCACCTTGCACGTAATGGAAGCCGCGTGTGTTACCTCCGTTGTGGCCTGAGTAGATCCGCCCTTTCTCGTCGAATTCGACCGCAAACGTATTGCCACCCCCTTCGGCGAAGATCTCGAACTGATGCGTCTCCGGGTGATAACGCCAAACGCCCTGCCCTTTGAAGTGAACTGGCGGATGGGAAGGATCTTTCAGGACATTGACGGTCGCCCAGCATGTGCTTCCCTGAGCTGCATACAGCCAGCCATCAGGGCCCCAAGTCAAACTGTTGGCAACCGCATGCGTATCTTCCAAGCCAAAGCCTGAAAGATGGACCTCGGGATCTCCATCCGGTACATCGTCCTGATTGGCGTCGGGATAGAAAAGGAGATAGGGGGGATTCAAAATCCAAACACCCCCGCGACCAGGCAAAGCGCTCGTCGCGATGTTCAGCCCCTCGACGAAAGTCTTCTGCGTGTCGTAGTTGCCGTCTCCGTCGATGTCTTCATGGATGGTGATCTTATCTGCTCCACGGTCATGATTCGGCGGCGCGGGCGGAACCTTGTCGAACACGGCGCGTAAGTGCTCGTCATACTTCACAATCTTGAGCCCGGCGGGAAACGGATATTGCAGATACTGCACAACCCACATCCGTCCCCTTTCGTCGAAGTTAATGCAGACTGGCTGGCGAACGCTTGGTTCGGCGAGGACTGCTTTGACGGTGACATCATCCGGCGTCACAAATTCCTTTTCCGCTTCTGCCGGGGACTTGGCCGCAATTGTGAAATCCCCCACCGCACCGCGTCCGTCGAAGTTGCGAATGTGTTCGCGAACTGCCTCGTTCTCGGCGGCATCGAGAGAACGCTGTTTGGTATTGGGCTCTTCAGCGGAAGCCACCGTACCGAACACAACAAGGAGCAGGGATAGGCCAATGCCACACAGTACGGTTTTCATGGTAGCCATCGATGCGGTGAGTGAAGGTCGGATCAGGAAGGGAAAAGGCGGGGCGTCGATGCTGTTAGTTGTACTGTGGGACTTCATGGAATGCCAGTTTTCTCCTTAATGTTTCGTGATATCGGTTCCCTTTAATTTGCTACCTTACGTCGAGCGATCTGCAGTTTATGTTGATAGGCTTTCGGGAGAATCTCCTGATAGGGCGTCAAAAGCCGAATCACCACGACAAAGTCCTTAAGCCGAAATGCCGCGTCGGCCTTCTCGCAGACTTGGGGCAGATTCTGCTGACGCTTGAATTGAGTCATCGTGGCGTCGACTTCATCGTCGGTATCGTCACCGCAGAGACGCTTGATTTCCGCATCGATTCTTTCGCAAACCTCATCGTCGGTAGCACTTGCCCGCATCTGCTGAAGGTGCGTTTGAGAAGCAAACTGCGGCAATTGGTCAAAAATCGCCAACAGCCAGACCGCCGGACGGTTTTGGGAAGAAAGGTCGGCGAGGTACGGCTGCAGCACATTTAAGGGAAAGTTGGCCAGAACATGGGCGGCTCCGCTGAGCAGTCGTTCGTCCGAATGCGAATCGGCACACATTAGCAGAGCGGGAATTACTTCGCTTGGGGAGCAGCGTGGAAGTGCACTCAGAGCTTGAGAGATGGCTTCGAACGTGGCGACATCATACGTGCCATCGGAAGGCAACGGCGAATGTTGTTTCAGCGTAGAAAGGGCTTCATGGCAATTCATTCCGCTGAGTATACCAGCTATATTGAGGGGACACCTCTTTCAAGGATTATCTTATGCGATATGTTGCCTCCCTACTTCTTCTGCTGACCCTGAGTTTGCAGTTGATTGCCGCAGAACCAAGTGTGGCTGACCTGGAGAAGATCCAGGCCAAAGTGCAGATGCGCAACGGCCAGATCTACGGCTTGCAGGTTAATTGCGACGGCTATACCGATGCCGAGTACGAAATCATCGGCAAGCTAACCGGCCTAAAATCGATTTCGCTTAGCGGGAAGGAGTTGAACGACGAACAACTCAAGATCCTGGCTCGCTTGAAGGAATTGGAGTCGATCATGATCAATGGCTCGCAGTTGACCGACGACGGCTACCGTGGCTTCACGGCATTTGGCAAGCTGTCACGTCTTTCGATTTTTCATCCGTCCCGCAAGCAGGAATCGTTCAGCGGTAAAGGGCTTGCTCATCTGAAAGCGATTCCCACGCTCACGCAGCTTACGTTCGCGGGGGCGACGGCTGGGGACGAAGCTTTGCAGGCAGTTGGTGAACTGACCCAGCTAGAGTCGTTTCGGGAGTGGCACAACACTGAGACGTCGGCCGGGCTTAAAAACTTGGTGAAGCTGAAGAATCTCAAGTCGATCCGTCTCGGGCAACGGCTGCCCAACTGGGGCAAGATGACGCCTGCAAGTTTCGACAATGAAACTCTGGCCATCCTGGCGGAAATTCCTTCGCTGGAAACGATCGAACTGACTGAGGCCCGCCTAGACTTCGACGGGATCATACAGCTGAAAGAGCTGCCGAACTTGAGAGTCCTTAAGATCAGTCAGGTTGATATCGCCGCAGAAGATGTCGATCGACTTGAGGCTGCCCTGCCCAAAGTAAAGATCGAATGGGAACCACTGACGGACGAGCAAGCCGAGATGCTCACGAAAAAGCTGAAACTCTAAGTGTGGGTCGGAAGAAGGCTTTCGTTGGCTGTCGCTTATTAACCAGTTGGTCGCTGCCAGAGGATCTCTAAATCACCGTCAACAAAGCCAAGCCCAACCCCTTCCACCGAGCGAAGGGTTTGAGCGGCTACCGAGTCGCCAGCCAGAACTTCCTTAACTACTTCGCGGAGTTGTGTGAGGCATTCTTCCCAATCGTCGCCGCTGTAGTCGAGCGGGATATGGAGGCCGCGCGTTTTCGGCTCCCAGATTTCTGCGCAGGGCCAATCAGAATCGTGACGTTGAAATTCGTCTGTGCCGACCAGTTCGACGGCGAACTTCGAGTTGGGATCGTCACCTGGTTCATAAAGGTTAAAGGCAAAGCCGACGATATCTTCCGGGGCACCGTCCGAGAGGCTTTCTCGTAACCAATTGCGAAACTGATCTTCGAAGGGTAACGCTTGCATATTGCTTATGTGAGGATGGGGACGGCGAGGAGCCGATTTACGTGAGGGTTTGTAAGTGTTGTATTCCCGAAATTTAGCGTGAACCAGGATTCCGGCAATAGTCATCACAATCACGAACAGAAGAATTCGCGACAGATACTCACTAAAGAGTGCCCATTCCCAGTACGACTGCGTTACCTCGGTCTCTCGCCCTTTGGTGACCAGAATGTAATGCCCGCCTGCGTTTATGCCGTTCATGGCACTGCCTGCCATGCCGCCTCCGTTCATCAAAAAGCCACTGGCAAATAACAGTATGAAATAGGCGAAACCGCAAGCAGAATAAAGCGTCAAGGTCGCTCTCTGAAAGTCCTTTTCCAGACGAATAAAAATCAAGCAGCCAACGATCAGAGCGGCTAGGATCATGACAATTGCCACGGCCAATGCATGCCAGAAGATTTCGATCCGAGCGTCCATTAAAGATTATTCGCTGGGATTGGTCCCTTCTTGTGGTAAAACTATCCCAACGTCTCGCGCACGAACGACTCAATCACGCCACAGTAACGTTCCAGCGGTAAGTCGTCGTAGTCGGTGCCGAATGGTTCTTCGATGGCCTCGGCCACCATCTCCATTCCAAGAAGAAACCCGCCTGCCAGCAAGTCGATTGGGATGGCAAACCAGCCATGATTGATACCTAGCGGCCAGGGCGAAACAAGGCAGTACAAGATTACGCTACTCCAGGCCATGTAACGATAGCTGGGAACCATCGGAGTATTGCGAATTCGTTCGCAACCACCGCAAACATCAAGCAGCCCATTGGCTTGTCGCTCTAAGATGCGGATGGAGGTGAATAGATCGTTGTTACGATTCCACTTGTTCATAAACTTAAAGATCTGCAGCGAGATGAAGCCGGGCCGATGCTGGACGTCGGAGATTTCCGGAAAGAGGGCTTCGAGGTTTGGTAGTGGATCGCGCTGACCACGAAGATGCATCCGCAGCGCTTGAGGAAACGTTGCCAACAATTCGGCAAACGCTTTTCGGTCGTCAGAATCGACCTCGGCAAAGGCAGCCGCCTTTACGGCCAGATTTCGGGACTCATTAATCAATTGTCCCCAAAGTGTTCGAGCTTCCCACCAGCGATCGTAGGCCGAACGATTGCGAAAAACGAGTAGAACCCCAATCGAAACACCAAGCACCGTTGTGATTTCATCTCCCCAGTCCCATTCGGGGAAGACGATTGCCTGCGTTACGGCGGTAGCGATCGTACTGTAAACCGCCAGCAGAAGCATCCAGAACAGCAGTTGGAGGTGCATTGGCTCGTTCGATGCAACAAGGGAAGCTCAAGTCATTATGTCGACTATTTCTGAGGAGCCAGTTTTATATCCCAGTTCTTCCACGGCTCAAATCCCTTTTGCCCAGTTCCGTACGGCGGGACACCCTCCTCAGGCTGCAGCTTGCGATGGGCAACCAACTTCTCGGTTAGCTGCTGCACGATTTCTGGATGTTGATCGGCGACGTTGTTCTGTTCTAGTAAGTCGCCCGGCATCGAAAAGAGGAAGATTTGATGAAGTTTCGGTTTGATGCCGTCGCGAATATCTGGGCCGTTAACGATCAGCTTCCAGTTGGCAGTCTTAATGGCGATGGTTTCCTTCTGCGGTCCCGGTTGTCCATGGTAGGAATACCAATCCCGTTCGGGGAAATCGCTTGCGGTTCCGTTGAGCAAAGCGTTCACGCTAACGCCATCCAATGGTCGATCGGCTGGTTGGCCTGACGCAGGATCGATCCCGGCACTGGCCAAGATCGTTGGCATGACGTCGATGTAACCCATCGTGTTTTCGATCTTGCGGCCACCTTTCCAGCCAGCCGGCCAGCGGACACAGGCGACGACGCGGACGCCTCCTTCAAATGTGGTCAGCTTGGCACCACGGAGCGGTCGATTGTTGCGTGGAAACTGCCCAACGCCTCCGTTGTCACTTAGGAACCAAACTTGGGTATTGTCGGCTTCTCCTGTTTGTTCGACGGCGTCCAATACCTGACCCACTGCTTGGTCGAGCGTCCAGATCATCGCGCGATAGATTTGAGAGTTGTTCGGTTTTGCGTCCGCATTGACCTGTTTCAAGGCGTCTTCTTTCGCTTGAAACGGAGAGTGTGGAGCATTGAACGGAATGTAACAGAAGTAAGGTGCGTCGTCCTTCGCTACTTCGCGAATGAACGCACAGGCCGCGTTAGCGACCAGATCGGTTGAGTAACCCTGCTCTTCCGAAGGATCAAAGTCGACGTGCCAGTCCCTCACGCCTTCACGCGTCAAATCGAAGTAGTCAATCGCGCCGTTGTAATGACCAACGAAATGTGTGAAGCCCTGCGAGTTGGGGTGCCACTTCAACTGGTGATGTCCTAGATGCCATTTTCCGAAGATGCCGCGATGTTGGTAACCCGCCTCGGCCAGGGCTTCGGGCAGGGTGCGTTCTTCAACTGGCAGGCCGTAGTCGCAATAAGGCGGAATGACCGCTCGTGCCAGGCCGAAACGGATTGGGTAGCGACCGGTCATGATGCCAGCTCGCGTCGGCGAGCACATCGGAGCGACATAGAATCGATCGAGTTCGATCCCATCGCTGGCGATCCGATCGATGTTAGGGGTCTTCACCCAATTGCCGTGATAGCCCACCGCGTTCCAGCCGAGATCATCGGCCAGCATCAGTACCACGTTAGGACGCTCAGCGGCAGCGAGTGATTTGCCCGCGAGAAGGGTAACCGTCAATGCTAAAAACAAAGTGAAACGAAACATCGATGTAGCACTTAGGCGTATGGGACCGGTGAGATGCATCGAGAAACCTAGCTTGGCGAGAGAAGGATTTGCCGGCCTACTTGAGCAGTTCTTTTAGCCCAGCTTCACGCAGTTGAAAACGCTCGATTGCGGTTGCTTTGCCCGTTTGCGAATCGACATCGACAATCGCTCCGTTGATGCGAACATCATCGCGGGCTACGTCGAAAGGCGTTGGCCGGAACGAGACAGTTGTCTCAAGAACGCGGTCAATTCGGCGACCGATGATGCTTTCGTGTGGGCCGGTCATGCCGACATCGCACATGAATGCCGTCCCCTTAGGAAAGATCTGTTCGTCAGCAGTTGCTACGTGGGTATGGGTTCCCAAGCAGTAACTGACGCGACCATCCAGGTGACGTCCCATCAATTGTTTGTCGCTGGTGGCTTCGGCATGAAAGTCGACGCAGCGAACTTTGATGTCGGACGGGATCTGAGAAAGAACGCGATCGATCGCTGTCCAGGGGCAGTCGACAGGACGCATGAAGACGCGTCCCATCACGCTGATCACGGCGACACGCAAACCTTCTTTTGACTGGACGATCGCAAAATCTTTACCCGGAGCCGAGGCCGGATAATTGGCTGGCTTCACGATGTTGGGCTGTGATTCGAGCGTTTTATTGAGTTCTTTGCGGCGATAGATGTGATCGCCCATGGTCAAACAGTCGACATGGGCGTCGATCAATTCGCGATGGGCGGCCGGCGTTAAGCCGGATCCGCCGCACGCGTTTTCCGCATTGGCCACGACCAGCGAAAGGTTGTACTTCTCGCGGAGCGCCGGAACCGCGTCGCGAACGATATCGCGTCCGACTTTGCCGACGATATCGCCGATGTGCAGAATCCTCAAAGGAGACAACCTTTCCGTGGTGAGAGTTTTACCTCGCGAATTCCGTAAAGCGGGATTCGCGAACCATGGTAACTTTGATTTCGCCCGGGTACGTCAGCTGTTGCTCGAACGCCTTGGCGATATCACGACAAATCTTGGCGGCCATCTCGTCGTTGACTTCCTTGGCGGAAGCAATCACACGCAGCTCGCGACCTGCTTGAATAGCGAACGCCTGTTCGACGCCATGGAAGCCGGTGGCAATCGCTTCGAGCTCTTCCATACGCTTGATGTAACGTTCGAGCGTCTCGCGACGGGCACCTGGACGCGAGGCACTACATGCATCCGCCGTGGCGACCAGCATCGTGTAGGGATACTCGGTGATAATCTCGTCATGATGACCGAAAGCCGCATGGACGACTTCTGGCGATTCGCCGTGTCGCTTCAAAAGGTCGGCACCAATCTTGGGGTGTCCACCTTCCAATTCGTGATCGGCTGCCTTACCGATGTCGTGCAGCAAGCCCGCGCGGCGAGCTACCTGCGGATCGAGACCGATCATTTCGGCTAACAGTCCAGCAATAAAACCGACTTCGACGCTATGTCGCAACACATTCTGGCTGTAGCTGGTGCGAAAATGGAGACGCCCCAGCATTTCGATTAACCGTGGTTGCAGCCCCATGACGTTGATTTCGGTCGCGGCCTCTTCCCCCTTTTTGCGGATCGTTGTTTCGATTTCCGCTTGGGTTTCCTTGACCACTTCCTCGATGCGCGATGGGTGAATCCGACCATCAGCGATCAACTTGTTAAGCGCCTGTCGAGCGATCTCGCGTCGAACGGGATCAAAACCACTGACAATCACCACGCCCGGCGTATCGTCGATGATGACATCGACGCCGGTTTCTTTCTCGAAGCTGCGGATGTTCCGCCCTTCCCGACCGATGATGCGTCCCTTCATCTCGTCGCTGGGGATATCGACCGTACTGGTGGTCGATTCGGCCGTGTGCGCCGCAGCGAAACGCTGCATTGCGGTCAGCAGCATGTCTTGAGCAATCGGACGAACTTCGTCCTCCAGACGACGCTGGTGCTTGAGAATGATGGCCCCTGTCTCGGATTGCAACTGCTGATCGAGCAGCTTCAAAAGCTCGCTCTTCGCCTCTTCGGCATTGAGCCCGCTCATTCGGTGCAGGCGTTCCTGCTGATCCCGAATGATGTTTTCCAAAGTGGTCGAACGCTTCTCGTTTTCTTCGATCTTCTCGGACAGACGACGCTGGTTTTTCTCGACCATGTTCTCCTGTTTGCGGAGATGAGTCGCTTGCTGTTCCAGCGATTCTTCCCGTCGATCGAGCGACTTTTCTCGTTCCCGAATTTCGTCTCGTTGCTTGGAGAGATCTTTTTCGGACTGCGTCTTCTGTTTAAGAGCTTCTTCCTTGGCTTCGAGAAGGGCTTCCTTTTTGAGATTCTCGGAATCTTGTTTGGCTTTGTCGAGAATTTGAGTCGCCTCGGTCTCCACATCTTTCTTGCGAAGCCGATCGATGAATTTGACGAGCAGCGCGGATCCAACCGCCGCGATGACTGCCGTCAACGCGATATACCATCCCGATCCCACGTTTTACTACTCCTGCAGCTAAATGGAATAGCGTTCAACGAGGCGAAGGGCATGCCTGAATGAGACTCCAGCGGTCTTCAATCGACCAGCGGAATTGCTAGGAAGAAATCCGTCGAGTTTCCGGAAGTGGGAATCGTTCCCCCGAACGAACCGACTGAGTGCGCAGGTGCGAACCCAGTCAAGTTTCGTGTCGACGACCGGACGCGGGTCCGGACGATGGGCCTGCACGTTTGGAAGAACCTTGGCGGGCTCTTTCCCAGGCGTCACGAGGGAGAAGATCGGCGTCAATTTCCAGCCAGCCAAGCAGCGGTAGATGGACCACTGCGGTTTCTCGTTGCGAAGAAGCGCGTCGCGATCCAGTCTTCGTACGAGCACGGACCGGACTCAGAATTTCCACCTTAAAAGGACAGACCGCCAACAGGAGCCGTATCACGAAAAGGAGTACTTGCACGCTTATTTGCCCTCCGAAAAGCCAAATGGGGCTAGAAGGTTTACCTATCCGGTACTTCGACTGAGCTTCTTCCAAGCCGATCTCAGGCGATGTCATTCGCTTGATTCGTTGAATGCTTAGATCAACACAATCGTGGGGAAGTGCGCACGATAATAGAGCGCCCAACCCGTTCACGCTATATTAACAGAGTTACCCCCCAAAGGGAAGCAAGCAATTTCGGCGTTGCGGGAATCCTGCTTAACATTTTTTTCGCATCGCGAGATCGACGGAAATGCTTTGCTACCCTAAGCTTTTTGGCTCTCGCATTCCTGGCAGAATGGGGGATTATTAAGGGAATTCTCCCTGCCTGCCAACGATGCCTCAGTGACGATTGTTGACCACCCCATGAGCGACCTCTCGCAGCGATTTTTCGAGCAATGGCCGCGAGATTCGTGGCGAAATCGCTCGATCTTGGTGGCAGTCTCCGGCGGGGCGGATAGTGTCGCATTATTACGGCTCTTGGCGGATAGAGCGGACCCTGCCACCCGAAATAAGCTCGTTGTCGTTCACTTCAATCACCGTCTGCGTGGGTCAGCCTCGGACGAAGATGCGGCGTTCGTCGAAGCTTTGGCTGCCAAGCTAGAACTGGCAACGTGTTTTGAAGCTGCTAGCAGTGGTTGGGTGCAAGAGGCCGTCGGTGGCCAAGGGCTGGAAGCCAATGCCCGAGGAATGCGTTACGCGTTTTTCGAGCGCGTGGCACGAGAGGTCGAAGCACGTTACTTGGTGACGGCCCACCATCGAGACGATCAAATCGAAACCGTGCTACATCGAATCTTGCGAGGCACTGGTATCGCTGGTCTGGGTGGGATTCAGACGGCTCGCGAGTGGCTGCCTGGCGTGGGCTTGGTGCGTCCCCTGCTCTCGTTCTCGCGACATGAAATCGTTCAATACTTGCGTTCGATCGATCAGCCTTGGCGAGAAGATACTTCCAATGCCACCGACGCGTTCACCCGAAATCGCATTCGCAATCAGTTGTTGCCCCACTTGCGCGATGCCTACGGCGATCACGTCGACGACGCCCTCTTTCGACTTGGTCGGCAGGCCAACGATTGTCAGGAAGTCATCGACCTTCAGGTGCAAGAACTTCTCGATACGGCGGTAAAGACTTCGACGTTCGGTCGATCGGTCGTCGTACGGAAGCTGGAAAAAGTTCATCCTTATCTGGTGCGGGAATTGTTCGTTCGCATCTGGACCGACCAGAATTGGCCACGCCAGGAAATGACGCAGCTGCACTGGGAGCGTCTGAGTAATCTGGCGAAATCGGACGATCTGACCGCCACCGATACTATGCCAGGAAATATCCGCGTCTTCCGAGACGAGGATGTCCTGGTTTTACGAATGCTTGGATAGAGAGAATCACCTCTGATATGACTTTGCGTATGCTCTTTTGTGTTGTTGGAATTGTTGCCAGCAGTGTTGGTCTCGCCCGTGCTCAAGATCTACCCTCATTACCCCCCGGGGCGAGGTTGACACTCGAAGAAGATTGGTCGTCGGAAAAGATTGACGCCGAAAAGTGGTACGTTTATCGAAAAAAATGGGGAGACGGAAACCATGGCGTGGTGCCTGAGAATGTGGCGATTGAAACGGACGAAGTGCATGGTAAGTCACGGAACGTCTTGGTCTGCACTGCGCACGGCGATCGTTATGATGGCCCCGTTCAAGGATGGTGGGGAAACAAGACGCGGGTTGGAGGAGTGATCGTCAGCCAAGCGTACTTCGCTTCGGGACGGTTCGAGGTCGTTCTGAAAATCGGGACCAAGCAATCGCATTCTGGTGGTCCTGCCGATCCGGTTAAACCGAAGGGCTGTGTCCCAGCGATTTGGACGTACGGTTATCGCTGGGTGGAGGGTGATTCGGCGAGAAAGAATGCGTTTCAAGCCGATGTCCCGCTCTATAATCCGCACATGCCAGCCTACAACATGGCGGTTAACGAGTATTGGTCGGAACTCGACTTCCCCGAGTTCGGCAAGTCGGGTGACTTTAATCGTGCGATGTATAACACGTTTCTCCAAAACCGCCACGATAACCGCTTCTTTGACGTAGCCGATGCCATCGACGGCGAGTATCACACGCTCACCACGGAATGGCGAACTCAACTCCGTCCGCTGCCAGGAATCACCGATAAGCAAGTTGTGGAAGCAGAAGGTTACTACTGGATTCACGATCCTGCAGTTCCGTTCAGCGAGTACTGGGGAAATCCGCTCAAACGAATCGGGCCAGATCAGTATTCCTTGTACGAAGGAAAGGTCGCCACGCACTATCTCGACGGAAAAAAAATTGCTGAGAACGACAAATGGGTTCCTGCGATGGCGGGGCAACTTACGCTCGGTGTCTGGTTGCCGAGTTGGGCCGGGCCGGCCGACTGGAAGACTGCTCAGGTCCGCTTCGCCCAGGTCAAAGTCTGGCAGTATGATGACGAAGGGGACGTGCGGGGCATCATGAAAGGACGCAACCCGAACAACTTTGCCCCAGATGGAACCCCTTTGAAGTAACCTCGAGTCACGTCGGCCCGGCAAGGACTACCTGGTGAACACGAACCGACAAAAAAAGGCGAGCCACGAACGTGACTCGCCTTTCTCATTGGACCTGGATATCGGTTGAGGACTACTCGACGGGGCCCTCGACACCGCCAGTGTACTTCTCGGTTTCCGATTCTTCCCCATGCAGGACGACTTGCTTATAGCCACCTTGCAATTGGAAGTAGATAACGAGAATCAGGTAGCAAACGCCCATTGTCGCCGGAACCAAGGCGGTCCACTTCAACGCCATACGTCCACCGTAGATATTGGCTTCTTCGACGATTCGCTGAGTTTCTTCTAGTTTCGCTTCGTTAGCAGGCTTGTTGGCGTCCCACCATTCATTGAGGGCCAGGGTCTCTTTGGAGACGCCCCCTTCTTTTTCTTCGATTTCGGTACGTCGTGCCAGTTCCTCACCATCGTCGCTCAGGACACCCACTTTGGCACCATTGAGGGCGTAGACTTCTGGGAAGAAAAGGAATGACTTTTTCTCGGCCGATCGGTATTCCTCGAACAATGTTGGGTCGAGTTGTTCCATCTTCTGCGTGGCGAAGTAGTCCTGCTTGTAGCCGATGCCGGGGCCGCCAAGCAAACCAGCAGAAAGCATCCCGATACCCCCCATCACACCCATCGTGATGGCACCACCACGCGGGAATCGTTCGCCGACCACACCCAGCATGGTTGGCCAGAAGAACGTTTTACCCAAGCCGTAAACCGTAGCAGCGGCGACAATCGCGTAGCCGGTGTTGGCCGATCCAAGCCAATACAAACCGGTGCAACCAAAAATGGCACAGACAAACAACAGACCAAGAGGGTTAATCTTGTGAACGATCGGTCCTGCGAAGAATCGTAGGACAAACATGATCGCCGAAGTGTAGATGAATAGCAGGAACGCGTTCTCTTTAATCACGTTTTCCATGATGTTCGTGATCCAGCTGTCGGTACCCAGTTCCACGTAACCGACCATTGCATGAATCAGGAACAGGAACAACAGCAACGGCGAAAGGAACTGAAGCAGCATTTCCTTTGTTGTCACGCCTGCGGCGGCGGCTTCCGACGGTGGGAAGGCTTCCTTCACGACCATGAGGCCGTAGATCAACGTCGGCACCATGTACAGTGCCAACGGGATTTCCCAGTAGGCGTGAACGATTTTAGCGCCTTCGCCGCAGAACAGATAACCGATGATACCGCCGATGATCAGACCAGCAGGCCAGCCTGCATGCAGGATATTGAGATAGTGGGTCTTTTCTTTTGGGAACAGAGTTGCCACCAGTGGATTGATGACCGCTTCGCACACACCGTTAGCCAATGCGAAAATGAACACCCCAACGTAAAGGCACCAGTAGGTGGCATCCTTACCTGCAAATAAGAAAACCGGAGTTGCCGCTAAGGTGATGATTACCGACAAGGCATGTAGGACGAATGCCAACGTCAACAGCTTCTTGTAGCCAAGGAAGTTGTCGGCCAGGAAGCTGAAGAAGATGATCGTGACACCGAAACCAACCAGGCCACCACCAGTGATCGTCCCGAGTTCCACCTTGGTGAAACCGTAACGGTTCGCCCAGTCGTTCAAGATCCCAGCACGAACCCCGAAACCGACACCGGCGGCGATAAGGGTCATGAAACTGGCTATGAGAAGCGCCATCCGGTTGTATTGCGGCGGCTGCGACGTTTCGGCAGTGGACATGGGATGAAGAACTCCTACACGGTGATGTGCATAATGGGGGGAAATATTGACGACCGCCCTGGAGATGGGCAGCTTGCGATCGGTATTAGTCAGTCTATGGGGTGAGACTGGAGAAGATTAGATTTTCGAGGAATGGATGCTCGCACTGGTTGCGGCAGTCCGAGTATACCGACTCAAACATGGAAGTAAACTATTGTCCTGGGGCGATTTCCGGCAAGATTTCCCCCAAGACCCTAAAATTGCACAAACGATCACAGCTTTACTGCCTTACCAGGATTGGCATCGTCGGCTGAGAACGCTGAAGGCTCAAAATTCGAGAATCATCCACCTAAATGTCTAGCGTAAAACAAGTTGCGAATCCAAAACCGCGAGAGTTTTTCTGGCTTCTGGCTTTGATCGTGGTTGTGGGGCTTCTCGTTCGGATCGGCGCGGCCGTCTGGTGGGAATCGAGAATGCCCGCAGGTGAGCGATTTTTGTTCGGTGATAGTCTCGGCTACGAGATCCATGCACGGCACATCGCTAAGGGAGAAGACTTCGCGTACGGCTCCGCCTATGTGACGCGAACGCCTGGTTACTGCGTGATGTTGGCTCCTTTCTACTGGTTTGCGGATGAGCCGCCGACGATGGCGTTACGGATGGTCGGAATCGTCTGTGGTGCGGCAGCAATCGCCCTGGCAGCGTGGATCGCGCGGATGTTGTTCGATCCGGTAGCCGCCGTGATCGCGGCCGCGCTGGTTGCCCTTTACCCCGGGGCAATCGCGATGAGCGTCTTCATCCTTAGCGAAGCCCCCTTTGCGCCGCTCATGCTGTTGAACCTCGGTTGGATCATTGTGGCACTCAGGGGCGAGACCATGACGAAGCGTCTTAACTTTGCCGCATTGGCCGGTGTTGTTTTCGGAATCGCCATTCTTACGCGTCCCAGTTGGTTGATGTTCCCCTTCTTTGCCGTGCCGTTTGGAATCGTTTTTTACCCGCAGCGTAAGCAGCAGTTGGCGATCTATGCGATGGCCGCCTTAACCGCTGCGATGGTGATGACTCCGTGGTGGGTTCGCAACTATCAAGTGATTGGCCAGTTTGTGCCGACGACCCTGCAAGTTGGTGCCAGTCTTTACGACGGCATTAGCCCGATCGCGACTGGGGCCAGCGATATGCGTTTTGTGAACGACTTCGAGCAACAACTACAAGCGATCGAAGCCGAAGCGACCCAGCCGCTACCTGGCACACACGAATCACGCCGCGATGCCATGATGAAGCAGGCCGCCATCGAGTGGGCCTTTGATAACCCAGTTCAAGTCATGCGACTGGCGGCCGTGAAGTTTTGGCGATATTGGACGCCGCTGGGCAATAACGAAGAAATGAGCGGCAAGATGGCCTTCGTTCTGGCGGCTGGTTATTTGCCGATCGTTGTCACAGGGCTATGGGGAACGACGCTTTACGCCCGGCGATCTTGGACGTATTTGCTGCTCGCGCTGCCGATCTTCTATTTCTGTTGTCTGCACATGGTCTTTGTTAGCTCGATCCGCTATCGTCAGCCCCCAATGCTAGCGTTGGCGGTGCTCAGTGCCGGGCTGTTAGCAAGCTGGCTGCATAAAGCGTGGCCGAATGCTGCTGAAGTACCCGCAACCAAGGGGGAAAGCGATTTCACCGAGAAAAGCTAGCAGGCTTCAAACCGGCGTTTACCAGGAAGCCTGATTCTGCCAAGATTTAGCGCCGGATGCTCCCATTGGAAAGGATTCCAGAGTCGGGTGAGTCGATATTTTTCCGCAACATATCGCTTTCTGAAGTGGACTACGTTTATCGTAGTGATCGTTGCGTGCGCGCTGGGGATCTATCTTTATCACAATCTGAACAACGAGATTCGCTCGTATGTCGAGCAGAAGTTCGCCAGTCATTACGACAATCTGTTAGTCTCGGTCCGCTCTGCTCGCTTTGTCGAGGGTAAAGGCATCGAGATCCGAGGCTTCTCGCTTTCCAAGCGATCGAGCGTCTATCAAACGCAAGAGATGGTCTCGGTCGACGAGATCATGGTCTACTGCACGACCAATCCAATGGAGTTCGCTTCGGGCGAGTTCCAGGTCGATCGGATCGTCGTCAAGCGTCCACGGCTGACAGCCACGATGGAAGCGGACGGCCAGTTGAGTCTCCGGCATCTCTTCCCCGCGCCTAAGTGGGGGGACGACAATCCAGAGGTTGAAGTCCAGGACGCTTCGTTTCTGTTAGCGGACCGACACGGCGGCAATGTTCGGCGAATCTTGGATGACGTTGATTTTGAAATCAAAACCGAAGTCGTTCCAGGCACCGGTCAAGCCGCGGGCAAGAACCGAATTCAAAAACGGATCAAAGCGATCCTCAATTCGCAAAGCTGGGAATCTGCGGCACTGACGGCGACGATCGACGAACAGTCGCAATCGTTCACCACGCAGGGAACCGTTAGCAATCTGCGAATCGACGACCATCTCTGGCAACAATTTCCAGAAGAACTGCGGGCGAAGATCAAAGAGCTGACCCATCTCAGTGGGATGGCCAACGCCTCGTTTCAAGCTTCCGGAAGTGCCAACGGGCCGATCAATTACTTGGCCACAATCGATCTTCGTGACGGAAGTTGGAGCGATCCACGACTGCCGAACACCATCGAGCGCATTCAGGGACGCGTGATTGCTTCGCCCCCTGGCGTACGCATCGAAAAGTTGGTTGCTTACTACGAAAACGGCTCGGTTAGTGCCTCGCTTGATCGAACCGGCTGGGCCGCGAATAGCCCGATGCACGTCTCGGCCACGCTGAAGAACTTCAACCTGCATGAGGGGCTAAAGGGATTGCTGCCGTACGCGATGCGAGAGAGCTGGGAACGGTACCAGCCATCCGGCACGCTGGACGCCTCGGTGAAGCTCGACTTCGATGGTAAGCGGTGGACTCCCGAGATTCACGCTAACTGTCGCGGTACGAACTTTGTCTATTCCAAGTTCCCTTATCCTGTGACTCAGGCACGTGGTAAGATCGATCTGAAGAACCAATTGCTCGATATCGATTTGTCCGCCTATGCCGGCAAGTCGCGGATCTCCATTATCGGCAGTGTGACTGACCCAGGCCCGAATAGCAGTGGCCCGATTCGCATTCGCTCGTTGGACCCGATCAGTTGGGATCCAACCTTTGAGCATGCTCTGAAAGTTTGTCACGATGGTGTTTACGGCGTTGCTTGTGATTTCCATTTGCAAGGGCAAGCCAACGTCGATTTCACGTTGATCACGCATAGCAATCCCAACGTCGAGGCGGAAAAGACATTGCGGATGCAGATCATCGGCGCATCGGTCAAATACGAGAAGTTCAAGTATCCGATCTCGGATATCAACGGTCACATTATTTGGAAAGATGGTGTTGTCACGATCGAGCAGCTCACGGGCTTCAACGATAGTGGACATATCACCTGTCGCGGAACGTGGCGTGAAATCCCTGGCGATAAGCGAGGCGATTTGAATCTGACGTTTGCCTGTAAAGATGTTCCTCTCGATGATGAACTCAAGGCCGCCCTGCCCGAGTCTGGACGAGAAGGATGGGACCAATTGCGTCCACGTGGGTCGATCGATCACATGGATGTTCAGCTGCATTGGCCCGATGCCCAGGGAGAATGTGATCTGTGGGTGAACGCTCAAAAATGGGAACGTAGTCGTAACCTTTCTGGTCGTGCAATCTCGGTCGAGCCGGTTGGTTTTCCTTATGTTCTGGACGACGTCGTTGGCAGTGCCGAGTTTCGTAACGGACAAGTCACGCTGAAGAATCTCACGGCTCAGCATGGCAACGTGCGTGTCTCGACCAACGGAAGTTGTTACTTTCCGGAAGATCGACGTTGGCAAATTCGATTCCAAGATCTGCGGATCGAGAACATTGTGATCGATCGTGCTTTGTTATTGGCTGTTCCCGAGAAACTGGAGAAGTCGCTACAGCAATTACAAATTGGCCCCATGTTCCATGCCAACGGCGAAGTGGTCCTATCAAACCCCAACCCTGGCCGACCCATTCAGATGAACTGGAACATGACCACGCACATGGCCGGTGGGCAGATTCGGCGTGGATCGCACATCGACAATATCTACGGAGCGATTCGTTTCGAGGGGCAAGCAGACGAAACAGGAACGCGAACCTTTGGTGAGTACATACTTGATAGTGCCACGTGTCGTGGGATTCCTGTGTCGAATATCCGCGGTCCGTTTTGGATCGACGAAACACAGTTCCTGATGGGTCGTCATGTCCCTCGTAACGATAACGAGCCACCACGCCATGTGACGGCCAACACCTTCGGTGGCATGGTGAACTTGGATAGTCGCATGCTGCTGGCCGGCGTGCAGCCGTTTCAAGTCGATGTCGCCTTGGCCAACGGAACGGTCGGCCAAATGCTGATCGATACCGGCCAGCAAAACCGAGCCCAAACTTCGGGGCGTGTTTACGGCAACATTAGCATGACCGGCACCATGGAAAGTGAATACACTTATGAAGGCTCAGGCTCGATTCAACTGCGTGATGCCAACGTCTACCAGCTTCCGTTAGCGGTGGCGATGTTGAAAGTGCTGAATGCCCGCTTCCCAAACACGAATGCTTTCGACACAGCCGATGTGAACTATCGCCTTTCTGGCAACTACATCTACCTCGACGATATCCGCCTATCTGGCGACGCCCTTTCGGTGAAAGGGAACGGCGAAGCGAAGCTCGACGGGCAGATCAGCATGCAGTTCTACACCGAATTCGGTAATCAATCGTTTGATTTGCCCGTTGTACGAACCGTACTTGGCGAAGCGAGTCGCAGTTTGATGGTGATCCATGTCGGTGGTACGATCGATAACCCAACGACCGAACAAGAGATCTTCCCCATGGTAAATCAAACGCTGGAGCAGCTCTTCCCGGCAAAATCGGTTCGCCTGCCGATCGGGGCACCACCTTTACCGGAACAGCCCGCTGGCGTGCGACGTGGTAATTCGATTCCTCATTAGATACGGACTCGATTCCCTGAATCGCCGAGATTCTCCCTGAAGATGGGGGGCGTCTGTGACGATGATATCAGATAGTACCGTTAAGATAGCGGAAAACACCTCGACGTGCTCTCACGTATCCGTAGACGTTTGACTTGCAGCGGATCCTGACCCAGGCTTAATCCTGGGGTACTCTTCTTACAACGAGAGTCCCTGATCCGTTTTCGAGAATGAATCGAACTAGGATTAGTCGAGGAGTCAACGCGATGAGTATCGGACCGACCGGAATGTCGTTTGCCGCTAGCGTAGCAGGTAGCGATCTAGCTCAGCGCAATTCGTCTGACGTATCTCAGACCCAACAGGCCACTAGCAACCAGGCCCGCGTGGTCGATTCGGCCGAGAAAGCAGAGAAAGCTGCTGGCGTTGGCGACCCAGACGAAAGCGAAAAGATTTCCGACCGCGATGGTGATGGTCGCCGAGCCTGGGAACGCCCCGAGAATCACTCCGAAGAAGCCGACGAGTTGGACGTGGAAGGAGAAGTCATCCACGACGACCGACCACCAAAAGATGGCGGAATCACGGGGCAACAGCTCGATATCAGCGGCTAGTTTTCGTCCAAAACGGGGGAGCTTTCTGCTATCTGGCTCCTCAAAGAAAAGTCTGTAACGGTCCTGCGAACGGCGTAGAATTGTCGCCAATAGCGGTCTTAACTCCTAGACCCCCTTCGCGATATGATAGAAGCTCTCGAAACGTTGCCAGAAAATCCCATAGTTTGGAATCCTGATGTCGCAGATGCGTTTTACGAAGATGCACGGAGCCGGAAACGACTACGTCTATGTGAATTTGTTTGAAGAGTCGCTCCCGGCTGCACCGGAGAAGCTGGCGCCGCTTGTTTCGGATCGCCATTTTGGGATTGGCGGTGACGGGATGATTTTGATCATGCCTTCCGAGGTAGCCGATGCCCGGATGCGGATGTTCAACTCCGACGGATCCGAAGCCGAAATGTGTGGTAACGGGCTCCGCTGTGTTGCGAAGTTCGTTTACGACCACGGTATCGCGAAGAAAGAGAAACTCCGCCTCGAAACCGGCGCCGGCCTATTGGCCGTCGAATTGGAAACCGATGGGGTAACGGCTCAGCGTGTGACCGTGAATATGGGGCAGCCGATCCTAGATGCGGCTAAGATTCCCACCACGTTCGGCGGAACACCGGTCGTCGATGAGAAGCTTGAGATCGACGGACAAATGTTCGAGGCGACATGCGTCTCGATGGGCAACCCGCACTGCGTGATTTTTGTCGACAAAGCAGACGACGATTTGGTGCTGGGGATCGGTCCGAAAATCGAACATGCTCCACCGTTCCCGGCCCGCGTGAATGTAGAATTCATTGAAGTCATCAGCCCGACCGAAGTTCGTCAACGAACATGGGAACGTGGCAGTGGCGAGACCTTGGCATGCGGCACTGGTGCTAGTGCTGTCTGCGTGGCGGGCGTGCTGGCAGGCAAGCTGCATCGCCGCATCGTAAACCACCTGCTCGGGGGCGATTTGGAGCTCTACTGGAGCGAAGAAGACAATAATGTCTACATGACCGGCCCGGCAGAAGAAGTTTTCAGTGGTGTCTGGACGATACCACAGGGTGTGCCTCTTTATTCGGAACTCGCCTAACTTACCAAAGGTTGGTAAGGGCAAGGATGCCATGCGTAAGAAACTTCATCCCTGGATTGCACGAACCGGCGGTATGGCCCTGGTGACGATGCTGAAGTCCGTGATGAGTACGTTGGACATCCGGGCGATGTACTTCCAAGCCGAGAACGATCCGGCGAATCCCTTTTGCCCGCGTCGAGGCATTTATATTTTCTGGCACGAGTACATCACGATTCCCTTTGCTTTACGGGGGTATTGTGACATCTCAATGCTCTTAAGCCGCCATCGCGATGCTGAGTGGCTCGCACATGCGGCGTCGCTGATGGGCTTTGGGACCGTCCGTGGCTCTTCCAGTTGGGGAAGCATCGCAGCGCTGAAAGAGTTGATCAAGATTTCGCGCCGCCAGCATTTGGCCATCACGCCCGATGGCCCACAAGGTCCACGTCGCGAGTTGGCGCAAGGTCCGATCTATTTGGCCTCGAAGCTGCAAATGCCGCTCATTCCGATGGGCTTCGGCATGGATCGTCCGGTGCGACTGGGAACTTGGGACAAGTTCGCCCTGCCCCGCCCTTTCAGTCGCGCACGTATGATCATGGGGGAAGCGATCTACGTTCCTCGCAAGATGGATCGTGACCAGGCCGAAGCGTACCGGTTGCAAGTCCAGCGGATGTTGACGCAATTAACCGTCACGGCTGAAAACTGGGCGGAGTCCCATTTGCCGGGCGAAAACGAAGTGGCGTTCTTCCCGACAGCTACGCCGCTGGAGGTGCAGAAAGATACCTCCGCCAAGCGCCGTTTTTGGCAACAGGCGGCCGCAAGTGATCTAAATCCCATGCGGCCGCCCGCGAAAGAAATGGCGGACGGCGAACCGGCCATTTTGCCGTTTCGTGCCGCCTCTTAACGGCTGATCTTGGGCGAACCCCAAACCGACCAGCAACCGCGATTGTTTTCGCCAGTCGATTCGGTGATCAGCTCCAGCTTGTTCACCCCGGTGATGTCGAGGTCTAGCTGAGCGATGTCCGTTCCTTGGATTTCCTTCGAGCGAAACAGTTCTTCACCGTCTCCTTTGATGATAAACACGACGCCAGCTCGGTCTGAGGAACCTGGCTGAAGGCCGGCAACCGCGGACAGCTTTTTCCATTGTCCGTCCAAAGCAAACGTGAAGTTTGATTTCGCATGGGCGTACAGTCCTTTGCCATGGAATTGTCCGCCCGGCATCAGGAAGAAGCCACCGCTGCGACTGCGACGCGATCGATAAACGGCATTCCGCATGGGACGTCCAAACTCAACCTGTTCGGTCTCAGTTGCGATATCGGACAGAAACGTTTCGTCTTCCGTCACATCCTCTAAGGAAACCGGCGTGGTTGTGCCTTCGTAGGCCAGGCATTGTTTGAGAAAGTCCGCGATGGTGGCATCGGGATGGGCTGCGAGGTACTTCTTAGCCAATGCTCTCGCTTCGGCCAGTTCGCCGTCATGCAGCTTCTGTTCGATGTCACCGGTAATCAGCGAGTCACTGAGAGCTTGGATATTCGGCTCTCCCTGTTCGTTCGCTGTGAAATTGTAGCCAACTTCCGAGGTCGCTCCGTTAGCGTGACAGAAGTTCAATCGCAAAGCACTTGAACCTGGCTTGTGCTCGTCGAGTGTGATCTCGAACGTGCCATCTGGCTGAACTTCCCGTGTCCACTGGTAAGCATCATAGTTGCTGCCCCCATCTGGATCGCTGTAGGCAATAACAGCGAACGGTTCGATGTTCGATTCCACTTTGCCGCGAACGGTCAGCGATTTCCCTTCGCCACTGAACGACACGTTGGAAACACGAACGTGACCACGATCGAACCGCTGTTTGTTGCTTTGCGTCAGAAGAGGGTGACACATCATTCGTGTCGCACTGGCAAGCGTCATGAAGCTGCCTTTCTTGCCAACAAGCTCGGCGCGGTAAGTATAGTTGCCCGAGCCCATCAAGGCGGTGCCTTTCGAACGTTCGGACGAAAGTTCGTGGTTGTGCGGCAGACTTAGCCCATGTCCCAATTCGTGGGCCATGCCGCCGATGAACACGGTGTTGAAGTCGGCCAGCGAGCGGCGTTGATTGCGGTTGTGTTCGTTGTAGCGAAACGGCTCGTCGGTCTTGGTGAGGTTCAACGTGTCGAGCATTTCGCAATCGGCAGCAAAGCAAATGCCGCGAACCTGATTCGCTCCGCCGAGGCCATAATACGGCGAGTAAATCTTATACACCCCGTCGTCCTGCTTGTCGCATAGACCACACAAGATCAACAGGAACTCGCGTTCTGGATCGACTTGTCCACGAAGTTGCTGGCCAATCTCACGCAGCATCTTCAAGCCGTACTGAACGTCGTAACCGTAGCCATCATGGTTCTCGGCTCCTTTGACGACATGAATCTTGACCTGCTCGCCGTCCATTTCGAGTGGCAACTGGGCATCTTTCAAGCCGACACGGGCGAACTCCGTATCGTAGAAGTCCTTGATATCAAGCACGATTCGGTTGATCCGCTCTTGGTACTTCGGCAGCGGTTCGCGGTCGGCGGCATGAAAGTAGATCACGCGAAGCTTGAGGTCTTCTTTATCGGCACCTTCATGAAAGGCCCGCACACGGGCTTGCAAAGCTTGGGCAATCGAGGTTTCGTCGGCCAGCACCGGGAGGCCAACGACAAGAAGCATCAACAGCGAGAAAGCAAACTTCCACATGGAAATTCGGATCCTTGGGGGAGGGAGAAAGAAGGTAGGCTGCGCACAACTATATATTAGCTCAGATCACGCTCGATGTCCTCTCCCTGAGGCCGCGTACCTTCCGAAATCGTCGGTTCTGGTCTATCATCGAGACCTCACACGTGTGCTCTCAGAATGCTGTTTTTTCCGGGATTTTATTGTCGACATGGATGCCGAACTCGAAGGCTGGCCAGAACCAGGAGACAAACCGCCGGTACTGAGTGTCTCGCAGTTGACGTCACTCATTCAGGGAACGCTTGAGATGGCGATCCCTCCGGTCTGGGTGGCTGGAGAGATCTCGAATCTGTCGCAACCTCGTAGCGGGCACGTCTATCTGACGCTCAAAGATGACGAAGCCCAGATTCGTGCGGTCATCTGGCGGAACACAGCTGCGAAGCTACCTTTCGATCTGGAAGATGGTCAGGAAGTTCTTTGCCACGGGCAACTTGATGTCTACCCACCCCGTGGCAGTTACCAGCTGGTGATCCGGGAAATTGAGCCGCGTGGCGTTGGTTCCCTGCAACTGAAATTGCGGCAGTTACAACAGAAATTATCGGCCGAAGGCCTGTTCGATGCCGATCGCAAACGGCCGCTGCCGAAGTTTCCTCGTCGTATTGCCTTCGTCACGAGTCCCACCGGGGCGGCCGTTCGCGACTTCCTCGAGGTGATGAACCGTCGCTGGAAGAATGTCGAGGTGTTGGTCATTCCGGCACGTGTTCAAGGGGAAGGAGCGGCTCAGGAGATCGCCGCCGGAATTCATCGGGCTCATCTGCTCACGGAGCGTCCCGATGTAATTGTCGTGGGACGTGGTGGTGGAAGCATGGAAGACTTGTGGTGCTTCAATGAAGAAGTCGTGGTGCGGGCAATTGCAACTTCCGAAATCCCGACGATTTCGGCCGTCGGCCACGAAATCGATGTCACGCTGGCCGACTTTGCTGCCGACGTCCGGGCACTAACTCCGAGCGAAGCAGCTGAGTTGGTCGTTCCTTCGATGGCAGAAATTGAAGAACGACTCGGCACCTTTCAGCAGCGTCTGGCCACCGGCTTACGGACGACCTACGATCGTGCCGCGGCCAAGTTGGAACTGCTTGCTCGAAATCGTGTGTTCACCCATCCATTTGAAATGGTGCACGATCACCAGCGGACCCTCGACGACTTAGATGCCGCCGCAACACGGGCCATCCGGCGCCGGCTGCAAAACGCGCAAGAAGCCTTAGCACGGAGATCAGCCCAACTGGAAGCCATGTCACCGTTAGCCGTGCTTGCGCGCGGTTACTCAGTCACGCGCACGACCGAGAAGGAAGTGATTCGTGAGCACGATCAGGTTCAGCCGGGGGATGAAATCGAAACAATTCTCCCGAACGGAAGAATTCGCAGCCGTGTCGAATCGACTGAACCAAACGAGTCGTAGAACGTAATTTCGGCTGTGGGAACCATTCTGTCGCGGGCAGCACAGCCAAATATTCAGAACAGTCGCAACTCGGTCCCCGCAGAGGGCCCCCAACCTAGGACATCCCATTGGCTAAGAAGAAGACCCCCGAGAGCCAGCCAGACGAATCCGCACCGAAATTCGAGCAAGGCTTGTCCGAACTGCAACAAATTGTTCAACAGCTGGAAACAGGACAGTTAGGCTTGGACGAGGCCCTGGAAAAGTATCAGCGTGGGATCGAAGTCCTCAAGCAGTGCCACACGGTTCTCAAATCGACCGAAAGGAAGATCGAATTGCTCTCAGGCGTCGATGCGGAAGGGAACCCCGTTACCCAGCCGTTTGAGGATGAGCAAATGTCGCTCGACGAAAAGGCTGAGTCACGGGCCAAACGGAGGGGCGCTTCCAAGAAATCTGGAGGGAAATCGACCACGGATAACGTGGACGAAGGTCGCAAGTTGTTCTAAAATAGGACCTTGCAACGGAAGGCGGCTGGGAGGCCACGAAGTAAGTGCCGTTGCCCCGTAGTCTTATAAGCGCGCAGGAATGAGCATGGCCGAAGTGTCAACGGACACGTTTCTCGAAATTGCCGAACGTCTTCGACCTGAGGTTGATGCCGCACTCGCTCGACTCACTGAATTCGACGACGACTGTCCGACCCGTTTGCGCGACGCAATTCGTTACAGTTTGCTCGCTCCGGGCAAGCGGCTTCGCCCTGTTCTGGCGTTGCTGGCCGCCGAGGCGTGCGGTTCCGATAGAAGCAATGCGATTGCTCCGGCCTGTGCCGTCGAGATGATCCATGCCTATTCATTGATTCACGATGACTTACCGGCGATGGACGACGACGACTTACGTCGCGGGCGACCGACTTGCCATCGCCAGTTTGATGAAGCGACTGCCATCTTGGCGGGAGACGCACTGTTAACGCGAGCTTTCGAGGTTTTAGCGACAGAAATCCCGGACGCCAACCAATCTCGACGTTGTTTACGCGAATTAACCCACGCGGCCGGTGCGAGCCAACTGGTCGGTGGTCAGGTCGATGATTTGCAGTTCGAGTCACTACCGGGAACGGCAGACGACCTGGCGAAGATTCACCGCCGCAAGACCGGAGCCATGATTACTGTCTCGCTTCGCTTAGGCGGAATTGTGGCCGATGCGGACGAATCCTTGCTTGATGCTCTCACACAATACGGAGACGCGGTTGGCTTAGCTTTCCAGATCACAGACGACTTGCTCGACGTCCAAGGGGACGAGAAATCGATGGGCAAGCGTGTAGGCAAAGATGCTGGGAAGGGAAAGATGACCTTTCCTGGGATTTGGGGTATTGAAGAGAGCCGACGCAAGGCGGAACAATTGATACATCAGGCGAGTGACGCCGCAACCACCCTTCCCTGCGGGGGGCACGCACTCATTTCCCTGGCTCACTACGTCCTGGAAAGGAACCATTAATCGTCATGGCGGAACTACTCCCCTCGATTAAATCGCCGGAAGACTTGCAGAATCTCAACACCGCCCAACTGAATCAGTTGGCTGGCGAGATTCGCGAGGTGTTATGCAACTTGGTGGCGACTCGGACTGCGCACTTTGCATCCAATTTGGGTGTTGTCGAGTTGTGTATTGCGCTGCACCGAACGTTTGACTTCAAACAGGATCGTTTGATCTGGGATACAGGGCACCAGGTCTATCCGCACAAACTGGTAACGGGTCGTTACGATCAGTTCAACACGATGCGGACCAAGGGCGGCCTGATGGGCTACCCGAACCCCAATGAGAGCGATTACGACCTCTTCATGACGGGTCACGCAGGTGCCAGTGTTTCGACCGTTATGGGGTTGGCCAGCGGCGACTACCTGGCCGGTCATGGCGATCGTCACGCGGTCGCGGTGATTGGCGATGGCGCGTTCCCTTGCGGGATGGTTTTCGAGGCGCTAAACAATGCCAAGACGCTTAAGGGCAACCTGCTCATCATCTTGAACGACAACAAGATGTCAATCTGCCCACGAGTCGGTGGTGTCGCTGATTATTTCGATCGGTTGCGGATGAATTCCTTCTACACCGGATTCAAGCACGAGATCGTCAAGGCGTTGAACATGGTCCCGGTCTTCGGCGACCCGACCGAACGCTTCCTAGCGCAACTCAAAGAAGGCGTCAAAGCGGGGCTTCACGGCGGAATGCTGTTCGAAGAACTGGGTGTCAACTACATCGGACCAATCGATGGCCACAACATTCCGCTGTTGCGGAAGTACATGGAAATGGTCAAGACGCAGAAGGGACCAACCCTGCTACATGTGGTGACCGAAAAAGGACACGGCTACGATCCAGCCGCGGAAGATCCGGTCTACTATCACACGCCACCTGCGATCTGTAAGCCAGGCGAAGCGAAACCGGAAGAAAAGCGAGAAGGCTCGAAGGCCTATACCAATTACGCCCGCGATGCGATCGCTGACGTGATGCGGCGTAACGACAAAGTCACCGTGCTGACGGCAGCGATGTGCCAAGGGACGAAGATGGAGCCGCTCCGTGATGAGTTTGGCGACCGCTTCTTCGATACCGGTATCTGCGAATCGCATACGGTCGCGTTTGCCGCTGGTCAGGCGAAAGCTGGGCTTCGTCCGATCGTCAACATCTACAGCACATTCCTGCAGCGGAGCTTCGATCAGGTCTTCCAGGAAGTCGCTCTGCAAGACTTGCCAGTCGTCTTCACCATGGACCGCGCTGGGATCACGGCTGCCGATGGTCCGACACATCATGGTATGTACGACGTCGGTTACATGCGGATGTTCCCGAACATGATTGTCATGGCCCCGGGCGATGCCGACGAACTAACGGAGATGCTCCAGTTTGCCGTCGACGCGGACCATCCGACCGCGATTCGTTATCCGAAGACCAACGCCGAGAACATCAAGCGAGATCGTACCCCACTGGAGCTTGGCAAAGCTGAAGTTCTGAAACGTGGCCAAGATGGTGCAGTGATTTGCTACGGTGCTCAACTTGCCGATGCGAAGAAGGCTGTAGAAATGCTGGCCAAAGATGGGCTCGACGTCACGTTGGTCAATGCTCGCTTCGTAAAGCCATTCGACGCCGAAACGATCCTCCCGATTCTGCGTGAGTCGCCATTTGTGATCACGGTCGAAGAAGGAGCCCTACTGACCGGGTTCGGCAGTGCCCTTCTGGAACAAGCCGCCGATGCGGGGGTCGACGCAAGTCACGTAAAGCGACTTGGAATTCCCGACGTCTTCGTGCAACATGGAGATAGAGCCGAAATCTTGGCCGAGTTGCAACTCGATTCGCTCGGCATTGCCACCGTTTGCCGACAATTGGCAGGCGCGGAGCGAAAGGTTTCGTCCTCTCATTAAAATCCCGTAAGGTCCGCAATCGGCGGATCGAGATGCGGTCGTCGACTTCATTTACGGGCGTAATCCGCACTCCTGGACCTTACCCGGGCATCCCTCCCATGACTTTGACTCCTCCGCGTCCAAAAACACCTGACTGGGTTGGCAAGGAAAAGCCACGCGTCATGCTGCTGGGAGCCGGCAATCGGCCTCACGTGCAGGAGGAGACCGAGCGACTGCTGCATGTGTTGCCGCAGTTCGCCGAAGTGGTTCTAACCGACTTGAACTGGGAGTCGGATCTTTCTCAGGTCGAAGCGGACTTCGCAATTGTTTTAGGTGGCGACGGCTCGATCCTCGGCGCCGCACGCAGCATGGGATACAACCAAACGCCAATTATTGGCGTGAATATGGGTAATCTCGGGTTTCTGACGACGTTTACCCCAGAGGTTTTCGTCGATCAATTGGCCTCATTGGTCGCTGGAGAATGTCAGATTCTCGAGCATATGATGCTCCGCTGCCAGGTTCTGCAGAACGACGAAGTCATTGCCGAGCGGATCGGATTGAACGAAATGGCGATTCTCGGCGGTCCGCCGTTCCAAATCCGCACGATTGACCTTTACGTGGATGGACTGTTAGCGACATCATATAGCTGCGATGGCTTGATCATCAGCACACCGGTCGGTTCGACGGCCCATAATTTGTCTGCTGGTGGCCCCATATTGCGGGCCGATCTGCGGGCGTTCGTGGTCAGTCCGATCAATCCGCACACCCTGACGATGCGGCCTGTGGTCGATACGGGAGATCGATGCTTCGAGATGCATCTGCGAGGTGCTGATCGAAAAATGTCGGTCGTTGTCGACGGTCGCGTCCTCAGTCCGATCACCAGCGACCATCGCGTCCGGGTCGATCAAGCGGAACCCAGGTTCAAGCTCGTCGCGACCCACGATCACAATTACTACCGCACGCTCCGCGAAAAACTAGGCTGGGGCGGTCAAATCGACCATGGGCGGTAGCCGAAGTTTGAAGTGTTCCGCTGCCCCCGGATGATATCGGAACACCGTTCAAAAATGACCTGAACTGCAAGGATGCAATCATGAAATTCTTCGCGACGATCGCGATTCTGTTGGGCGTGGCTGCGGCTGCGATCGCTGACGATGCCACCGTCAAGCTCGAATACAAGTTCGCCGTAGGGGACGTGGTTCGTTCAAAGATTACCCACCTCTCGACGGTCGATACCAAGATCAAAGGTGTCAAGCAAACCGCCCAGTCGCGCAGTATTTCGACGCGCAAGTGGCAAGTCGAAAAGGTCGATGACGACGGCTTGGTGACGTTCGTCCACTCGGTCGAAAACATCAACATGTGGCAGAAGGTTACCGATCGTCCCGAAGTTTCGTACAACAGCGAAACTGATGAATTGCCACCTGCGATCTACGCTCAAGCTTCTAAGAGTGTGGGTGTGCCCCTTTCGCGAATCACCATCGATCGTCAAGGTCGCTTGGTCAAACGCGAGCATCTTGGTGGCACGCCAAGCAGCGAATCGCAAATCTTGGCCATCCTCCCAGAAGATCCCATCGCGGTAGGTGCCGCCTGGTATTCGCCAGACGATCTGACCGTTCGGGCCGGCAACGGATCACTGAAACGAATCAAAACGCGTCAGGTCTTTCGTTTGGTGAACGTGAGTGCTGGGGTCGCGACCATCACCACGGAAACACAAGTCCTCACTCCGATTGACGACCCGATGCTGAAGGTCGAACTGATCCAAAAACTAACAAAGGGCAAGCTTCGTTTTGATATCGAGCAAGGTCGCATCCTTTCGCAACAGATCGACCTCGACGAAACCGTGATCGGTTTCCAAGGGGAAGAAAGCGTGATGAACTACCTCGGACGGATGACCGAAGAACTGGTCGATTCCGCTCCGAAGAAGATCGCCTCATTGCCGGCCGCACCGAAGGCGATGAAGCTGACGCCACCTAAAGCGGAAAACGTGCCGACACCTGCCGATCCCACGACCAAGCCGGAAGAAAAAGTTGAGCCTGCCGAAGAGCCAGCTAAGCAGGAAATGCCGAAGGATGAACCAGCCGAGGATACCCTTGCTGGCGAGCCAACGCCAGCGGATCCGACAACCAAGCCTGCGGAAGAAGAACCGGTTGCCGAGGTTGCGGAAGCTCCGGCACTGACTGCTCCGGAAACGAAAGAGAATTAAGGGGAATGTTCGCGGTTATCCGGTACGTCGACAAAAGAGGGCTCGATTGCCATCGACGGTCGGAGTGAAGATGATTGTACCCGTGTTCGGTCTGCGAGATTTCAATTGAACCAGTAAGGCCTCGAGCTTCAACTCGAGGCCTCTTTGTTTGAGTTCCAGCGTTCCCCAATCTGCTTTGCGAACGGCTTTCTTTAAACGTTTCGTGTCGATCTTCTCGATGTTCAAGACCTCAAATTTCGATAGCAACGGGTGGTCAACGTTTGAGGGGCCCGTCAGGTAGTGCGATTGTGCGGAAACTCGCGCCAGCCCCAATTCAGCTGCCAAGGTATCGACCATGCCCGCGGCAACCAAGGAAGGATCTGGGTCAAACAGGCTCGCCGCAATTTCCGTAGCCGGACTCGGTGGACGAGGCACGCCAACGTAGGATGCTGCCTGACCGTTATTATCGAGACGGGTTGCTCGGCGAGCGCCAGGTTGAATCGCAAGCTCACCCAACCAGACTACCAATTGTTTGCACTCACGATGGTGCGTGATCCATTCGCACTCCCCTTCCGCTTCCCACTCTGAAGGAAGCGAACTTGCCGGGGCCAGCTTTAAAGCGGCGTTGCGGTTGCGCCGCAGCATTGTTTCCAACTGCGCGAGGGACGGACTAAAGTTATCCAGCTGAATTGTGCGGCGGTTGTCGCTGCGGCGATCGGGATCGATATGCCATGCGGCGAATGCTTCCAGCGAGACTTCTTCGGCCAGGCAGCACTGTGTGTCGGCAAGCTTTGCGCCATAGGTAGAAACGTTGGCGGCAGCGAAACAAAGATGTTCCTCCGAAGCATCAACCGCTGTGGTTGGCCCGCGCTGAGCCAATGCAATCAAGTCTCCGCCGATTCCGCAGCAGAGATCAGCCAGCGGTTGGCTTGAGGGAAACTTTTCGGCTTTGTATGCCGCGATCGCTTCGTCGGTCGACTGTTCGTAACCGATACGCGTGAAGAACATCTGCTCGGCACGCGAGAACTTTTTAATACCTCGCCGACGGAGCTCGATTTGGCGAAGCAGGGCCTGAGTTTGCTCGGCCGTCAATGAATCACGCAGTTTCTTCAGCGTCGAGATGGCATTGGGATCGCTCTCGCTTAACCAGGCAAACCAATCGGCCGCTTCCTTCGATGTAAGCCAGATGGAGACGTTAAGGGATGTCGATTGGTCGGAAGATTCCATGTTGTCGTGCTGGGAAAGACGTGGCGGCGGCTCGGGTTCTAGCATGTGCTGGCATGGCATTCATGACTTAGCTGGCTGGCGCTCGATGAATACAGCTAGACGCACGCAATCTGGGAAAGGAGAACCGAGGTGTTTCGTCGAACCGTCATGTTTTGGACAGCCGCAGCCGCCAGTTTTGGTGTGCCGTACGGCTATTATAATCCAGACGTGCGCGAGTCGGTGTCGACTTATTGGAACAAAGCCCAGAGCTATCTGCCAACCGGCTCCGCTTCGCAAGGCGATGCACCGGATGCTTCGATTGAAGCTGGCCAAGGGCTAATCGCAGCCCAAACATCTTCCGGCATGCCGTCGATCAACGGAAGTGCGCTTGGTGGATCGAACTCACAGCCACTCGCGGCTCCGATCTTTCAAGAGTTTGACCACTTCATCAATTTCAACGCGACCCCACGCTGGATTATGGAAACGTGGCCGCATGTCAGCACCACGCTTTCCGACCTCAATCTTGAAGGGATGCGGGTTCCGCTGGTGAGTGGATCACGAGTCGATGACATTGCCGGTTCGCTGACCTACTACTTCGACAAAGATAAGCAGCTGCAGCGAATCACATTCCATGGAACCACCGGTGACGAACGTCGCTTGGTTTCTACGCTAACGCAGCATTACAACTTCGAGTCCGAGCCCACCGTGGCTGGCTCGCTGTACATGGTGAAATGGAACGGCGAGCCGGTGAGCGTATTCCGGGCCGAGCCTTCGCCGGTCGTCAATCAGAACTTGCCGCACACACGGTTGAAGATCGATCTCGAGATCAACCGTCCTTCTCGGTACTACTCGCTTAGCCCGGAAATGGCCAAGCTAGTCGATCACGACAAGCACGCTGGTCGCTGGGGCTTCCAGTAAGATGAGAAACCACGGATTTGACGGATGGGCACGGACAACAAATTAACGGCTGTCGACTAAGTCAACGCCTTCGTTCCGTGCGCATCCGTCAAGTCCGTGGTCAAGCGGAAGTCTATCTGAAAGGAGCTCCTGCTCTCTCTCAAAGGTAGCCAAGACTTTCAATTACCGCAGGACCAACTAGCGGCTTGTGCGTAGTTCCGCTTCGGCCAGTTCGATGGCTTCTTTGGCTTTCAGCGAACGATCGGCAATCTGCACGATCGATTCATCGGAAAGCCACTTGTTGACCTTCTTCTCAGCCGAGATCACGGTACTGTGGCTCTTACGGTGAAAGTGTTGGCAGATATCTGACAACGCCGCGCCGGTGTGCTTACGAGCCAACCACATCGCCAGCATTCGCGGGTTACTTGCTCGGCGTGACTTCGATTGCGAACGCAACAGCTTGGTATCAACACCGAAGACGCGACAAACGGCTTCTTCGACATCGTCCAGTCGCATCATGCTGCTGCGCTGTGGAATCAAGTCGGCCAACAGGTTCTCCAAAACAGGAATCGTCAGCGAGTTCCCTTGCACCGCATTAAAGGCCCATAACCGATTGATCGCACCGGAAATAAGCCGTCCTTCACCAGGCAACTGACGTGTCAGCCAATGCGTGATCGGTTCGTTCAGCGGAACGCCGCGTTTCTCGGCCAAGCGTTGAACGAGTGTTTCTTTGCAAAGGTCGTCCAGCGGATCGACCTTACAGATTAAACCACTCGAGAATCGTGCTACCAGTTCGGTACCCAGTGCCGACAATTCCGTCGGACGCTGATTGCCAGCGAGAATTACTTGGCCGCCGCGACGATTGATCGCATCGAGCGTATGGAGCAGTTCTGTTTTCGTCGCTCGTTTGCCAGCGAAGAACTGCACGTCGTCGATAATCAGCACACCAACATCACGATACTTACGGCGGAAACTGGCGACACCGGACGATTGCAGTGCTTCAAGGAAAAACGTCGTGAACTGTTCAGCCGATAGATAAACAACGCGGCCAAGTTCCTTACGCTGCTGGGCGAGACCATAAATCCCTTCCAGCAAATGAGTTTTGCCGCTACCAGATGGGCCATGGATATAGAGGGGCGAGATCTGCCCCGGCTGCTGCAGTACCATGGTCGCTGCCGTTTTCGCCATCGAATTACAATCGCTGACGACGAATTCTTTCAGTGAGGCAAACCGGCGGCGCGGCAAGCTGCTGGGGCTGCTCGCGCTACTCGAAGTCGTAGGTTGAGATGCACGTACCGGCTTGGCGGTGGCTGGCATCTTTTTCTCCGCGCGTTGTTGGCTTGGGCCTTGCGCCTTCTTGGCGGGGACTTGACCTTCGCGGTAGATGACTTGGTGACCAGAAAGTTGTACGTCGGATAAGGCCTGACAAACGGCTTCGTGGAAGTTCTTACGGAGGAAATCGAGATTCAGACGGCTCGTCGATTCGATCAGCAAACAACCCTCGCTCACGCGGAGCTGAGTGTTGTTGTTTCCGAACCAAAGATCGAAGCGATCTTGTCCTACCCTTTCGATCATTGCAAGACGCAACGCGGGCAGAATTTCGATGTCTTCCGTGACCACAGGCTGACTCTTTCAGCGAGTTAAAAGGCTTGATTCCCAATCCGAAAATCGCCTAGTAACCCCAGACGGGCGAGAGGCAAATACAGGCGGCATCAACAGCCGCGTGGAGGACGATTGTATGCAAGCTAGCACCCCTGTCAAACCTCTCGACGAACCCCTGGAAGAAAAAAAGTGGCAGGGGAAAAACGCGCCTGCGGAAAGCCCCTCATTTCTCGGAGATTCACATCGAATTGCGGCTTTCCCTTTTTCTAACATGATCTGAACAGAGGCGTGGAAAATATGTCGAATCCTGGGGAAACGCATTCAAGAAGGTAACTATTGATGTTTCTATCTCATTGAAAAGAAACATGTTACGTGTTCCAAAAACCGGATCATACCGCTTGACACGGTTGGTCACGCTTTATGAAGAATCTAGGAAGGGTCGGTAAGCGGGCTACCGAATCGCAAGTCAAGCGACGGCCACATTGAGCGAAGCGAGCGGCTTCAGATACAGCTCTTTGGAATCGGACAGACCAAACCCAAACTGGTGGTACAGGACCATCGCAGGCGTGTTGCGTTGATCGACCCCAGTCAGAATCGATTGGCAGCCCAACCGCTTCGCTTGCTGGATCACAAAGCAAAGGATCTCTCTTCCCAGACCTTGCCGCCGGAACGTAGGCAGTAGACCGAAATAAATTAGTTCCAACTGGTGGTTGGCAGTGTGATGTGCCAAGATGGTTACCCCGACCGTATCGCCCCCCTGTTTGATGGTGTACCAGTGGGCCGTGTTTTGGCTGCTGGTGGCGTAGTAACCGGCTAGCACATCGCTGATCTGACGAAGCCCGTCGACCTCGGGGCAATCGAGACTGCCATCGTACGTATTGGCCACAAGCTTCTCGAAGCTTGAACGGCGAAAGTCTTCGCAAGGGATAAATGAGAGCCGATCGGTTGGAGGAGGAACGTTCAGGTCGTCAAGGAATGCGTGCAATTGATCGAGCAACGTGATCGCTCGAAATCCCATCCGCGTCAGGTGCTCGCCAGCCGCAGGGTTTTCGGCACCAACCAGGCTCTGCACGAGATGGCTACCCGATTGCTGGGCAAATTTGACCGATCGTGTAACCAATTCATCCGCCAGGGTGTCCGGTATGCCAGAGATCAATCCTGGTCCCCAGATCGTGGCGATCTTTCCTGGCTGATTGAGGCACCACGTCGCGGCGACGACGCGATTGTTATTGGTCGCGGAAAGCAGACCATCCAGGCTGATCTTCCCTTCCTTCTCCGCAGCCAGAAGGGCCGTAACTCGGCCTCGGTTCACATGCCGAGATCGACCACCGGTGGCCAACCATAACGCGGCTCCTTGATGTCGCGGCGATGCCCGACCGATCTCGAATTGTTCTGAACCTTGCCTATCCATAGCCCTTAAGCGTAACAAGGACGCGGAAATCTGTCTTCAGGGAAATTCATGCCTCGAATCGGCCGGTTTACCTTTCCTTGATGGGGTGGATTCGGGAGAATACCAACTAACAAGGCGTCTCTTACGGCCAATTCGCCGTGATCACGATTGAGAGGGAGGTAGTTATGAGGTCGCTAACGAATTTCGGGCTGGCAATCATGCTAGGTGGCATGCTGCTGGCATTTCCTCATGGAGCGTATGCTCAGGGGGCACTCGACAAGTTAAATAACTTGCTGGATCGTGTGCAAAACAATCTGCCCGATCGCCCAGCCGATCCTCAACCACCCGCGAATACAAGCGGACGTCCCTACCTGGGCGCGATGCTTGATACCTATGAATCGGAAAACGATCCCCTTCTCAATCAGAAAGGGATTATCGTCACCGAGGTCAATCCAGGCGGTCCTGCCGATCGAGCTGGTTTGAAGAAGGGGGACCTAATCGTCACAGTTGACGGTCAGCGATTCCAAACACTGAACGACCTCGGCAAATGGATGAGCGGTAAGCAGCCGGGGGACAAGCTTAGTTTGAAGGTTGTGCAAAGTGGCCAATCCAAGGATTTGAATGTCGTTCTCGGAAGTCAGCCAAGTGACACTCCGGTTCCGCCACCATTGACCGACCCAGGGCAACCGTATGATCCGCTCGGTGTTGAAGGAACCATGCCAAGTCCAGAGCAGCTTCCGGCCGCCGCCCCGACAGGTGGTCGTCGCGTGCTTGGTGTGCGCGTACTTCCCGTCGATGATCAACTGCGTGCCCAAACCGGTGTCTCGATTCGTCGTGGTGCCTTCGTCGAAAGCGTCAGCCCTGGTGGAGTTGCCGATCAAGCTGGTATCCCTGTAGGAGCGGTGATTGTCGCTTACGACGGACGTCGTGTGGACGATGCCAACGAATTGATTCAGATGGTTCGCAACTCGCCCGACGATCGCTGGATTGGGGTGAACTACTACGTTGGCAACCGGATGGAGTCGACTAATCTGTATTATGGTGACCCACGGAATATGCCACCACAGCCCGGCACACCGCAAGCTGGTAGTCCATCGATGGGTGAAGACCGCCCTGCCCTGCGACTGCTTCAGAATGCTCTACAAGGAATCGACGGCAATGCGGGCGTCAGCGGCGAAGTTGTAACGCCGGAGCAGGTCGAATCGCTGAGTCGACGTGTGCGTGAGCTTGAACAGGAAGTTCGTCAACTTCGCGAAGAGCTGAAAGCCATCAAGTCAGGCGGCGCCGATTTGTAAGTGACTTCGCATGATCCGCACAACGCAACGAGGGCTTCAATCGAAGCCCTCGTTTGCTGCGCTGGGGCACGTTCTTGCGAAGTGAAGAGCGTGTTAAAATTGGGTTAGTCCCACACGCCCCCAGAAAGCTGTTTCATGTTCGATATTCTTCTCATTGCGACGGTCACCTCCAATCTCGACGCGTTCCTACGACTCTTGTTTGCGGTCATCTGTGGCTCGGTGCTGGGGTGGAATCGGGAGAAGCACGATAAACCGGCAGGCCTGCGAACCAATATGCTGGTCTCGTTGGGCGCTGCCACGATCATGGTGATCGGCATGAGCTTCACCGCCGAACTCGGCGAAAACGATCCTGGTTGGCTACGGATCGATGTATTTCGCCTTGTTGCGGGGATCATCGGCGGGGTCGGGTTTCTCGGCGCTGGCTCGATCATCCGAGCACATGGTGGGGTGCATGGGTTGACCACGGCAGCAACCATTTGGGTATCGGCGGCCACCGGAACCGCCTGCGGCATCGGTTACTATGGCATTGCCTGCATGGCCGTGTTATTGGCGTGGGGAACACTGGTCATCATGGGCTATGTCGAACGCACGCTTTTCGGTGAAGAAGATTAGTCGTGCGAAGCATTACGGCTGATGGGTTTGCGAGAAGGCCCGGATGTGTTCTTTGAACCGTTCCAACAGCTTGCATTGAAAGCGATACGGATTCCAGATCATGGCGAGCTTCCGGGTAGGCTTCGTGCCCGCTAACGATCGGTAGACACGCCGATTGCTTGAATCAAGTTTTTTGGCCATCGCGGGAATCATGGACACCCCGTGGTTCATCGAAACTAGTTCCTGAACGGTCGCTAGTTGACTGGTTCGCTCGACGGAGATCGGGTTGAAAGAGCGATGCCGGCAGAACGTTACGATGTTATCCGATAAGCAGTGTGCTTCGTCCAGCAAGACAAACGGGAATGGCTCGACATCGGCCAGCTTGATCTGCTTCTTGGCACACAGGGGGTGTTCGACCGGTAACACCAAGAGAAGCTCTTCTTCGAACAGTGGTTCAATCTCCAAATGTTTGGCCGAGATTGGTAGCGCCAGGATCGCCAGATCAATTTCTCCTTGTTGGCACCGGCGAAGGAGATTGTCGGTGGTGTCTTCCTGCACGGTGAGATGGGCCTTAGGAAATGCCTTGGCAAACGGGCTGAGCATTTCTGGAAGGAAGAAGGGTGCAATCGTCGGAATCGCGCCCAAGCGAACTCGCCCGCTCTCGCCGTCGTCGCAGATCTCGGCCTTCGTGTCTTCGACAAGCGAAACGATGCGATGTGCTCGTGATTGCAGCAGGTGCCCAACATCGGTCAGAACGACCTTCCGTGACTGTCGTTCGAACAGAGGTTGCCCTAGCTCTTCTTCCAACCGCGCGATCGAACGGCTGAGCGCCGGCTGCGAAATACTGAGCACTTCCGCTGCTCGGGTGAAGTTGCCCAGTTCGGCGACTTTCAAAAACTGTTGCAGTTGCTCGATGTCCACTTGCTTCTTTCGATAATACTGACGATGCGTCAAGTGCATTGTGCGTGTGGTCTAGTATGCGATGTGTGCATGGCCATGGGTACCCCTGCTCTGGTTGGAGTTCGGTAGCTACGGGTGTTTGTTCGAGGAAAGCACCGATTTATCGGATTGTGTCGTCCGTAGCTGGACAGAACGCAGCATGATCGTTTAAGACAGGAAACAGGGCAGATTTCATCAGAATGCTCCATTGAAATGATCGTGACGACTTGAAGTGCCCATCCATTTTCCAAGTTGAGGAGCATGTGGATATCTCGCAACGTGTGGAAGAGTTCCTGAAAGCACGGCCACAGATCGTGACCGATCCCGATAACTATCGCCGACTTCACCGCGAGTTAGTTGCTTGCGACCGGGACGAAGTGCTGGCCTGTTTCGAGCGTCGCATGCAGCTATCGAACGAAGAGGATCGGTCCGAAGCGGTTGAAATGGTAACTCGCCTCTACGGTAGCGACGCGACGAAAACGATCCTTCGCTTTATTGACGATCCGTCGATCGTCGTTCGCTGGGTCGTGTGCGGTTGCTTGCATGATTATGGGGACGCTCAAGCGGAGTTCGCGCTGCTCAACCGGCTGAAGTACGACCCCGATTGCCAGGTTCGCGGGACGGCAGCGAGTGCGTTAGGTAGGATCGGCGTCGTCGAGGTGTTGCCGGCGCTATACCAGGTTTTTGAAAACGATCACGATGTCGACGAGCTTGGGCATACTCCGTCTAACTGCGCGTTAGATGCGATGACGAACGTCTTGCGAGATTGGGTCGTGCGACAGATTCAGGGGACCCCGGCTCGAAAGTTCGAGGAAGTGACCAGCCGTGGAAAATTAACCGGCCAGGTAAACGCCGAAGAGATTCCATTCGATCCGGAAGGTCGTATCCAGAACACCGAACGTTACGCCCATGTTCCCCTTAATAAAATGGGCTTCGGCTGGATGTCGCAGTTGGATCTAGAGACCAGCTTGAAGGCGCCCTTCGAGATTGAAGTGGCCTACGTAGATCCAACTTGCCGTATCGAGCGGATCATGGTGTTTCAGCAAATCGCCGACGGAGGCGACGCGAACTGGGCTGGGCATACGATTCTCGATCCCAGCGTAATGAAATCGTGACTGCCGACCGTTTACACAATCACACGCCGCGGGCTACCGATCTGCAGAATCGCGTCAGCAATTGCTCGGGCGATTTTTTCACCTCCCTGCGAGGACGGCTCGATCGGGGAGACTTCGGCGTAATCGCGCGAGTCGTCGCAAACCAGTCGCAGGTCGATCATCGTTGCCCCAACGCGGAAAATGTTGCGAGTGATTGCATCGTTAAAGACGCTCAGACCAGCTCGTTCTTCCCGGCTGAGCGATGGGATGCGGTCGTATACCGTGCAAGCGACCAGCGGTTTCTCGAGCTGCTTCAAATGGAGTAACAGCTCGCGATGTTCCTGGGCGAATCGATCAACCACCTGTGCGACACGCTCCAACGAGCGCGCCATCGATTGAGGATCCTCGGTAAATAGATCCCCGGCAGCAAATAAAGCGTCGTTACCTCCGATGCTCAAAACCAAGTGCGTGGTGTCGGCCGGCAGTTGTTCCAACTGCCGGTACACATTGGTGACGCACGCTCCATCAACAGCTCGTAAACTGGCTTTACCACCACTGGGCAGGCGACGACGAAGATGGTCGATCACCGACATCCCGCCGGAAACGTAAGAGGCGTTATCGAAGATCGAATCTCCCAGCAAGACAACATGCCCCGACATCTTCCATCTCCCTCAATCAAAGAGTTAGCCAACTAGTCTTTGTTGACAATCACTTCTGGAAGTGGTTCGCCATCGGGTACGAACCGCATTGAGATCGAATTTACGCAGTGACGTGTGTCTTTCGGTGTGAATCCCTCCCCCTCGAACACATGGCCTAAGTGCCCATGACAATTGGCACAGATGATTTCAGTCCGCCGCCCGTCGGCGTCTGGGACACGTTCGACCGATTCTTCCAAGTGCTCGTCGAAGCTGGGCCAACCGCAGCGACTGTCAAATTTGTTGTTGGAGTGGTAAATCGGCAAGTTACACCTACGGCAAATGAAGGTGCCCTGTGCTTTCCAATCGGTATATTTACCCGTAAAGGGGCGTTCGGTTCCCTTTCTCAGGATGACATGTTCTTCCGCGTCGTTCAGTTCATTGAATTCTGGGGGCATCGAGCTTGAGCTCCTCTGGGTTAGTACGCTAAGCGATCGTTTCTTTATTCTAACGAGAAGTGACCACTGGAAAATCGGCGATAGAATCCGTCTTAGGTTACCGCCAAGTCGCAAATTCGTTGCATCTCTCGGCGCAATCCCCTAAACATAAAGACACGGAACCCTTCTCTTCTCAAAATCGATCAGGCAAGAGAAATCGTATGGCTAGGCGGACTTGCTTCTACAGCTTGATGGTGGTTTTCTCTCTGCTGACAACCGTTCAGGCTCAGTTCGAGCAACAAGAGGACAACGCTACCCAAGGTCGAGAACTGTTTCTTCACCAATGGCAGCCGAATGATCCTCTCAGCCCCAATGGCGACGGCCTCGGCCCGCTGTTCAATGGCAAAGGCTGTGTGAATTGCCATTCTCTGGGGGGTGTCGGCGGTAGTGGTGACAAAACGCACAATGCCCAGTTTCTCTCGTTCTTGCCAGAAGCCGGTGATTTCACGGAAAGAACCGCGAAGAAGTTCCTCGGCAACCTTCATCGGATGCACCCTGACTTTGTCGATAAGGAAGGTCGTTTCTCCCTGGGGGTCTTGTTACATCGCGAGAGCACCAACCCCGATTACGCCAGCAAGCACGCTGATGTGACCGCTACCCTACCGACCACGACCCAGTCAAAGGCGCGCATCCGCAAGATGCTGACTCGCCGCGATCTACCCTTGATCGATGCGTTGCCGCTGAATCTCGTGATGTTTCATGAAGGCATTCAATATGCCATGGCCGAACGAAATCCGCCGCAATTGTTCGGTGTGAACGATATCGATAAAAAGATCAGCGATGCCGATCTCGATGCGTTGGTCGAAATGCAGAAAGCCAGTAACAACGGGGTCTCAGGTCGCAAGTCAGGGCGATTCGGTTGGCGTGGCCAAATGAAGGATCTCGATCTGTTCATCAAAGGAGCTTGCGCGACAGAACTTGGCCTACAAGTTCACGAATTCCATCAAACCAAGGACCCGCTGAAACCTGATTATGAATTGGAAGGAAGCGATCTGACCGGCGAGCAGGTCGACTCGCTTATTCAATACGTGCGATCACTGCCACGACCGGAGCAAGTCCTTCCCGAGAACTACGAAGAAAAGCAGGAAATCATTCAGGGCGAACAGCTCTTCACTGCGGTGGGTTGTGCTGAGTGTCATGTTTCGAACGTTGGGACGCTCAAAGGGGTTTACTCCGACTTTCTGTTACACGACATGGGACGTCTGTTTGAAGACCCGATCCCAGCTGAGCCGTTGCCTGAGATTACCATCAGCGAGAATATGGATGTCATCAGTGGCTATCACGGTATGGTGCGGCGAAAACCGTCTCCTTTGTTGGCTGTTGACCAGGACCATCACAAGGAGTTTCGCACGCCGCCGCTATGGGGTGTTGCCGATTCCGCCCCATACATGCACGACGGTCGCGCACACTCTCTGCGTGGGGCAATTGAATGGCATGACGGCGAAGCGAGAACTTCGGCCCGTCGGTTTGCCTTGATGAGCGAAGAGAATCAGTACAGCCTGATTCAGTTTCTACAAACTTTGAAAGCACCTAAATCGGCCGAAGAAGCCCCGCCAGGAATTTCGGCGACTGCTTCTCTGGATGAATCGCTTGACCGCTAAGTCGATCCGTTTGGTAAAGGTGACTATCTCCATGCTATTTATGGCTGACCTGGCCTGTTTCGCGCAGTGAAAATACCGCGAGAAAAGCACTTAAAAGTGTATGTGCAAATACCTTTGCAAAATGTTTGCATGCTCAGTGTTTTTTGCCTACACAGAGGGGGATTCGTACCGCTTCGTTGGTGTTTCTCCAGGAAGGGAATTTCGAGATGTCGCGCCCCGTCAGTGCCCTCAGCTTTCTATGTGCCGCGTTCGCCGTAACGCTGGTAAACGCTCAAACCCACAATTTTGAAGAACGCGCCACCGCAGGTCGCGATCTTTTTGTCCACGAGTGGCAACCTAATGATCCACTCAGCCCGCATGGCGATGGATTGGGACCTGTTTACAACGCGACCAGTTGTGTCGCCTGCCATGGCCAATCTGGTGTCGGAGGAAGTGGCGGGAAGGCCAATAACGTCGAAATTTTGGCGGTGATTCCGGAACCTGGTGAACCGACCGTTCGCAACGAACGATCGTTTTTGAATCGGTTGAAAGAAACTCACCCGATGTTTGTCGACTCGCTCGATCGTTACTACTTGGGTGTCGTGCTTCACCGGCACAACACCACTTCGGGATATGACGACATCTACAACGAACTAACCACGCCGTTGGAAATGTCGATCGACTCCCGGTCACGTATTCGCCGAATGATGAAGCGACGAAATCTATCGTTCATCTCGCAGCTTCCGTTGAAGTTGGTTGGCTTCAAGAAAGATCTGCAATACGCGATCGCGGAACGAAACCCGCCACAGCTATACGGTGTCGACCTGATCGACCGTCACATCAAAGATACCGACTTGGTCGCGATTGCGGAGTCGCAAAAAGGAAGCTCTTCGGGCGTCTCGGGCCGTTTCACCGGCCGATACGGTTGGCGAGGTCAGATGAACGATCTCGACATGTTCATCAAAGGAGCCTGTGCGGCAGAGCTTGGCTTGCAGGTTGCGGAGATGAATCAGGCTCCCAATCCTATGAAGCTAGATTATCGCATCGAGAATCCTGACCTCGATTCTCAACAGACGAGCAATTTGATCTCCTTCGTCCGATCGTTGCCACGTCCTGAATTGGTGATTCCTGACGATCCCAACGAACGAAGCTACGTCACTCAAGGTAAGTTGCTGTTCAGCCAGGTCGGCTGTGCCGAGTGCCATGTCGAAAATGTCGGCACACTGGACGGTGTCTATTCCGACTTCCTGCTGCACAACATGGGATCGTCCTTCGAAGATCCGATTCCCGCCAAGCAAGTTCCATCCTTCCGCGTTGTCGCCGGGATCAGTGATGTGGTGATCGAAACCGGTGGCGAAGATCGCTACAACGCCGATAAGGCATCCGCGGAAGAATACAACACCGTGGGTAAAGCTCAATTTGAAGAGCATAAGGCCGAGTCGATCAAAGTTTACGACAAGTTCGTCGCAGAGAACGGCATGCCTCCTTACTACGGAATGGATCCGCGTCGCACGCAGTTCTCACCACAAGCTCCGCCAAATCCTTACTCGTCCAAGTATGATGACGACATTCTGGCAAATACGAAAACGATTCAGTTCGACTCGATTGAAGAACAGAATCACTACAAGGAATATCGCACGCCAGCCCTGTGGGGCGTCGCCGATTCGGCTCCGTATCTGCATGATGGACGTGCTGACACCTTGCGAGCGGCCATCGAATGGCATGGCGGCGAAGCGTATGCCTCGATGATGCGTTTCTCGCAACTGACGGAAGAGCAGCAAACCAGCATTCTGAAATTCCTGGGAGCTCTGAAAGCACCGAAGTCAGCCGAAAAAGTGCCCGACCACATCGCTGGCGATGAAAACTCCGAACCAGCAACCGGCGACAAGATTTCCGCGTTTTCGTCAGGTACAATCGAAAGCTTGGGGGCTGGCAGTTAGTGCTACCCAGGCTTTTGTGATCTGGAACGGAAAGACAATTCATGTCGATCGGCAATCCATGGAAACGCAGCCGAGCTCTTCAGCTCGGCTGCGTTGTTTTGTTATGGGCGTGGCTCACCTGTGCAACCAGCGGTCAAGACCTCGCCCAGACGGATACGATGGTGGATGCCACGACCCTGAACGGCAAGGCGTTATGTGGTTATCAGGGCTGGTTTCGCTGTCCCGACGACGGCACGAGTTCGGCTTGGTTACACTGGAGCCGACGTCGTTCGATCTCGCCGGAGTCGCTAACCTTCGAGATGTGGCCCGACTTAAGCGAGTTCACCCCCGAAGAAAAGTTCGCGGTCCCTGGCTTCACTCATGCCGATGGAAGTCAGGCCTACCTTTATAGTGGTGCGAAACCCAAAACGATTCACCGACACTTTCAGTGGATGCAGCAATATGGCATCGATGGGGTCTTCGTTCAGCGCTTCCTGGTGAATCTACGCCAACCTTCCTTTGATTCAATCTTGCAAAATGTACGATCCGCGGCCGAGAAGACGGGCCGTGTGTACGGCGTTTGCTACGACCTTTCAGGCTATCCCGCCGATCGAATCGTCGAACGATTGACTTCCGATTGGAAGGTATTGGTCAACCAACGCAAGGTCACCAGTGATGGGCGTTACCTGCATCATGAGGGTCGACCGGTCGTCTTCATCTGGGGACTTTACCCCGATCGTTTCGACGCTGAGATCGCGCATCAGCTAATCGATTTCTTTCATGAGGAAGGTCCGTATCAAGCGACCGTGATTGGCGGATGTCCCTGGAACTGGCAGCGCGAAGGGGACCAGCGTTGGGCCGCAGCATTTCGCAAACTGGAGGTCCTCAGCCCCTGGAATCACGGCAATGTTGTCCAGCGTCGAGGAAAGAAAGTCGCCAATACCGAAGTTTGGAAAGACGACATCCAGGTGACCGGCCCTGCTGGGGTCGCTTATCTTCCGGTGGTCTACCCTGGGTTTGCCTGGACGAATCTAAAGGGGGCGAATGCCGAGGGAGCAACGATCGATCGGCGCGGAGGCGAGTTCTTTTGGGAGCAATGTGTCGCGGCGGCCAAGCTGAAGACGGGAATGATTTATGTCGCTATGTTTGACGAGGTCGATGAAGCCACGGCCATTTACAAGGTAACCAACAACCCGCCGCAGCAGGCCCACTTCAAAACGTACGAGGGCCTGCCTTCCGACTGGTACTTACGCCTCACCGGCGAGGCGACCAAGATGATTCGGGGCGAGATACCGATTACTGAGAAGTTGCCTATCACGCCCAATTAGGGCGGCTATTTGGTTTTTGGCTCAAGCCACCCCAGCGAGGTCAGAAACTTATCGGTCTCTTCGATCGTGGCATCGTACCAGCGGTTGTTGTCTTTGCCATGATTAAAGAAGCCATGCCCCTGCCCTTCGTAGATTCGCAGTTCGCTGGTCACGCCTGCTTCCTTCATCTTCTTCTGGAAGTTCTCAGCCGTGGCAACTGGGATTAGCTTGTCCTGTGAACCGAGATAAACGATGTGCGGTGGGTCATCCTCGCTGATGTTATGCGCTGGTGAAAATTCGGTATAACGATCCTTCACCCGCTGCGTCCCCCAGCCGCCTGGCCCGTTGTCATAAACCGGGTTGAATAAGATCATCGCATTTGGCTTCGTCGATACGCCTGACTGACGCACACTTACGGTTCCTAGATACGCGGCCAAATGCCCGCCAGCCGAACCTCCAGCGGCCGCGATCCGGTTGGGATCGATCCCAAGGTCCGTGGCGTGCGAACGGACCCAACGCATCGCATCCAGGGCATCTTCAACGCATTGGGTGGGTGGATCGTTACTCTTGCGGTCTAGCAAACGGTATTCGACCTGAATGGCAACCATGCCTCGCTCCGCGAGATACTTGCTGTGCTCAGTAAACTGTCCAGGCGCACCACCAACCCAACCCCCGCCATGAAAAAAAACGACGGCTGGTCGGTTATCGGTTTTCTGCCAGCCGTCCGGTTTGGTGACGTACAGCTTCAGCTTTCTTCCATCGACCTCTTTGTAGACTTGCTCTTGGCCAGATGGTTTGGCAGCACTGAGCAGCGAAACAACAGCAAATACAAGGGTTAACGTTAAGGGGATTATTCGACTAGGCATGAGGATCTCGCACAGAAGCTTGGGAGTAGTAGGTGAATGTTGATCTTAATCGATTCCACTTGGGTGAGCCAATCAGGTTCCCCACATAACTACTAGGTGTTTCGCTTGGTGGGAAAAATGGCAGCAGATTTCTAGCAATAATTCTCAGTGTTTAAGAGAATCGGCCATGTCAGCAAATCGTTTGTCCGTATAATCTGACGCATGACCCATCAGTGATGGGGAAAGCCGCATTAATCGTACATAAAGGTACTCGAGTGTGTTAAGAAATGTAGACACATGATAAATTAGCGGCGCGAATGATATAGCAATGAAATTTAAGAAACATGTGTTTTTTTGTGTTTTTTGGTTGCGCTATTCATTTTTGAGCAAACGATAACCTCCCTTATTGCCTCTAGGGGGGCCGTATCGGCTCGACGATTCAATCTCCTCTTCCAATCTCTGTCGAAAGGTTCCTGTAATGTCGCGTTACGAAACCCGATCCCGTCGTGGGTTCACACTGGTCGAATTGCTAGTTGTGATCGCCATCATCGGTGTCTTGATCGCTCTCCTGCTGCCGGCTGTCCAGCAAGCTCGTGAAGCAGCTCGTCGTATGCAGTGCACCAACAATCTGAAGCAACTCGGATTAGCAATGCACAACTATCACGACACCTTCAAGGCCTTTCCAGCGATCAGCTACGATCATGAAGTCAACGGCGGTGACGAAGGTTCGCATTCGAGCTGGAGCTGGGGCACGCTGCTTCTGCCGTTCATCGAACAAACCACCACCTACGACGCCCTTCAGCCAAGCTCGCCGCAGCGTCTGCACGAAGCGGTCAACAACACCGTGAAGCTGAATGTGCTGAAGAACCCAATCCAAGGTTTTCGTTGCCCTTCCGACACCGGCCCTGACCTGAATACGCACTACCGCATCAACCAGGGCAGCCCCGATCACGAATTGGCTTTGTCCAACTATATCGGTGTCAACTCGGCTGGCGATATCGATCGTAGCTCGACGCACAATGGCATGTTCGTTCCCGGCACCAACGTCCAAGGCAACAGCCGTGTGCGTGTGGCTATGCGTGACGTCACCGACGGTACGAGCAATACCGCGATGATCGGTGAACGTGCCTGGATGTTGATGGGTACGGAACTAGGGGCTGGCGTCATCTACGGTCACAACGGTAACGCCGACGTCGAAAACAACCACGACTTCAATAACGGCTTCATCACCGTTGTCGGTGGTGGAAAGCCTCACATCAACGAAACCGCCACCTGCGGCAGCGGGTGTAACGACAACGATGGTCGCCAAGGTTTCTCCAGCAATCACCCAGGTGGTGCTGAATTCGTCTTTGCGGACGGTTCGGTTCACTTCCTGAGCGAAAACATCAACGACAACATCGGCGGTGCTACCGATAGCACCTACGAAATGCTGTTGAATCGCTTCGACGGCCGAGTGGTTGGCGAATACTAATCGCCGCGCGTTTGATGTTGATTGTCATCTAGCAAATTCAAGACGCCTTGTGTGGCCAACATGAGGCGTCTGTTCTTTGCAACTGCATTCGAGTTTGAGTTTTTAGATAAGAGGTATCTTTCGATATGAACAAATACAGTTGGTTTCTCTCCTGTTTCATTTGTCTGACATCCCTGGTAGCGATTGGCTGCAGCAAGGGAGATATGCCTGAGATTGGCCATGTTTCCGGAACCGTCACCCTCGACGGCAAACCCATGGAAGGCGTTCAGGTCATGTTTGAACCCGTCGATGGAGCCCGCAGTTCGACCGCCATGACCGATGCGGAAGGCAAGTACGTTTTGCAGTACAATGGTAATACCGAAGGAACGAAGACAGGCGAAAACCTCGTTCGTTTGATTTCGGCTCGTGGTGCCACGCGTGACGATAACGGCCGCGTGACCGACCCAGGTAAGAAGGAAGCCTTCCCTCCTGAATACAACTCATCTTCAACCCAAGTCGTGAATGTTGAGGGTGGCGAGAACGTTTTCGATTTCAACGTCACCACGAAGTAACCAGCTTCGCGGCACTTTGGTTCACCATGCAAGACCGGGTATCCTGAGGGGATCACCCGGTTTTTTTGTGGAGTGAGATTGGTGGACGCATTTCAGATCATGCTGGTCGTGATACTCGGCCTGGGCGTCGTTAGTGTGATTATTGGCTTGGCTGTCTTCGCCCAGCTATTTCAAGCCTGGATGCGGGTGAAGCTTGCTGGTGGCCAGGTCACATTGATCCAGATCGTCTCTATGAGGCTTCACGGAGTGCCGATCAACTTGATCGTCGACGCCTATCTGGTGTTGCTTTATCGGGGTACCCCCAAGCCGATGCAGTTGATCGAGAAGTGCTACCTCGCGCATCCCGGTACGATTTCGGATCGTGAAGATTTGATTCGGTGGGTGGAAAACGAGCCAGACAGTGCCGATGTGAAGTGACGTTCCTTCCGGTTCGCCATGACGGTGCGTGATTAATTCGCTAAACTAGGCGAGGTAACACACCACTCTACGACAAACCGTTTCGAAAGGAAGCACCATGAAGTTGACCGATTTCTACAACGAAGTTTCGCGCCACGTCGACACAGACAAGACCGAGATCACGGTCGCCGATACCAAGCGAGTCCTCAGCGAGGCCTTCCTGCTGTTGGCCAAGATGGATGCGACCGAAGCGGTCGACACGATCTCGAAAGGTCTGACCACGGCCAAGAAGAAGCTGGCCAAATAGTTTTAAGATCAAGATAGTAACGCACCCAATCGCCATCGTGGTTATTGGGTGCGGTCAAGTTGCCCGTCGATCGCACGTCTAATCCTGGTTTGCGACGTACGCGTTCAGCCAGGCGAGGACCTTGTCGCCCGATTCCATGGAAAGGGAGTGCCCTTCACCATGGTTGACCAGGCCTTGCCGGATTGGCTCGCCGTACAGTTTGGCGATCTTCTGGCCACTGAGAATCGTTGGCCAGCTTCGTTCGCCGTCGGCACATCCCCTGCCCTCTTCGCCACCGAGAACCAGGAACGGCCGTGGAGCAATCAAAGCGAACAACTCGTGGTGCGAACGCGCGAAGTCTTTCTTATCAACAGCATCGCTCAAATACCAAATCGCATTCCAATTGCTAAAGCCAATCTCGACGCCCCCTTCACTGGCCACGCCCGCACAGACACGATCGTCGAACGCCGTCAGATACAACGTTTCTTTGGCACCAAGCGAATGTCCGTACGCGCCAATCCGCTGAGGATCGACGTTCGGTTGAGCCAGCAGCACGTCGACGGCGCGCATTCCATCGGCCAACATCACGGCCATTCCCTTGCTGCCAGGATGATTCTTCAAAGCTGCTTCGGTTGAACCCTTATACGAGCTACCTTCCCACAGAAAGTTTTCCGGGCAAAGGACGACGAAACCTTCCTTCACCAAACGTAGTCCCATGTGCCGGGCTGGCTCGGCATCGAGGCCGACTAGCTTGTTAAAGGTCCCGGCATTGGTTCCATGAAAAGCTACGATCGCTGGTAGTTTGGCGTTCTTATCACCGAGCGGGGCGAGCAGATAAGCCCGAACCATGCGTCCTGGTTCAGCCTGGTAACGAATGAGCGTACGCGTGCAGTCATCCAGTTCTTCCCGCTTGATCACTTCAAGCTTTAGCGGTAAGTCGGAGTTGGCATACACACCGAGGAACTCTTTCCAGGCGGTCTCGACTTCTGCACGCTGCTGTTGCCACTGTTGGAGTGACTCGACTTCATCAACCGGCGAAGCATGCTGCTGGACGACGTGTTCTGGAACGGTCGTCACATCGGTTAGCCAAGATACTTCGTCCGCAAACGCGTAGGAAGCCGACAGCAAAACGATAACCCAGCTGAACCGACGAGGCATAGATTCTTCTTTCCAGAGCGAAGCGATTACGGTTACTTTTTCTTCTTCTTCGGCGGACCATCGTCCAACGGCCAGAACTCGTTGGGTGTGTGCGACTGAGTCATGATCGCGGCAATTTGGTCGGCGATCTGCGGATACTTGGTAGCCAGGTTCGTTGTTTCACCTGGATCGGTGTCCAGGTCGAACAGTTGCACCGGCGACTTGGTTCCGCGCCGATAACCTTTCCACTTTCTCATTCGCACAGCTTGCTGCGATCCTGGTGGAAACTCCCAGTACATCGCATCATGTCCTTTTTGCTGCTTGCCGAGCAGGGTCGGCACGACCGAGATTCCGTCGAGGTTGGCTGGCGTTTCGGTTCCGGCCAGTTCGCAAAGCGTGGGGAAAACATCACGCATTCCCCACACAAAGTCGCTCACTTCCCCGGCGGGTGTATGCCCTGGCCAGCGTACAGCCATCCCTGCACGAATGCCCCCTTCGTGTAGGTCACGTTTGATTCCTTGGAACGGTCCATTGGAATCAAGCAGTTTGACAAAAGGTGCGTTGGGACCATTATCGGAGGTGTAAAAGACGATTGTATTGTCATCGATTTTTAGTTCCTTCAGCAGATCCATGATCTTAGCCACGGTCATATCGGCCCGCGTGATCATGGCGGCGTAGTTCTTTACCTGCTGCGGCCACGGTTTGTCTTTGTAAAGTGCATAGGCGGGATCATCGGCTGGTATCTCGTACTTACCGTGCGGCAACGTGTAGGGCAGATACAAAAAGAACGGTTTGTCGTGGTTCTCGTTGATAAAGCGAAGGGTGTCTTCCTCGAAGATGTAATGGGCATAACGCTTCCCGGTCTCCATCCGCTCACCATCGTTCCACAGCCAATCGGTGTAGTGATCGTGGGCGTGGACTTGATCGAGGTATCCCAGGAAATGGTCGAAACCTTGCTTCTCAGGCGAGCCCTCGAAGCCAGGATTTCCCAGCCCCCATTTTCCGATGCCGCCGGTGACATAACCTGCTTTCTGCAAGACTTCGGCCACGGTCAGGTCTTCGTCTTTCAGGAAAACGAGCCCGTTTTGATCGGTCTTGTTGCGGTTAGCTTTGGCTTGGTTATCGCGTCGGCGGCAATGCCCAGTATGCAGTCCGGTCATCAGCACGCATCGCGTCGGCGCACAGACGGCCGATCCCGAGTAATGATCGGTGTATCGTGTCCCTTCGCGACACATTTGATCGAACGCTGGCGTTTGAACTTGTGTCGACCCCATCGCGCCGAAGTCGGCATACCCGGCGTCGTCGATCATGATGTAGATGATATTCGGCTTTTTGACGTCAGCTGCGGTGGCGAGTGAAGCGAACACACAGACGAAGGCAAACGCAAAAGCGATTCGAGCAGGCATGGCAGGCTTTCATGGACGGCGGGAAGGATGCCCTCCTAGTTTAGCCGCTACCTATGGCTACTTCCAGAATCGCTTCGTCGATTTGAGATGGAAACAGAAAGCAGGAATTCACAGAATTCTCTGGCGCCTAGGGCGTTGCAGAGATCGCTTCCAGATAGAGCTTGGCATTGGCGACGTCGGTCTTTCGCAGTCGTGGCTCGTACTGGCGAAGTGGCTGGTCACGCGTTTGCCATACGTTATCGATCATGCTGGTCGCCGCCTGACGAGCCAAATCGCGATGCCCCCGCACCCATAAGTTGGGCATCGCCATGCGGAGAGCACTGCTGCGAAAACCTGGATCGTCAAGTTTGGAAATGGCCGCCAACAGGGCCTCCCACTGTGCCCGCGCATCCTGCGGGAAGCCAGCACTTTCATAGAGGAAGGCAAGAGCCTCTCGTTCGGCGATTTCTTGCCACGGATCGGTCGGCATCAATTGACGGCGGAGATCTAAGACCCGTTTCTTTTCGGCGGGAATTTCCAACTGCCACATTATTTGACTTAGCCGTTGTCGTTTCTTGATGTCGGAGTTCTCCGGGAGGACATAGCGACGGAGTTTCTCGTCGAGCGACAATTGCGTTGGAATTGTCAGCTGTGCTGTCTTCAGCTGCCTGCGTTCATGGACCGAAAGAAGGGGCAAGACGTCATTTTCCAGCAGGTGGTCTTGTTCGGACTGGGTCAGCAGTTGGGCGAACAGAACCAGTTCGTGCCGACTCTCGTACCCGCCAGTTGGGGCTTGTCGAACAAGAGCCGTGACGTGCGGGACGTTTTGTTTCAATAGCTCGACCGCTGAGTTGTTTGCCTCGTCGTTGTTGCGGGAAAGCCAAACTCGGGCGATCTGACAAATCGCGGTCATGTGCTCAGGACGTTGCGGCGGAATGGTCTCGGCCCACTCGAAAGCTTGATCGACGTATCCTTCGGCTAGCATCGCTCGGCAGAGGGACAGCCCTTTAAGGATTTCCATTTCTTGGCGTTTGGTCGTGTCGTCTAATTCTGGTACTTGTCGGCGGGCAAGGTAGTCGGCCTCGAATCGATTGATGCATTCTGTCGCCTTGGTTGGCTGGTTCAGAATTAGCCAATAAGCGGCGGTGGTTAGGGCATCAGGACGCGAGGCTTTCGCGGCTGCCGCAATCGCGTCGCGCGCTAAAGCCTCTTCGTTTCGATCCGCCATGTGAAGACCCAACTTAGCCAAGCCAGCGAGCGACTTGTTCGCCAGGCTTTCGGGCGAAGCCTGCTGCACTTCCCCAAGAGAGGTCTGAAGATGCTGCTTCGCTCGCGATAGATCGTCAGCCGCCAAGTAGCCTTCAGCGGTGACCAGATTCGCCTGGATACGCTGAAAAGGATCGGTCTCGCCTCGAATCGCAGATTCAATCACACGATGGCGGGCTTGCCGGGCGGCCATCGATAGCCAGTGCTCGGCAAGCGTATTATTAAACACCAGCGGGCCAGCGAGCGGTAACGCGGTCATCACGTCGGAGTCTGGACTGTGACATGCCAGCATGGTCGTTAGCAATTGCTGCCCAGCTGAAACGGGTGTCACGCAGTAGGTAACCGGGATGGCACTGGCAGGGCCGACGTTTTGGTTGGCGCGAAGGACATCCCAGGCCTCACGTAGCGTTTGCTGGGCCGCTTCCTCTTGTCCCGCGGCGTACTGGCAGTAGGCAATCGTGCTGAAGTTTTGCAGACGACTCGCGCCAGCTTCCGGTGCCGTGATGAACCTCTTCAGTTCGGGGAGCAATTGAGGATCGATCGTGGTTGGCGACATGCTGGCCAGACGGTTACCGACATCGGTGCGGGCCGATTCTTCGTAAGTCGGATTCGCTGGTTGCCCAACGACCGGGGAACGTAGCGGACTTTGTTCGGGAATTGAATACTGTAAGAGCTCTGCCGCTCGCTTAAACGTCGCATCCTGTCCCATGACCGAGGAGTCAGGAAGCAGTATCAGGGCAACCAAGGGAATGAGCATTAAGCGACGAAACATCGGATCCGTTCTCCCGGGAACACGTACGGTTTATCCTTTTCGATCAACCTTCTTCGTTGAGGGCTTCTAATAACAGCTTGGCATTTTCGGCGAAGGTTACGCGTTCGATCGCCTTGAGGTCAGCGACTTCCTGTTCGTGAACTTCCCATAAATCATCGACTAGCCTCTCGGCAGCCGGTCGGGCGAGATCGATATGCCCATAGAGCAGCGCCGTGGTCATAAACCGATCAAGTTGTCTCAGGCGAACTGCAACGTCCGAAATCGCGAGCGTGTCGGTTAGCACCTCTTCAAATTTCGGACGACTCCCCTCGACGTCACCTTGCCGATGTTGACTCTTGGCGTAATCGAGATTCAGGTTGATAATGACGGCTTCGGGAAACGAAGGAAGTCGATTGAGTGTGGCCTGAAGTTTCTGAATCTTCTCCTGATCGTCAGTCTCTAACATTAAGCAGCGTAATGTATAGGCCTGGGAGGATGGCTTCTCTTGCGAAGTGACGTAGCGTTCGATTTGCTCGTCGGCCGAAAGATGGTCGTAGAAGCGACGATTCTCCCACTTGGCACACTGTTGATTGTACGGTGTTAGGTGCGGCATCATGACCTGATCGATCATCTCGAACTCGCCCACTTCGGCCAGGCGTGAGATGTAGTTCCGCACTTCCAACTCCAGGAAGCTGCCCCCCTCCTCTTTCAACTGATCGAGCTTGGCCACGTGCTCGGCGTTGCGCACCAGGATTTCTCGCGCCAGCTGACGCGACGTCTCCGTTTTCGTGGCCAGTAACGCTTTGGCAATCGCTTGGATGCTCGTAAAACGTTCGCTGGCATTTGGTGGGATCCTCTCAGCAAACGTGATCGCTTCCAGGAATTTACCTCCAGCCAAGGACGTTCGAACGAGAGAGTAATTCTTCTCAATTTCACGCTGCTTTTCGACCGAGCGACCCGGATGAAGCATGCTGGCGTACAGCGGCTGGGGACGCTGATTGTAAACTTCCAGCCACTTGTCGGCTTCTGAATCGAATCCCATGACGCGATAGACGTTTGCCAGTTGCAGAGCCATGGAAGCGGGTTCTGGTGCTTGCTCGGCGATGCGAACCATGCGCAAAGCGAGGTCCTTTTCGCCGATGTTGCAGAACAACAAAGCCATGTGTGCGGTCCATTTCGGATACGATTCGGCCAGCTCTTCTTGCGAGAACTGTTTGACTTCGTCCAGGGCATTCTCAATTGCGTCGACCGCTCGGGGATTGTCTTGGGCAGTGAGATATCCACCGGCGACCGCCACCCAAGTCAACGCATGGCGATCGGTTGTGACCTCGCGATCGACTAAGTCATTGATCAACGAGTGCCTACCCTGCGAGGCGGCCATTCTGGCTAACGTTCCGGCAGGATGATTCCAGAGTGGTGGACCGCCGACGGTAATGGCACGCATGATATCGTCGTCGCTGCTGCCGATGGCCAGCATTGCCATGGCGATCTTGTCCCCTTCGCTGTTGCTGACACCGCAAATCGGAGCATCGAGGGAATAGTCGGGCTTCTGCTTCTCGATCGCCAACACGTCGACCGCATCGCGCAGGGCTTTCTCAGCCAGCGTTTGTTCCCCTTCGCGTGCCAGCCAACTGGCCAATTGGCAGAGATGCCAGATTCGACGTTCGCCATCGACTCGATTGTAACTTACCAGCTTACAAATCGGATCGACGATCTTGCGATTGGTAAGCTTGGGCGCTCGCTCATGCAGTTCAACCGCCAGTTGGTAAGGAAGCGATGCATAGCAATTCTTCGACGGTTGCGGCAGCGAGTAGTTGAGGCTCTCGTCTTTTGGGACTTCCGTTTGCAAGAGAATCGCGATCTTCGCCATGCGACCGTTCGGCGCGTCTTCTGCGAAAACGAACTTTGGCATCGCGCTGGAAACGATCAACAAGATTACGCACGAAAAGAACAAACGCATCGATCGATCTCAGTTGGGGCATGATGTATGAGACGTTCACTTGCCGCAACATAGCGAATTGCTACCAAAGGGGGAAGCGATTCGCGCGAATATCTCTCGCATGAAGATCCAGCAGCGCAAGCCGGGAACAAGACGCATGCTGGGCAAAAGAAGGGATCTAGCCGTTTCGCTTGGTGATCACGTCCCCGACGTTCACTGTGCCAGGCTCGACGATCTTGGCATAGATTCCCCGCAAGTGCATCTGTTTGCCGGCCGGCGAATTGACAAACTTTACGGCGTCAGTTCCGAAACGCTCGGCAAACTTCTTGCAGCCGTTGTGAGCGATCGCGGTGATCTCGAGCGTCGCCTCACCGATTTGAAGCTGCGTTCCAGGCGGCAAGTTCGATTCGCTCAGATCCAAGTCGACAAACAGATTGTCGCCAGCCAAAGGCCAACGATCCGATTCGCCGGCGATTAGCTGAATGGCTCGCGAGTTCATCATGGCCACTTGAACATCCGGATGAGGCGAACCATCGGGAAGCGATTTCCAGCAGCCCAAGGCCCAGTTGTCACCATGTACGCCACCTTTGGGACTCAGCTCGCACGAGGCGAGCGATTGTCGTTGGTCGGTCGCGGGACGAATAACGATTGCTTCCAGCGTTCCTGCATTCTGCGGAGACGCTTCGATCGAAGGGATTCCCTCGTTTAACTGATCCATGGTTAAATGTTTCGGCATCAGGTCTCTCTTCTTTCCGGAATGTACGATGGTCAGCGTGAATTTTAGAAGGTGGTGCGCGACGGGGCGATAGGCAGAGGTTGTAAATCAGGCTCGACGAAAGCACGCTTCGCTTCCCAAGTCATCAACCGCTCACGCGAGTAATAATTCAGCAATGCTCGCTTCTGCATGAGCTCGGGATGATGCGCGCTAAATGCCTCGGCGGTTTTGTGAGGACCGGTGCGAAGATTGGCGGCATAAACCAGTCGCACAAATGCCTGGGTGATGGTCTCGTGATACCCGCGATCAATTGCCTCAGGGGTGTTAGTTGCCGCGTTATAAGCTTGAATCTTCGCTCGCATCGAATCGAGGGCCTCATCCCACCTGACTTGCCGACAAATTAAAAAGGCGGCGCGAATGTGTGCGGCATGCGTCCAAGCTTCCGGCGGAAGCGAGCAATCGGTAAACGCGGTGAGAAACTCGTCATCCGTCATCGAACAAAGCCTGAGAAGATGATCGCCCGACAGGTTTCATAGGAAAGACACGGCAAGCTCATGAAAGTTCGAGCAAACGTGAGGAAGAAAACGAACCGAAGTCGAGTCGGAACAAGCGTCGACTCAAGGCAACAAGTGCGGACCGACTTCGCTTTGGTAAGACCGAAGAACCCTCTCTTCGGAAACGTTGGTTCCGCTAATGTAAACGACTTCCAATGATGGAAAGTCTTCCAGCAAAACACAATTTTGATCGGTTAACGAGGTCTTCTTTAGACTCAACGAGTTCAAACTTGGTAGGTTCTTCAGCAATTCAAGCCCTTCCGCCGTGATTGCCGTCTTGTCGAGATGCAACATCCACAACTGATCGAGCTGGGCGATCTCGTTCATGCCTTGATCGGTAATCGGGCAACCTACCAACATCAGTACGTTAAGCGATCGAATCTGAGAAAGGTCTGCCAGTCCTTGGTCGGTGACCTGGGTGCCGGCTAACTCAAGCTGAACGAGACGTGGCAATTCGCTTAGGCAGTGTATGCCGGCATCGCTAACTTGTGTGTTGTTCAAGCGAAGATGTGTCAGATACGCCAGCTTGCCGATGTCAGCCAGATCAGCGTCAGTTACCGAGGTTCCGCTCAGGTCGATCGCACCGATGTACGATCGGCCTTGCCCGCCTCGTCCTTCCAGGGTGCCGCCCCAGGTAACACTGCCACCAAGCTCGGCGACGCGATCGGCCAGTTTCCGCTCGTGGGCCAATTGACGAATCGGTTCACGCAGCAGTCCGAAGAGGATGCCTGCGATGGCGATCATCAACAGCAGTAGCAAGAGCGAGAATTGCTTGAAGTGCGGTCTGGGCATGTGGGGCACGATGGTTAGGGGATGAGAAGCTTGCTGCGAATGCGTACTTGTGCCTTGACTAATGTTCGTTCAAGTTCAGTCCCGCTTCATGGTCCAGGCAATCCCTTCTTCCAGGCTCATCTCCGCATAGATCCTACCCAACTCCCGTTGACCTCTGCCCAAGGCAATACAGGACACGGCGAAACGTGTCGTTAAGTCGTCCCACTGGGTTTGGGGATGATTGGCCAAAATTTGGGGCAACGCATGGATCGCTTGGAAGTAGTCATGCTTCACCGCCACGGGCATCGCTGGACCCGACGGCCGAGCTAGATCGATTGCGGAGATCAACGCCAACGCATTCCAGTCGATGGTTACCGATCGGCGGATGTATTCGATGAGATAAGGAACGGCCGGGTACGAAACCTCGCCAACCGTGTCTTGGTAAATCAAGTAGTTCCAACATAGGTCCCACACCCCTTCCGTAACTTCGCCGTTGAGAAGCTCGTCGAGCAACATGCGGCAGTCGAACTGGCCACCCATCGCGTCGGTGAGGCCATCCCAAGAGGGATCGTTGAGGGGTAACACGTATTGGTATTGAACTCCATTGGGTATTGGGTACCGTCCATTTGCCCCCCATCGTAACGCTTCTTCCGAGCAAACGCGAACATTCGTTTCCCCTTCCTGAAAGGTATCTGAATGCTTGGCTGGAAAACTTAACCTGATTTCCGGGAACCAACCGCATTGATTTCGTTGTCCAGGTGCCTGATTTCATTTACTTTGAAATAGACCGAACCACGGTTTTCTCTCGTTAGCTTCCCTCCCGCCTAAAGGTCACGATCGTGCCGATTCATCTTTCTTCTGTCAGTCGTCGTCAGTTTTTGGCTAGCTCGGCCGCCGCGTTGGCCAGTGTTTCCGTTCTGCGTGTTGGTTTTGCTGCGGAAGGCTCCACCACGACCACGCTAGCCCTGGTATCGGATACCCACGTCCCGAAAACTACCGATACGACGGCCCGGGGCGTGAACATGACCGATAATTTGAACAGCGTCGTTCGCGAGATTAATTCGCTGGAAACGAAGCCCGCTGCGGTGCTCTTTAATGGCGACTGTGCTTACCTCAAGGGCTTGCCGGAGGACTACGCCAACTTCGCCACATGCGTTCAGCCGCTGATCGATGCCGGTCAACAGTTGCACATGACGATGGGCAATCACGACAACATTCCGAATTTCTACAATGCTTTGAAAGAACAACGTCCTGAAAAGCCGCTGGTCGCGTCGAAGCACGTTACCGTGTTGGAAACACCGCACGCGAACCTGCTCCTGCTCGACTCACTGATGAAGACCGACATCGTTACCGGCGAGTTGGGCGAAGCGCAGCTGAAGTGGTTGGCCGAGGCACTGGATGCCCGAGCCGACAAACCGGCGATCGTGATGGCACATCACACGCTACACATGGAACCCATTCAAGTCGGCAAAACCATCGGCGGAATTGCCGATACGGCTGAATTTCTGAAGGTGCTGCACGCCCGACCGCAGGTCAAAGCGTACGTCTTCGGACACTCCCACGTCTGGGCGCATACCAAGGATGGCGAGCTCGACCTAATCAACCTTCCGGCAGCCGCTTACGTCTTCGACGAAGCCCAACCCAACGGTTGGACCCTGGCCCGGTTAAGTGATTCCGGTATCGAGTTTGAGCTACAAGCGCACGACAAGTCCCACAAGCATCACAAACAGGTCTTCGCCGTCAATTGGTAACACACTGCACCGCTGTTTTGGACCATGGGATGCCACTTCCTGACGTAGGCGTGGCTCCCATTGGGCTCAGCTGGCAAATGCCAATAAGGACGTTTCTCGACGTGGTGGGCTTCTCGATTTGTCACGACGCGGTCGCTGGTATCGGACTCTCTTCTATACCGCTTCCATGGCGAATGTCACCTTTTTCGGCTGGCGGTCGGCCTCGCTGGTCTGCAGGTAGGTCGTCCATTCCTCTAACGCTTTAAGAAAGCCTTCCAGGCTGAGCGTTTGGAGGTACTGTTCGTCGTAACGAGAGTAGATTTTGGCCTTGTCGCTTTGCAATTCGACGGCCCAGGTTTCCGAGTGCCAATCGGACGAAGCCACTTCACCAGCGGCCACCGATTGAGCTCGTTTGATTCCGTCACGTAAGCGCGGAATCGTTTCGGATGCGCACAGGCCTCCGTTGTCCATCAGAACACAATCCAACAGGCTAACGCCGTGTCGATTGACGAAGTTGGAGTTGCACACCGGGGTGTAGCCAACTGGTTCAGACTTCCACGAAAAACTGCACTCGATATTCATCTTGTCACCAATGCAACAGCAAAAGGGGAAAACGAAACTCGATGAGGTGTGAATCGTCGCTACTATTCTTTAGTACTTCAGACCGATTTGGGAATGGCAAGTTCACAATTATTTCGGCACATTGTCCTTACTTTACGCTGATTTAGTAATTCGAATAGTGACCAGAAGATTATCACCTTTAAAAATTCATTAAGCTTGCATGAGAGTAACTTGAATGCAGCGTTGGCTTTCCGCTTGATGTCAAACGAAAGCAAACGGAAAGCGTCCACGTAAATAAGTTTGCGCCCGGAATATTTTGCCTAACAACGGATAACCGCCGTTGCGCTATTGCGGCTCGTTCGCGGGCATCTCGCCGTTCGGTTTGTCACTTTTGGGGTGTCAGATCGACGATACGGATATTGGCGGGCAATGCCAATTCGAGTGTCCCATTGACTGGGGGCGGCAACAAGGTGACCTTATTGACGGTCAGCTTCGAGCTATGACTTGGCGAAGCGGCATTGAGATTCTTGAGGTTGGCGGTACCCTTATCGAAACAGCGCCAGGTCACGGAAGAGACGACGTAAGCGTCGCGAGATTCAACTCGTTCGTATTGCATTTGAGGATGACGCAATACGGAACCATCGTCGTGAAAAAGAACGGACTCCCCTGGCAACTTCGTCTGACGATCGAACCTAATTAAGAGACGGTTGAAACCATTATCGATCACTAGCTGTGGCTGATCGTCTCCGTCCGAATCACCTTGCATCCGGAACTTGCCTGAATCGGCCGCAATGAGAAAAGGCTTTCCGAGCTCTGGCATAAACATCTCTCGTGGGTCCAGCGGGAGCATGCCAGGCATTTGGTCGATGCGTCGGATCGTCAGCGAGTTCTTCGCTGGTTTATAGTCGTGCCAACGGGAACCATCAAACAGTCGCTGGCGAGTGGTCTCTGAATTAGTGTGAATCAGTTGATCGAGAAAGAGCGTTAAGCTTAGTTTCTACTCAGTTCGTGGCGACCGCGTCCATTCAACGCTCCCTCCGCCAGGTAGCTCATGGATTTCGGAAATCTCTTCCGTAACGGTATGATCTCGCAAAACTTGGGTGACCACGAGTTCCACGGACCCCAACTTGACGAAATTCACCTGCCAAGCGGCCAGGATTGCTTCGCGACTTTCCTCTTCCGCTGCTGCGACGGCCGAAAGAATCAGCAAGACGAACAGGGGTAACGTGAACTTCAATAGCCCGTGAAAGGGTTTCGCAATCAGGCAAAGGGATCGACTCATCGTGCAAACGTTCCCTGATTAAACGGTGAGTTGATTCGACCGGCGGGGTCCCCTGCCCGCCCCGCGATTATTTCAAATCCAAGGAGACGTCGTCGTCGCGGAAGTCCCCTTGGTTGGGAACCATGTTCGCACCCCATGAGATCAGCCGCACGCCACCTTCAGGCGATTTTTCGTAGGCGAACTCTTTGCCAGAGTGGGTGTCGACCGGCAGCGAGGGAAGGAATTCCGGAACAAGCTGTGCCAGCTTGTCCGGGTATGCGCCATGCTTTTGTTTGTAGGCGACCAAGGCCAGACCAATGATTGTGAAGTCGCGGCGAACGCTCCCGCGATGCTCGGTATGAACTCGCTGCCAAGCATTGGCGCGGAGGGCCATCGCAACCGATTCACCGAACCAGCGACTCGCGCCTTCACGATCTTTGGCGATCGCCTCGACAAGCGTCGTTTCGTCGTCTTCCAAGTCATCGAGCCACATGTCGGCTGATTCATCCAACTCGACGATCGCTTGCATTTGCTTTTCACGATCGTCGATCGAAAGAACGGCAACCGTCTTGTCTTGGATCTCATTGGCTCGTTGGATGGCCAGGTCCCAGTTGACGTTCGCCTTGCGCAGCTTGGCGACTTCGTCTTTGTGTTCCACCATGTCCCAATCGAAGAACGACGCCAACGCTAAGTCAGAATCGCGTAGCATCTCGACTTCTTGCTGAATTACAAAACGTTCGCCAACGTCGGCGGCGATCTTCGCGGCAGGCATCGGCGGTAATTTTCTCAGAGCGGCCAGGTAAGCTTGGGCCTGTTCGGTCGACAACAGCCCACTTTGCAGCATCGCCTGCTCGGCGGCGAACCCGTGAGCATCGACCCAATGCGCTTTGGCCCCTGAAACATCCAGCGGCGAGCCTACCGCGATCAGGCGAGCCAGTTTGTGAATGGCCAGCAGGTCGGTCGTCGCCCCCGTAAAGTCTCCTTCGGCCAGCTTATTCATGCCTCGCAGACCAAGGCATTTGGCCAGGTAGGGCAGACGGTATTCAACCGCAAACGAGGCACTCATCAAGCTGGGCGGATTCGCGACCGAAAGAATCGGCGCGTAGTAAGCTGGCAAGTCGGCGATGGCAACCAATCGATCGAGCTGTGTTTGGTTGGCGGCCAGATATTCAGCCAACAGTGGATAATCGGTCGTCTTCCACGCTTTGGCGTCCGCCTCGGTGAATTCGATATTGAAAGTTTGCGACAATGATTCCATCTGTTTCTCGTCGCCACCGGCTTTCGACTGGAGGAACGGCTCGGAGTAAATCATTTTCGGTGCGGCGGGATCGAGTGTTTCAATTCCTAACATCTTCAATGAAGCAGCTCGCACTGGTTCCACCAGCACCTCGTCGCCAAACAACTGGACCAAGTGCACGACCGCGTTTTCGGCAGGATCGATATCTTGGCTCATCCGAGCATTCAGTTCGCGCGTTGCCCCGGTGACCGCCGCGGGAATCTGCGGCGTGACTATTTTGGTTCCGGCCGACAACTTGGCTTCTGCCGCCATAACGGACGAACCCAGGCCGTGGTAACCGAGCAAAGCGATAACGAGACCGAGCGAAGCGAACAACAAGCGATGTGGCAAATTCATAGAGCTGCGACCAACAGAGAGGAACATGGTTCGACGCGACCCGGCACGCGAATCGAGCGGATTGCCACGTCGAACTATGCTCGATGATAGTCGACAAACCACACGGGAGGCTACGGTTTGGTGGCTTGCGGCGATCGTCAAACACACAATCAATTGTCAATTTGCTGGAAATAATCCTTACGCTTACCTCCCACTCGTAAGAATCTTACCTAGCTGGAAATTCCTTGTCGCCACAGCTCGAATATTGTCCGTTGCCTTTCAGGCGACTCGAAGGTGTTCCTCAGCCACAGCCCGAAATCGATGTCCTCTTCCCCTTCTGAATAGAAAGGAGTTGCTGCCGGTGGACTAACTTCGTAGTCGATGTCGATCGTGATTTGTGGCATTCGCATCGAAAGCCGCCGCAATTGTCCGTCGACGACATGCGAGATTGGAAACGGCGAAGTTATCGGGCACCAAGCATTATTCCACCACAGTAGCAAGCCGTCCCGGCCTGCGAGTAAGCCGATCAGGTGTTCGCCAAGTTCGTCGTACATCCCGAGGGGCTTGGTGACAGGTGAGTTGTCATCAACGAGGCTGACAGGCACCTCGATCGCCTTCCGGTCCGAAAACCAGCGATAGTTGCAAAGTAGGATTCGCATGGTTCGCTTCTTCGCTGAATATTCCGATGGAGCTAATCCGAAGGCGCGGACAATGGTTCCAGGTCGTGCATGCTACCCGGGTTGCCGTCGGCAAGATCCGCGAGCGAATACTTAAAGACGATTCCTCGCCGGGAATAGATTAGATTTCCGCGATAATCCCAGCACGCGGAATCAACCTCTTCGTCCAGCAATGCTTCATGCCCTTCCAGGGAAAACTGAAAGGTATAGCCATGTTCCAGGTAGCCAAGATAGCGGGCAAACAGGCGTGGGTGCTTTGGGGTCGGTTGATGAACCCAGCCGTCGTCTCCCTCGCAGGCCACGGTGAACTTACTGGCTTCCGGGATATCGCGATACGTTCCGTAGTGGTCGCCAAGGCGTCGCCAACCGTCGCGCTGCCACTTGGCGTAAAGAACACTCAGGTCTTCGCCGCCATGTTCGGGCTGCAACTGGTTTAGTATGAATGGTACCCGTCCCTGCTCGGGCTCCCATCCGTTGAGCGACAACCGGTAGGCATCTTGCCAGACGCCGCCACCAAACCACGAACCCATGTTGCTTCCCTCGGCCTTGGTTCGAAGGTATGGAAGCCGGCAGATGCCATTCCAGGTCTGACCGGCATCCCCCATCGCCAGATAAACCATCCAGTCGCCATCGAACGATACGTCGCATCGCTTGGAATATAACTTGCCGTGAAACCACGAGCCATGTTCCAGCGTGTCGCGAATTGTATTCCAGCGAATCACATGAAAACACTTCGATGGCTTGCGGCGCAAGATCACCACAATCGGTGCCCCTTTCGCTGGAAGCAGGTGAATTCGAGCTGGAACGTGAGGAAGCATGACGCTATGAGAAAGCCGTGTCGGTCGTCCTGGGGCAAGTCTAGTCTGTTTGCGGGCTTTCTCCCAGGACAATTGTTGACACACATAGGTTCGGGCTATACGATGCCTTAGTGCACTAGTTCACTAGGTCAGGCCGAGGATTTCTGATGCAGATCGATCCCAAAAGTCACACGCCTATCTTTCGGCAGATTGCCGATCAAATTCGCGGCCGCATCCGCAGCGGCGTGCATCGCCCGGGCGAGTCGCTGCCTTCCCTACGGCAACTCGCCTTGGATATTAAGGTGAATCCCAACACGATTCAGCGGGCGTACGAACTGCTGGAACGGGAAGGGATGATCGAATCGCGCCGTGGTGTCGGTATCTTTGTGGCCGAAGAGAACGCCGCCCCACGAAGCATCGCCGAGCAGCAGATCCAACAGCGTCTGGCGAAACTCGTCGATTCGGCGGCGGCTAAGGGCATCAATATCGAGCGGCTGCGAACGTTGTTTGAAGATACGCTCCAAACGCGCGTTCAGGATACCTAATCATGCACCAGGCAGATCGTTCGGTTCTCGCGGCTTCTCAGTGTGCTATCCGAATCGATGGCCTGACCAAGCGTTTTGGCAAGTCGGTAGCCGTTGATGATCTTTCACTTGTCGTCCCGCCAGGGCAAACATTTGGCCTGCTTGGCCCCAATGGTGCTGGCAAAAGTACGACGATTCGGATGATGGTTGGCCTGACTCAGCCTGATGAAGGAACCATCGAGATTTTAGGAGAAGCGGCAACCGAGCGAACCGTGGCCGTAAAACGCCGCATCGGCTATGTCCCGGAGAAACATCACATTTATCCCTGGATGCGCGTAAGTGAAGTGTTGGGCTTTGTCTCGTCGCTCTATCCCCAGTGGGATGACGACCTCAGCGACGAGCTGCTAGAGGTCTTCGAGCTTCCCCGCCACAAACGGGTGCGTCATCTTTCCAAGGGGATGGTTGCCAAATTGGGGCTGCTCGTGGCGTTAGCTCCGCAGCCTGACGTGTTGCTGCTGGACGAGCCGACCTCGGGGCTCGATCCGCTGATTCGAGACGAATTCCTTGAGGGGATCTTGGCTACCCAGGCCCAAGCGAAAGGGCGTGCCGTCCTTTTTTCGAGCCACCACATCGACGACGTCGCCCGAATCGCCGATGTGGTGGGCATCATGGATGGTGGGCGGTTGATTCTCACCGAAGAAGTCACCCACATACACGATCGAGTCAAGCTGATGCAGGCCGTCATCGAGGATGGAACACTCCCTCGCTCGACGCCTGAGGAGGCGATCTGGACGCAGGTCGATCGCCGTCAGTGGAGTTTAACGCTCTATCCATTCTCTCAGGAACTAGCCGAACAGATCGCCGCGGAGAACCCGGTTACGCGTTACGAAATACTCGACATCAGCTTGGAAAATCTTTTCAAGCAAGTCATTCGAGGACGCCGGCAAGTGGCGCGGGAGAAACGCTCATAATGATTCGCGTTCTGCTTTGGAAAGATATGCGATTGATTCGGACGATTGCCCTCTTGGCGATTCTGAGCGTCCCGTCGGTGTTGCTGCTCGGGGGCATTGTCTGTTTCATCGTTCAAGACGAATCGATCGGCGGGCAAACGACAGTCGCCAAGCTGGCGGCAACCTTCGGTGGGGGCACGGCATACTTACAAGCAATTGGCTACTTCACGGTTACCGTCTGTGCCGGTTGTATCCTGGCCGGGGAACGGCAAGATCGCACGTGCGAGTTCCTGGCCTGTTTGCCCCCTCTACGCTGGCATCATTTGGTGAGTAAGTGGCTGGTTGTCGTTGGTTTTATTCTGCTTTGGCTGCTCATTTATGGGGCACTGTTCCTGACGACGGTTCAATTAGAACAATCGTTTGGGACGAAGCGATTCTCGGAACAACTCATGCCAATTGGCGGCATGGCCCAGCTTCTAATCGGATGTAGCGGTATCGCTTGGGCCGCCTCGGCGATCGCGCGAAGTTCAGTGATTCCGATCTTGGTTGGTTTCATCACGCCGGGATTTGTCGTTCCACTGATAGGCATGTTGTTTCAGTTCTTCGAGATCTCAGTCGACCTGCCCAACCAGACTCCCTTAATGTTGGCTGCCGTCTGCCTGCTGGGGGTTGCCGGATTTGTCGCAGGGGCGTTCTTTTACTTGATTCGAAGCGAGGAATAAGTCGATGTCTCTGGCGGCCATGATCAACCATTCGCGGAAAGTGTTTCTGTTGGTCAGCGTGCTGGCCGTACTGTCTACGTTCGTAGTCGTCGGTGTCTTGCTGGCGATTCGGCTCCAAGTCAACGAAAGGCGTTCTCCTTTCGTGGTACCGGAAAATGCCGATTTGGTGGCTTTGCATCAGCAAGTGATGAGGCTGCATCTCGGACCCGAGATGGATGAGTGGCAGCGGAAAGAAACCTTGGCAGCCCTCGACCGTATCATCCAGCAGCTAGAAAACATCGCTGCGCCCGACGAGCCTATTCTGCTGGAAACAAACGAAATTCGCAGTTATTACCAAGCGATCGCGATGAGCCATGGCGAGCAGCCCTCGGACGCCAAGGCTATATCGGGGCTTTGCCGAGAGGTGGAACAGACGCTAAGTCAGTGTGAAATGGCATCGACGGAAAGTCTCGGTGCCTTGATGCTGGCCGTGCAACTTCTCGCACGCCAATCGATTGAGAAGGAGGAAGTAAGTCGCCAATTGACGCACATCGAAACCATGGTTGCGGGCAAACTGCAACCTGCCGACGAATCAGGCTTCCGCAAGATGCTGAGTGGGACTCGCCACCGCTTGGAGTTGATAGGTTCAACGCTTGATTTGCGGGGCGAAACGCTGACCGGAGAAACACTGGACCTGGCGGACCTCCGAGGACGCGTTGTACTGATCGAATGCTGGAGCACACATTGTGCGCCGTGTGTCGAGGCGATGCCTGCCTTAAAGAATGCCTACGCCAAATTTCACGAGCAAGGTTTTGAGATCATCGGTCTCCCGACCGACCCCTACCCCGGCAAGCTAATCGCCTTCGCGAAGCAGCATCAAATCGCCTGGTCGCAAATCTTCGATCGGACCGGCAATCTCGAACGAATGCAAGCTTGGGGAATCCAGGCGATACCTTCGTCGATCTTAATCGGCCCTGACGGACGCGTGATCGCGCTCGACGTTCATGCCCACGCTTCCGAACCAGATCGAGACTTAAATCGCTGGCTGAAAAAGTTACTCTCGCCGTAGCACGAGCATGGGAAACGGCGCGCCGACGCCTTACGGACGATGCTTTGGTACGCCAAAGCAAAGTAATAAATCGTCATAAAGTCTTATAGTTCTGATTGTGCGCCAAAATATATATGTGCACGCTTCCGGTTTATCACTTGGGTTCAGAAATACGTCCCGCAGTCGCCAGGGTTTGCCTCCCATTTCAGGTGGTTAGTCTCCGGTTTTGGGGTGTTTTGCGCGATGCAGAGTATGCCGTGCGCAAACGAGAGGTAATTAATCCAATTAGCGCCTAGAGCACATAGATAATTAATAAAATGTGCGTGCATAATTCCGAAGTCCTCTTCTAGAATATTGCCCTATCGGGACACGAACCTACGTCCGTAAGTTATCCGGAGGAGGTCGTTTCCAGCTTCGTTGTCGTTCTTACTTCTTACTAGGACTCGGAGAATTGGCTATGTCGCGAATGCGCGCTCCACGAGGTTTCACCCTCGTCGAATTGCTGGTGGTTATCGCCATCATTGGTGTTTTGGTTGGGCTTCTCTTGCCGGCGGTGCAGCAAGCACGCGAGGCTGCCCGACGTATGCAATGCTCGAACAACATGCGTCAGCTCGGTCTGGCGGTTCACAACTTTGCCGATACCAGCGCTGGTTACCTGCCGGCCGGTTGCCGTGACTACAACTTCATGAGTTGGGTCACCTTCATTCTGCCGCAGATGGAACAAAACAATCGCTACGAAGCGATGAGCGTTTCGTATGTTGCTTACGGTGCTTCGACCGGAACCGGCGGTTGGGTTTACGACTCAAGCGACTCGACCGAAGGTGGTCGTTACGACCGCTTACAGAACGTGCGAGCCTGGGCGGGCGGTGTCGAAAATTATCAATGTCCCAGCAGCTTGGAAAACGACTTCTATACCGCTGGGCCGACGGGCAACAAGGTGTGGCCAAAGATCAATTACGTCGCTTGTGCCGGTCAGACGGCAATTGGCGACGCCCAGACCCGTACTGGTAGTTCGATCGCTGGCGGTCGCAACTGGCGGGTGTCGAACTATTACGGCTTGAAGCGAATCGGTGGTAATTCGTCCGACGTCGTTATGGAAGCAGGGGCCTTGTTTGGTAACGGCTTGAAAGTACCGCTGCCAGGTACGGCCGCCGGTCGTGAAGAAGCGATGGGTAATGCCAAAGGGGAATCGCTCGCTTCGTGCACTGATGGTTTGTCGAACACCGCGATGTTCTCGGAAATTCTGCAAACCAACAGCGACACCTCGCACAGTGCGACCTACAGCGACTTCCGTGGTGGTCCTTACCGTGGCGAAAACGCCTTCTTCTCGACCTACTACGAACCAAACACCAAGAACCCGGACGAAATGATGTCGTCGTCGTATTGCCACAAGGCGGGTACCGACGTCACTCCGAAAGCTCCATGTATCGCTGAAAACGCGCCTGCGGGTTACGCGATTCGTATCTCGGCTCGCAGCCATCATCCTGGCGGCGTGAATGTGACTCGAGGCGACGGTAGCGTCGGTTTCTTTGCCGATACCATCTCGCGTCAAATCTGGCGAGCATTCGGTACTTCGCAAGGTGCCGAACCGATCAGCTTCGACTAATTCTCGGTACTCCATCTTCAGACGCTGCCACATGATTCGCAGCGTCTGATCGATGGTGCGTATCACAACAGATGCGGTCCAGTAGACCGAGCGTGTTATATGACTTACGGCGGAACGATATTAGTCGGACTGGCGTAAGTCTTTTGGGCGTCTGAAAGGAATATAAGAAAGCGGGCAATCATATCATGAGTTTTAACGTGGATTTTAAGCGGGCTGGCCTTTCGCTGGTTGTATCAATGCTGGCATTGGCAATCGTGGGATGCAGTTCCGCCCCTCCCAATCCCGAGGGAAGACAAACGGTTACCGGTACGATCAAGCTGAACGGATCACCGCTTGGCGGGATGGCCGGGATTACCTTCGTGCCAGTGGATGGGGGCGATGGCGGTGGTAGAGGACAGATTAAGGAAGGAAGCTACGAGCTTTCTGGCTACGACGGCGTAAAGCCAGGCAAGTATATCGTTCAGATCTACGCTACGGTCGATTTCGACAAAAGCACCGGCGAGATCGGCGATAACACCATGCAGTTCGGCAACGAAATCACGGTGAGTGTGGTTCCTCCGGAATTCAACGAAAAGAGCAAGATTGAATTCGAAGTGGTCGATAGCGGAAGCAACGTTTTCGACTACGATATTCAAACCGATTACGTGCCCAAGATGCCGAAGAACGCTAAAGGCAAGGACGCCGTCCCTTTGTAAATCGCGACGTTCGGCATCCCAGCCAACTGCCAACAAAATCTTGAAAACGCCCACGTTGCGAACCGAACGTTCGCCAGCGTGGGCGTTTCTGTTTGGGATAGGAAATCGTCCTACTTATTTGGCAATACGCGGGTTCACAAACCAAAGCCACGCGTAAATCCGAACGACCAGCGGCGCGAACCGCACTTGGGGCACTTCCGAAGTACGAACACAAGGTATTCGATCAGCGAAAGCATGAAATCGAGTACCAATGCGGCAACGAAAATCATCACAAAGCCAAGCAAAATGATCGGAGGAATTTGTAGCAGACTCCACCATCCGAAATCACTCTGCTGGTGCGGGACATCACCACGAAGATACAGACGAACCATACGCACTGCGGCGGTTAACAAAAACGTGGCGATTCCCATCAGAAAAAGCATGTAGAGTCCGCACGATGTGACCGGCAGGCAGCCTCGCGCCTCCTCGAATTGGCAGTTTCGGCATTTGTAGATCATGCATCGGTGCTAGTAGTTCAAGTTCGGACCGAAATCAGGGATCTCGCCTCGCTGGACGACCTCGCTCCATTCACCAAGCGTGTCTTGATGATCCTTCCAGAATTGGCCACACGAATCGAAGAACACGAGGACGACCGACTGCTCGCCATGTTCCAGCAATGCTTTCGCCAACGACATATTGGGACCGAATGAGCCTAACGTCGGCGAACCGCTGGTCCGACCAGAGGCGAGCAGGTGTTCTTTGGCCTGAGCGAGATCGCCACGATGAATCGCCGACATGCCGAGGGCGAAATGACTATAAAAAATCGCGTTTCCATCATCGCGGAAGTACTCGGGTAACTTATCACTAGTGGCAAGGGAGAGAAGCTCCTGAGCGTAATCCTCTACCACGTCAAACTGCTTGGCTTTGACCGCGGCTTTGGCCAGTTCGCACAACGAATGGATTCTCTCCAAAGACTTCGTCATCTCCTCGACATCGATTTCTTCCGAGGCCATTGTCAGCAGTGGATCGAGAGGTGCATGTTGACGCTTTGTTTCCGCTTCTTGATAGGCATCGAGCGCCAGATCGGCGAAGTTTCGATCCTCTCCCTGCGAGCGTCCAACTTGCAGTGAATAGAGATGGGCCAGACGCTTTGGCCACTCCGGGTTCTCGGGTTCGAGCGATTTGGCTTGTTGTAGGAGCGATTCGCTTTCGACTGGGTCGTTTAGTGTGAAGAAGGCGGCTGCATTTCCGAGGACGCGCGGCTGATCGGCATGGCGTGCGACTTGTTTCCGCCAGATTCGTTGGGCGACTTCGTACGATTCGGGATCTGATCTGCGCAAGACGCTGGCCACGGGGGAACCGGCGGTGGTCGATTCTGGGGCGTTTTCAATCAACCATACCACATGCCGCATTCGTGCCTGTTGTGTGGCGATTGATTCCTGCTGTATCGCGAAGTAATAGGTAAGCAACAAGATCCGAATCGCCAAATCTTGCGGGGTCTCGCGCGATCGGGCTTCGAAGGTTTCCGCTTCCGAGGCGGTCATTTCTCGGCCAAGATGCGAGATCTCGTTTTCTGCCAGCCAGCGAATATGCTCGATCGGATCGTTGGACGCTTTTCCTAACAGGGCCACTGCCGTTTCCAAGCTCGGGCCGGCGTCGAGAGCGATGGTCGACACCGTGGTCAAGCGAACTTCGATGTCGTTGTGGTCGAGTGCCGCTTCCAGGGCGTTGACATTCCAGAAACACTTGCCTGAACGGCTAATCACGCTCAGCGCTACTTCGTTGGACTTGAGCTCAAGTTCGCACCAAGGACAGGTTCCTTGAGCGATCAGTTGGTGCATGACTTCGCAGTTTTGGTCGGACGTCATGATTGGCTTCTATAGGAGGAATAGCCGGGCATGTAAATACGGCGGCCGAGGGAAAAGAAGGACAAAACGGTCCAACTATTGTCCTGGTTGGATGGAGAATAGTCCAAGTGTTTGAAGAGAATATGCGACGATTTATCGTCGTTTGCTCGGGCGAGTCGACCAAGCAATAGGCTTTACACCAAGAAGCTTTTCTCGTTGAACATGCTGGCCAACTGAGGACAAGCAAAGCCGATTTCAAAGCAACATTGATTCACTCGGCGGCAGCGGGCCACGTTGACCTGCAAGATCCCCTGCTCTTCGGTCCACAGGAACAACTTTTCGTGCGGGAAGAGTTGTTCGCTATGGTAGACCCCGATGCCGGTCTTCGAGATGTTGGTGATCAGAACCTGGTGGAGCTCGTGCAAACGATCGATGGTGGCGAACGTTTGCCGATAACCGAGAATTCCCTTTTGCAGATGGCGAAACCGCACATGCTGGCGTTGATCCGACATGCAGGGTAAGCATGGTCCTGATTTCTTCAGTTCGTCCAGTTTGGAACGCGGGACTTGAACCTTGAACGGCAGCTTACCCAGAATATTGAGAAACGCCGGTTTCTGGTGGGGTTCGCTTTCACCTACGAAGGTTTCTTCATCAGTGCTTTCCAGCATTGCACCATCTCCGCATCAAGTTTGTCGTTGGCAAGTCGGTCCAGGGTTTCCAAGGCTTCGTTGGTCGTGTTTGCGGTGCGATATGGTCGACTACTTGTTAACGCATCGAAGACATCGACCACGCTGCAAATTCGGGCAAACGGATGGATCTCGTCACCGATCAGTCCCACCGGATAGCCTGATCCGTCGATTCGTTCATGGTGTTGATAGACCATCATCAGCTGATCGCGGCTGACTTCAGGGCGATTCACCAACGCGACGAAACCATCGAACGGATGGCGGCGGATTATGTCCCAATCCTGATTGTCGAGACGTCCCTTCTTGTTGAGGATCGTGCGGGGAATTTTTAGTTTGCCCAAGTCATGGAGCAAGCCACCAACCGAGAGCGATCGTAGCTTTTCGTCGCTGGAGAAGCCGAGTTCTTTCCCCAACAGCATCGCATAGCTGGCCACGTTATAGCTGTGCGTGTAAGTGTGATAATCGTGACGTAGAACGCTGAATAAGTCGGAAACGGCGACCTCGTTACCGGCGAAAAGTTCGACCATGTGATTGCTGAGATCGTCGACTGCTTCGAGCGTTTGGTCGAGTTGATCAGCCTGAAAGACCTCGTGCAGAATGCTCCGCCCGGTATCCCCCAGAAACTGAAGTCGCCGTTCCAGCGGCAGACTTTCGTTGGCGATAATGACTGCAACATTGTCTTCCAGATGTTGCTGATAGACTTCGACGTGGTCGCGTGAAATGAAGACTGTCTCGATTCCACTTTCCAACAACTTGGGAAATTCATCCGGCGGGATCTCGATGTTCCGGCGACGAAACAAAACGGGAGCATCGTCTCGCCCTTGGCACAAATAGATGTCGACCGGCAGTTCGCCTGTTACGCACAAGGTATGCAGCGGTACCGGTAAGAATTTCTGTCGTTGTAAGTAGGCGGTTGTCGTAGACATTGCTTCGGGGGCTAAAAGCAAATCGCCGAACGTCGTCGGCATCTGGTTTCAAAAACTACTTCAATAGTAGGGTAGGACGTCCACCCCAAGCTGGCCCGAAGAAGGTTCGTAGATTAACCAAATCATCGAACAGCCAGCGCCGGTTAAATGGCTGGCAAAGCAGAATCGGTACAAGCGGCACATTCCGCACCGCCCGGCATGGGGCTATCGGTGCGCATGAAATGTGCGGTCGATGAAATGGCTTCACGACTAGCGATTCGACAATACGTCTAACCGTCGATCGGCTTCTTCCAGAAACTCATCGCATCGGTCTTCGGATCGCCTGGGTCGAAGCCGTGGCGAAGATAAAGATTTCGTGCGCGGTTATCAGCACGGACCTCTAAGGTAACGCAGGCACAGCCGTACTGGCGGGCCAGGTTATCGACACCTTCCAGCAGCGCGGTACCTACGCCTTGGCCACGAGCCGATGGCGAAACGCAAAGATCATGGATGTTGATCAGCGGTTTCGCTTTGAACGTTGAGAAACCGAGGTAGCAAACGGCCATTCCGACGAATTTGCCTTCGATCTCGGCGAGTAGTCCACGGAAGGTATCGATGTGGCTAAGCCGCGGAATCAAGTTTTGCTTCACGTAATCAGGCAGCGGCGCTCCGTCCCCCATCGGATCCCGAGCATACTCGTCCAGCAGCGAAAGCACGGCGTTCGCATGTTGGGGATCACTTAGATCGATTGGATGAAGCGTTCCGGAGAATGTTTGGGACATGTTCGCCTCGCGTAACGACGTCGCTGACAAGGTGAGAGCCAGCGGCTCGACCAGCCTCGTCGCGAGCTAATCAATCGCGTTTTGGTTGTTATCGAAGTCGAGGTCTTTCCACTTCATCGCACGGCGAGAAGGCTCGATTCGGAGGACAACTTCGCCCCCTTGGAAAAGCCGTACCGTCCCGTTCGACTCACTTACGGCGATCGCAATGGCCTTGGTCTTCTTGCTGATCGCCGCGGCGGCCCAGTGGCGGGCACCAAGCCCTTTGCTGAGCGTGACACTGGCCGAGGCGACGTCAAGCATCCGTCCTCCGGCCTCAACGGTGCCGTCGGCATTCACGACAATCGCTCCGTCGAGTTGGGCGATCTCTTTCAAGTTCTCGCGGACGCTGCGATCGCTGATGTTGCGTTCTTTCTTCGGGTAGCCCTTCAGTGGGTCAAAGCCTGCCGGAGCACTGTTCGATAAGACCTTGCGATGATCTCCCACGACGAAACAGGTTCCCACGGGCTTTCCTTCGCGCCCTTCACGGCCGATTTCGACCGCCAAGTCGACAACCATCTTCAGTGTTTCTAACGGGACACTTGTTTCCAGCTTACGCAGATCGCGCGAGGTCAATCGGCCCAGGCGTTCGTCGAGGCGGATGAAGCTGATCGTATCGATCCGTTCTTCATCGAAGCCGCTGTACAGAGCGACTACTTTCGCCCCCGTGGAAATCTGATCATTGGCGACGGCTTCGACCAACGCGTGCATCAGCTTTTCCAGGATCGGGCTCTCTTCCAGATCGACGACGACACCCAATAGTTCGGTGTGTTCGATTCCTTCCAGGAACTCATCCCGATCGGCGGCGACAATGACTTTATGCCCTTCGGCGATCGACTTGAGTTTGTCCCACTCAGGCGTGCCGTCGATGAATATCAGGACAGCATCAGCCTCCGCGACTTCGAGCATTTGAATCGCGAGCTTGAAGAACTCGTTGAACTGACTCGAAAGCTTTTGATATTTCATCCTCGGCGGAGTTTCATTCCCAGAGGTTATTGATGGCTGCGCACGGAATTCAGAGCTTCGTGGTTGGTGTCGTGATGAATTCCGGGGCTTCTGCTCAGAGCCCTAATTTGCTGTCCTAGCGCAGGTGTCAATAATCCGACCGACCGTAGCGCGCGTGCCGATAATCGTAGGCCAGATCGCTGAGACTGACAAGCGCCGCCCAGCGATTTCCGCGCTTCGTGAACGCAATTTTTTGCGATTCACGGGAAAGCTTAATCGTGCGACGTTTGCACGATCTCGGCGGTCCGGCTTCCAGGCTTGGTACCGAAGACGATTTGATCGTACAGGACCAACGCATGCAGGGCATGGCCTTTCGGCCCGATGCTCCATTCATGCCGTGAATTTCGCTCCATGATCGTCGTCAGGTAGTTCACTGCGTTCACGATCTTGGGCGAGGTTAATTCCTCTGGCGGCAGCGATAGAATCAGGAATTCCAGGATGTGGCCGGTCGTTTGCAGCCGACGATCGACATCGCGTTCCACGCCCCGTTGTTCAAACCATTCTGTGCTGAAGCTGCCGTCCGGGTTTTGCAGTCGGAATGTATGTGTGTGGTAATCTTGGATGTATTCCTCGGCTTTGGCCCAAATACCGTCCATCGGCAGGCCTGCCTCTTTCCGTGCGGCGAGGGCGAACGCAATGCCGGTCAGGCGATGGGTTCCGCCACATGCGGCCCCCACGACTTTCTGCTGGATCTCTTCTTCCAACAAACGCTGCAGGCTCCATTCCTGGCCGTCACGCGATTTCCACGTAGCATCGGCTGGCAGGTAGTGACTCAGCGAGATCAGCTTGAAGGTCAGTTCCGACTTAGGAATACAGGTTGCCTTCTCGAACTCGATGATGTCTTGGACCGTGAATTTCTGGCCGCCTGCTTGGATCTCGAAGCTGGCTGGGACGTAGCTTTGAGCGAGCATGGCCAGGAATTGGCCATGGTGCCCTTGGACGCGTGGCCCCTGGCGTGGAATTAGCTGACCATTTTTGACCTCGAACAGGCGATGTCCACGGCAAGGTTTGTTCCAACAGATCCAACCGATCGCGTTGACCGGTTGTCGATATTCCGGAGTCCGGATTTGCGAGTCGACGCCGAACGGCAGGAAACCGTGCATCGTTTCCCAGACGTCATGCTTGCCGGCATCGGTCATTTGATATTGGTAGTAAAAATCGAGAACCCGCTCGATGCGAGGCTTCAGGGCTTGGACCGAACGTGGCAAAGGTGCTTCCGGAATCGGTTGAATCTCTGGCTTGTTGACCAGGGTTTCATCGTCCGACGCCTCGCTCTTGGCGGATTGCTTTTCTTCCGATCCATTGTCGTTGATGGGTTTGGCGGTCTCGTCTTCCATCAACTCGGCGGGCTGCTCTTCGATTGGCGCTTCGTCCGCCACGGTCATCGGCTCGAGCGCGCTAGCAGGAAGTTCGATTGCTTTGGCCGGGACGTCCGATTTTTTCTCGGTGCTGTCCTCGAGCTCTTCGCCGTTGGCGTCCCTGATGACCAGGCCGACGACTTTGTCTTCCGCCGGAGGGGTAGGTTTAAACGGATCTTTGGGGACCGCCGCCACGCGAATCATCGGTTCGTGGGCTTGCGGGGCAGGCGGTTCCAGCAGCGATTCGTTTGCTGGATTCAAGATCGGCGCGATGATCACGTCTTGAGCGAAGACCGTCGAGCCGCTGAGTGTTGTCCAGCTCCAGAACGCGATTGCGCCGAGGAGGATTTGAGTCCGTCTTTGCATTCGTCTAAATCTTTAGTACCTGAGCAGCTTGCCGGATGGGTCGTTCGGCTGCGTGAGATCGTTCGAATCGTCAGATAAGAAACGTGGGGCGAATTGCACGAGTAGGTGGGACCTCTTCCGCGGAATCGAGGGGATGTTTTGATCCCGCGTTGTGGGCAAGAGGTTCATGCAGTTCCGTTTCTAATCTTCAGTGTATACGGGACGCCACGCTAATAGCAAACGGCATCGTTAGTGGTCTTACTGAAATGAAACCAAGGGCGTTCCAAGTTTTTGCGTAACCCCTTGGGACAAGTCGATCGTCGCAAGGTGGGAATCCGTAACTTGAAGAATGTTGCGTATCTTTGCGCGGACCCGAACGACCGTACCAACTTGTCACGGTTCGGTCGGCATTACCACTTACCGCAGGAAGCTAGGGATGAGCTGTTCAGCAATCGAGGTGGTGGGAGGTTCAGGATTTCCCCCTTGGGCGAATTCGCGCCATTTGGCTGTGTCCCCTTGATAGTCGACCTTGCTGCTTTTGCGGAGCGATTCGATTGCCGCAAATCGCATGGCTGGGTCGCGTGCATCGAGTGCTGGTACTAGCGCTTCATGGGCAGCACCGCTGCTGAATTCACCGAGCGACTTCGCGGCCGACAGGCGAACATCATAATCGCGGTCGCGGATAAGGACGTCGCCTAGCAAGGCCACCGCTTCCGGATTCTTGGTGACCCCCATCGCGGTCACGGCTTCACGACGAACGGCTTCATCACTGTCGTACAGGGAAGACTTCAGCCCGGCAAATGCTTCTGGCGTATTCAGCTTGGCCAGGGCACGCACCATGTGAACGCGAATAACCGAGTTCGATTCCTCGGCCAGTTCCTTCGAGATATTGGTCGAATGCCGCGTCCGATCGGCCTGCGAAAGGCCGCTGGCCCGATTGGCCACACTATCAAGCGATTGGATCCGCTGCGTGGGGGTGGGGCCGTATTTTGCGAGTATCTCCGGGTCGTCCTTATCCCAGTAGATAAGGGGATCGACGATGGCGCCATTGGACGCACACCCGGCGAAACCGAGGAGCAAAACAAGGTACATTCCGCGAAGCGTGGACTTATGGTCCATGAATTCCGTCCAACTTGCTACCACAACGAGACTTTGGCCACTGAAGCGGGCAGACGCTACCAAAAACCGAGGCTGGGATCCAGGCGGATTTGTGTTCGATTTTTAGGTCCAGTATCTCGCCGTTAAAAACTTGCCCGGGAATGTTTTTCCTTTGCCGGAAAAACTGATATGGTAGGCACTTAGCGAGACAGAACTCCGATTTCTCGGCGTCCCAGCCGCATGCCCTAATAGGCTTTATCGGCAAGATCGAGCTAGTTTGTACGAAACACTTGCGGCGGCTCACATTTATTTCCTGGCGGTGCCAGCAGTTTGCCGCGGCCCTGTGCCACCTTTTCGGACCTTACTTCAGCCCCACGGGAGGCCTCCGGTGATCGACCCTCAAGAGCATGCCAAGAATCGCGGACTGGTTGAATCGATTCTTCAGTATATTCCTGGCTTTTCCGGCTATCTGGCCCGCGAATACCGTCGCGAGAGTGATAGCATGACACGAACCTTTCTGGCCGACCAATTGCAGAAGTCGAAGAAAGGGCTCGATGAGTATGGCCAGACGCTGGTTGGCCTGGGGGCCCTAGATCAGTTGCCGATGCTCGAACGCCTGCGAAGCCGGCTCGATATGGCCATCAATCGATTACGGGCCCAGATGCCAGGATACAGCGGATTCTTCGACTTCGTTCAAGTTGACGAAGGGTTGCTGACCGACATCTACGAGCATGACTTGGCGCTGGTCCAGCAAGTCGATGCGTTGGCGACGGAAATCCAAGGACTCGGAACTTCATCACTGACGCCGGCTCAAGTCGTTCCGGAAATCACCGCCAAAATTGACGGCCTGCTCGGCAAGATCGACCACCGCGAGAATCTACTCAAAGGGGTCGCCGCGGGACCGGACGCGAGCTAACGGATGTCCCCCAGGCCCAATTTCAACACACTCGTCATCGACCACATCGTAATTGTATAGAAAGAGAGAAACCTGATGAGCTTGCAACTGGAAGTTATTCAGTTCTTCGATAACTCCAATCGCTCCATCGTGCATCGCATGCCACCGGAAGGCTCGGCCGCCATTAAGTATGGGGCTCAGCTCATTGTGCAGCAGAATCAGGAGGCCGTCTTCTTTATGGACGGCAAGGCGATGGATTCGTTCGGTCCAGGGCGCTATACCCTGCAGACCCAGAACATTCCCATCATCACCAGCATCCTGACGATTCCGTGGGAGAAATCTCCATTTCAGGCGTCGGTCTATTACTTCGGTAAGCAGACCTTCCTGGATCAGAAATGGGGCACACGTCAGCCGATCACGATCCGTGACAAAGATTTCGGTATGATCCGCCTGCGGAGCTTCGGCAAGTTTTCGTTCCGCGTGGTCGATGCCCCGTTGATGCTGAACACCATTGTTGGCACCCAAGGCAAGTTCACCACCGACCAGGTCAGTGCTTATTTGAAAGACCTGATCGTGTCGCGGCTGACCGATTTGTTGGGCACCTCGCAGATCAGCATGTTGGATTTGCCAAGCAAGTTCGACGAGATCGCCTCGGGCACACGCTTCAAAGTGGCGGACGATTTCGCCAAGTACGGTTTGGAATTGGTCGACTTCTTCATCAACGCGATCACGCCCCCAGATGAAGTGCAGAAAGCGATCGATGCCCGCAGCAGCATGGGCGCGATTGGCGACCTGCGAGCATTTACCATGTACCAAGCCGCCAACAGCATGAGCAAGATGGCCGAAAACGGCGGCGACGGAGGTGGCGCCGGGGCAGGAGCCATGCAAATGGGTATGGGCGCTGGTTTCGGAATGATGATGCCCGGCATGATGAACGCTGCCATGCAGGGGTATCAGCAACCAGGGACGCCGCCGCAAGGTGGACCCGGCGGGCAGCCGATGGGAGCACCGACAGGCCCGGCACCGGTTGCTCCGATGGGAGGCTCGATGAGCTTTGACGACCTGCAAGGAGGAACCGCCGCCCCGGTCCCGGCGATGAGTGCCAAGGACATCATCAAGAACGTGGCCCAAGTCAGCAGTTGGCCATTGACTGAAAGCTCGGCCGATGAGTGGGTAATTAATGTTCCCGTGAGTGCTTTGCGGAAGCAAAACGTGCACGTCACGTTCGGGCAAAAGGATGACGACGGAAACGAACTGGTCGTCTACCACAGCTTCTGCGGGCCAGCCAACGAACGAAACGCTATGGCCTTGTTGCGTTACAACACCAAGATGATCCATGGTGCGTTCGCGGTCGAAAAAGGTGACGCCGGCGAAATCATCACCGTCCGGGCCAACCAATTGGCCGATGCCGTCGATCAGTTGGAAGTCACCAAGACCCTGACTGCAATCGCCTGGCAGGCCGACAAAGTCGAAGAAAAATTGCTCGGGACCGATAACTACTAAGCGGTCCTCGATCGAGTCTTCCGAAGTTGAAAAGCCCGCGTTCGCGTGGGCTTTTTCCTGCGCTAAGGATGGTTTGGTTGTTTCGATTCGTACAGCCGACGGCTTGTCAAACACAGGTTCACAATCGTCCGCCCCGGGCCTCTGGTCCGTGTCTTCCGACGTGGGACATTGGTGATCGTTGGTTTCGATCACATCGCTGGACTGGTGGGTCGCACTTTTCGAAGACCCGGTTAGGATGCCCGAGGCACACAGATTTTCTGCTTCGGCCAGGTTGATTGAAGGGCTGATTCCTTCGGCCAAATCATTCGGCGTCTCGAGGTTCACTTGTGGAGGGGAATGCGAGCGACGTCGTTTGGGCCGCGGTGTTGGGCCTGGCGGGCGCCACGACCAGAGATCTTTCTCTTCCTGCTCGCGTTGTGCTTGATAACGTTGGCGGCGATCTTTCTCGTGGCGGGCATCTTCCTGTTCGTCGTTCACACGCCGGATCATCCGGCGCAGCCGATTGCCGATTCTCGACCAGGAGAACTTGCTACGCGTGACCGGTCGGGTAACGCACAGCTGGATGTCGTCAAGAATCTCTTTCGGTGTTTGCGGGGGTAGGGGGTGATCGTTGCCCGTTTGTTTAAACTGTTTTTCTTTCAGCGAAGCGTCCAATGCTCGTAAACGTCCCGACACGTCGACCAACGTTTGATCGACATGCGAGATCAGCTCGCGGACCGAATGCTTGATCTCGTCTCCTGTTGGAGGCTTCGACCGACGCAGCGGCGGCAAAACGCCTGCGGTGTACGCGTCGAGTTCGGCAGCGAGTTGGAGATACGTATCGGACATGAAATCGGAACGAGTGCTGGCACCGCATGAAATGTTGATTTGTGGCTTCGTTTATCCAGAGATCGTGTCAACTTAGCAACTCATTTTTTCCTGCCTGCCAGCGCAAGGTGTTGCCCAGGCTAGAGAAGAAATTTTCTGGCCGGTGGCCGGGCGCCCTGTGGGTTCGATAGATTTAGCGACCTAGCACTTCCTCGAGCAACTTCCGTGGGGTCCCGATATCGATGATATGCAGTTCACCGATATACGGCCGTGCGGAATCTTTCTCGTAGCCTGGCTTGGGCGTGACGAAGGTTGCGGTGAAGTTGGCTTCGATGGTCGGATCGTTGGGCTGTCCCGTGTCGCAATCAAGACCGCTGGGAATGTCGATTGCCAACGTGCGGGCGGTTGAGGTGTTGATCTCGCGGATGGCCGAGGCGATCGGCTGGCGCGGGGCCGAAGTGACGCCAGTTCCCAGCAGTGCGTCGACAACCCAATCGGCATTCGCAACAGCCTCGCGAAATGGAGCGGAAAGAGGCTCATTCGAGCAGTCGATTATTTCGATGTCGGTCGCTTCCAGAATGCGGAAGTTAATTAGGGCGTCTCCCTGAATCCGTTCGCGTGGGCAAAATCGGGCGATCTTTACCGCGACGCCGGCCAGGTTTAAGTGACGGGCAATCACATAACCGTCTCCTCCGTTATTTCCCGGGCCACACGCGATTAAGACCTGTTTGGGGGCCTGAGCGATGAGCAACTCGGCGCAGCCACGACCGGCGTTTTCCATCAGGATTACACCGGGTATGTGGTATTTATCGGCAGCTAATTGGTCGACGGCACGCGATTGTTCTCGGCTGAGGGGAGGCCTGGAAGTCATGGGTGCAGTTTCCTGGGGTATGATTTACAATATTAGTCGTCTATTTCGACTGTAACCGATTTACGTCTCAGGTGAACCGATGCCACTGTTTGAATACACATGCCAAGGCTGCCAGTCTCAATTCGAATTGTTGGTACGTGGCAACGACAAGCCCAAGTGCCCGCAGTGCGGTAGCGTCAAGTTAGAGAAGGCATGGAGTGTTCCGGCTGCGCATACCGGCGGACGTTCCAGCGATTTGCCAATCTGCGGCCCAGCACCAAGTGGCGGCGGCTGTGGACTGCCACAATGTGGCGGCGGTGGCTGTCATCTTGGTTAGCCGTTACACGATTAGTGACCACCCTGCCCTGCTTCGTTTTCCTGCCCCGTTCGTCCTACCCTTCCACGACTTAGGTTATCGCTCATGACCCGACTCGGCGCCACTTGCTCGCTGATTGTGCTCGGACTGTTTGTTTCCCTTGCTAACGCCGAAAGCTGGCCACAATTCCGTGGCCCCAACGGCGACGGTATCACGGAAGCCAAGAATGTTCCGCTCAACTGGAGCACCACCGAAAACGTTGCCTGGAAGACGGCGATCCCTGGCAAGGGCTGGTCTTCGCCGGTCATGGTGGGCGATTCGATTTGGGTGACGACCGCGCTGGTCAATTATCTCAGCGAAGAGGAAAAGAACGAACGCTTGAAGGATGCCAAGCCGTTTGCTCGCAATCAATCGAACCTGGCGTCATCGGTCAAACTGCAAGCGATTCAGGTCGATTACAAGACTGGCGAGTTGTTGAATACGGTTGACCTGTTTGATGTCGACGACCCGCTAACGGTCCATTTGACCAATTCGTACGCATCGCCCACGCCGGTGGCGGACGGCAAGTTTCTGTACTGCTATTTCGGGACATACGGTGCATGCTGCGTCGATACCGAAAGTGGCGAAGTGGTCTGGCGAAACGAAGAAAACGACCTGGAATACAACGTCGGTCCTGGGAGTTCGCCCGTTTTGGTGGGGGACTTGTTGGTGCTGACCTGCGACGGGGTGTTCGAGCAGTACATTACCGCCGTCGATAAGAAGACCGGCAAGACCGTTTGGAAGACGCCACGTCCCCCGTTCCGGGCGGAAGATGGTGATCAACGCAAAGCGTACGCGACGCCACTGGTGATCGAGGTGGCTGGCAAGACCCAGTTGGTGATTCCCGGGGCGCAATGGGTTTGTGCTTACGAGCCTGAAACCGGCAAAGAGATCTGGCGTGTCGATCACGGCAGCGGGTTCTCGAACGTGCCGCGGCCGATCCATCATGACGGCACGGTTTACATCTGCACTGGGTTTATGCGTCCGCAGTTGATGGCCGTGCGAACCGATGGCGAAGGAGACGTTTCGAATTCGCACATCGAATGGACCTTCAGCCGTCAGGTGCCGACAACGCCTTCGCCGATCTTTGTCGATGGACTGATTTACATGGTCAGTGACCGCGGGGTTGCCACGTGTGTCGATCCAGAGACTGGCCACGATGTCTGGACGAGCCGGCTTGGCGGCAACTACGCGGCCTCGCCAACCTATGCCGACGGGCGGATCTATTTCTGCAGCGAGTCCGGCATGACTACCGTGATCAAGCCGGGAGATAAGTACGAAGTGCTGGCCGAAAATGATTTGGGCGAACGAATCATGGCCTCGCCCATCTTCCTGGATGGCAACCTCGTCATTCGCACCTCGGACCATCTGTTCCGGATCACGGAATCGAAGTAGCTGCCGCTCCTTTCCGTCTAGATACGATCTAACTTCACGCTCGCGTGACAGCCGATGGCATCGATTTCGAGATGTCAAACGGTTGCACGCGGGCTTTTTCATGTCGTGTCTGCTCGTTCGACATCGTTATTGTCTGTCGCTGATCTCAGGCAAATTGTGTTATTGCTGCATTGGGTATTGTACGGGAAAAACCGTATTCCCCCCTCGGGTGGAATGCAGCCTGCACGCTGTAGAGTGCTTTTTCAAGATTTGCTGAAACTCTGCGTTTTTCTGCACGCGCACGAATGATTAGGACCCTATTCTTCCGGCAACAGCGGGGCTTGTTTACACACATGCACGCTTAAAAGCCCAGAGACGGCACGAAAGGAATAGGCATTCATGCCAAAGAATCGATTTGAGCAAGCGTTGAAGAAGATTGCCCACGAACTCGGTGTTATGAAATTCCCCGAAGTCAGCGAACTCGATACGCACTGGGCGATTTTTGAATTGCACCGTCAGGTACAAAGCCGCGACGCGCGTGTCTCATTCTTAGCAACGAGTTTGTCGACACCAGCCAAGTCGGAACATGCCAAGTTGGTCGTTGAAAAGATCGAAGCGTTGCTGCTTTCGGAACAGCCACTCACGCCTGAACAATCGATCTCGGCTTACACAAAGTTGCGATATCTAATTGACGAATTTCATCCTGAATTCGAGTGCGCTGACGAGTTGGTACCGGTTGCCGGAAGCTAACCGAAACATCTTTTAGAACGGGCTGAGAACAAAACGCCCGTACGCGATAAAGCCACAGATCGCGGCAACGACTAACCAATAGATCACCGGGCCGAAACTCGTTTCGCCGGCGGCGAAATGAAGCCCGGTGAACAGCAGCATCTCGGCCACGATAACCAGTGCGGCGATTGGTGTCAGGAAGCCAAGCGATTTGGAAACCCCTGGCACAATCAGGCATACGCCAACTGCGATTTCCAGCCCGCTCATGCCCAGCCAAACCGGCTGTGGAATAGCTTTCAGCGAAGGCATTGTCTGTTCGGCGGAGTGCGAGAATTTCCACACGGCCCCCATGACCGTATGCAGCGCGAGCAGGACTTGTAAGACCCAAAGTAAGATGTTCATGGTTGGATTTCTGCTGAAGGCAATCAGGAATGATCGGTCGACGAGTCGGCAATAATCGTGGCAAGCTTTTCTAGCATCTTGCCCCACCCAAAGTTGGCTCCTTTGAATGCTTGCTCCACGCCCGGCTGAGTAAGGTCGAACCCGGCATGCTCGAAGCGTAATAACGTTCCCTCCCCTGCCGGCTCAAGCAAGAAGCGAACCGTGGTGCCGATCAGGTTTAACGCTGACCAGGAAAACTCCAAATGCTTGGGTGGTTCGCAGGTCAGTACTTCGCAGCGCACCACAATCCCCTCGAAACCGACTTTCGGATTGGGAGGTACATGGAAGTTGAAGTGATGTCCCACAATCGGCTCAAAGGTGTTCGGGTACATCCAATCGGCGAGTGACTCGCGATTCGCGATGGCGTCCCAAACTTCCTCGGGCGGCTGCGGCAGGTGTAGCTCTCGGCGGATACTCTCGCTCACGATTTCTTCTTTCCTTTCAGCAGATGCTGCTGGAGCCGCTCGAGATGGTGATCCCAGAACTTCTCGTAGTGGGTCAGCCATTCTCGGATCGGGATCAAACGATCAGGCAAAAGGTGATAACGCCGCTCTCGCCCGTGCCGCTCTTCCGTTACCAGGCCGGCATCGAGCAAGATGCGAAGGTGCTGAGACACCGCCGGACGGCTCATCTCGAAGTGCCCAGCGATCACTTTAACGGGCGCGTCCCCCGTGCTTAGAAGATCGAGGATTTGGCGACGCACCGGATGGCTGACTGCAGTAAACACGTCAGGTTCTGGCGTTTGTGTATTCATGATGCGATTAATATAGGTAAGCAAGTGCTTACGCGTCAAGCGGGAGATGTTTTGGCTGGCGAAGTTTCTAACTGAGATGAAGTCGATTTCATCTTCGCTTCAGCTTGGGTTCAGGGCTGCCTCGTATCCTTCTGGTACACGTTTGTTGAATTACCACGAGCTTACCGGAGGGAAGCCATGATCGATGTTGTTATGCCTGTGCAGATTATTGCTGTGATCACTGCCGTGGTTTTGATTGGGCTGTGCTGGGTATCGACCGAGTCGTACGAGGACGAAGGACAAGTCGAATAATGAGCCTGCGAAATTGTTTCCCCTAGCTTGAGGGTGGTGGTATAACCGGCGGGAGATGCGAGTTTTCTGCCAACGACTCCCCTTCCTGCTCAGGAGTTTTCTTATGTTCCCGCGGAGAATTGATGTCGCCTTATTGGCGGTTACTTTACTCTTGCCCTCATTTGCTGCTTCTGCGTTCGCCCAGCAAGCAGCCGAAGAGATGAGTTTAAGTGAGTTACAAGCAGAGCGGATTGAAGTGTTGAGCCAAGCCGTCGAGCAAGCTCGCACTTTGTACCAAAACTCAACCGTTCCGTACCACGAAGTGTGGGAAGCACAACGCACGCTTTACGAAGCTCAGTTGGAACAAAGCAATTCGAAAGAAGAACGCGTCGCGATCCTCGAAAAATATGTTGAGGCCGCCAAGTTGGATGAAGAGATTGCGGTTCAATTGCTGGAAGTAGCACGAGGTTCGAGTCGAGACGTTTCCCGCGCGAAAGCGGAACGATTACGCATCGAAATCATGCTGAAAGAGATCAAGAGCCAGAAAGAGGTTGCCGCGAACGCAGATCTTCGGCAGCAAGAGATTCTTGCTGTTCATCATTTGCAGATCCAGGAATTTGAGCTAACCAAAGCGGAAGCGAATTTGCGGATCGCGAAGTTAAGAAGTGAAGTCACCAAGCTGCATGTCGGGGAAATGCGATTGCGACACGACTTGAAGGAAGTGCAGCTCAAGCATGCGGAGAAACTAGCCCAACAAGCTGTGCAGTCGGATCTAGAGACGGCAAACTATCAATTAGAAGCCGACGTTGCCAAAGCCAGCTTGCGCAAGGCAGAAGCCAACTCTATCGAGAGTGAAATCCAAATTGCCCACGAGCAGGCAAATGTGGACATTGCGAAGGTTGAAGTTGAGGTCGCCAAGGAACAACTGGAAAGCATTCGTAAGAGACTGGCAGACGGTTAATAGCACTGGTTACGGCCGCAGGCCCGACATCATCTCGCGGACTTCACTTTCCAATTGCAGCAGGTCGGCCCCGAAATGCTTCTGAAACATCTTGATGCGTGCTCCCTCAGGCGGATCGTTTAAGGGAGCGATTTGCGAGAGCTCGGTGAGATAGGCATCGTACTCGTCTGGCATTCGCTTCTGAAGGAAATAGGTCACCGCCCAAGCTTGGGAATAGCGATCGAGCGCAGTAGCTGCTTTGCGAAGGGAGTCGTCGTTACTCAGCAAGTCTGGCAGAAAAGGTTGTCCGCCACGTGCTGCTTTTTGAAACTGACCTAAGCGTGGTTTGCTAATCTGGCCGATGCCCCGCCAACCGCGGCTGCTGGAAACGTCGGGTGTTTCAAAGTAGATCGCAAGTCCCTCGCTGAACCAAAGAGGCACGTCGGCGAAGCGCTGCTGCACTCCCGAGTTGAAGGCCAGTTGGTGCGTTGCTTCGTGGACGATTGTGGCGAGGCTCCACTGAAAGTCGGGCCGCGACATGAACCGCTGAATATCGCGGATGCCCAGATTACGGCGTGAGTCGCCTGCTCCGCCTGTTAGATCGAACATGACCACGTAGTTCGTGTGCATGCTGTAGAAACCAATCACACTTTTTGCGGCATCGCCAAGTTCGGCTTGGGCGTAGTTCGCAAAGTTGTCTTGATTGTCGAACACGAGCGCAACGAGCGGCTGCTTTGGTTCGTGGATCGTGACGCCTCGCTGCGACCAATATGAAGTGAAGCCACGATGAAGCCGCTCGAGCATGCCGGCCACCCACTGCGCGTAGGGTCGTGATGTATTGTATGCGACCAGGTAATGAGCCGTTTCGTAAACTTGCGAGCCTGGCGGCATCTCGGACAGGACTGTTTCAATCAGTTCCTGCTTCGTTTGCAGTCGAAAGGGATCCGTTGTTCTTTTGCGGTTGGTGATCTCGTCTTGCTGGATCGGCCACATCTTTCCATCAGGCGTGTGCAGGACGATGCCTGCTTCGTGCGTGGCGATGACTTGGCCGCTGAGATTGATCTGCTGCCCATCACGCTCGAACGTAATTTCGTCGGCGCATGCCGCGGATGCAGCAAGCAGGCAAATCGAAGCTACCAAGATCGGGACAAATCGCATCGTGCTTTCCTCTTCGTTTTCAGGCGTAGGGGGACACTCGCAGTATAGTACGTGGTGCCTGATTACGGCAGCGAATCGCTAAAATCGCTACGACCCGCCAGGTAACGAATCAACGTCGCCAAGATGGCAACTACGATCAGGTTCATCAGCAAAATGCCAGCCACGTTGTCCTCGCCGCCGAAATGCAGGAGGCCGAAGATTCGACGCGAGATCGTATCGATCCCTGCCGGCAGCACCAACACCGATGCCGCGACGTCGTTACAACCCAGAACGTAGGCCATTAATGTCCCGGCGGCAATCGAGCTGACGTTGCCTGGCAAGATAACGCGTGTCCAGGTTCGCCACCAGTTGCTACCATCGATCGCAGCCATCTCGTGCAATTGACGCTGTGAAGCGAACGCATGCCAGTAATAGAACGTTACGATCGGCAGGGTAATCGTCAAGATTGCCAGCACCGGGGCAAAGATGCTGCGGTCGATTAGCGGAGCTAGCCAGGCCAACCAGGGGCGATTGGTACCCCAAGCAATCGAAAGGCCGACGATAGGCCCCGGCAACGCGAAGAGGGCCGCACAGAAGAGTGTTACGAACCAGGCACCGAAGCGGCTACGTGTCGCCCAGTCGCTAAGTAACAAGGCGATAATCGTCGTCACGAATGCAACCGCGCCGCCAATTGCTAACGTCCACTTGAGTTCAGGGGCGTATACCGTAACGCTGCTGAGAGTCAGCTGCACGGCTTTGCCGAGCGACCACCCGCGAATAAATTCGCCATTCACCTGATCAATAGTGATGCCAACTTTGTAGATCAAACCGACGATCGGCGGGCCCAACGCAGCTAGAAATAGAAGCCAAACTAACAACGTCCAGAGCCACCTCTGCCGGCCTAGCGGCAATGGCGTTGGCCGACGCGTCGCAACTTCCTGTCCGCGAGGCCGCATCGCTTCTGCGACCCAAGCGGCAAGCAAAACCAGTCCAACGATCACCATGGCCCCGGGAGCAATCGTGAGCCCGGTTTCGCTGGTCGATTGTCCGAGCGGAATCCCAGTGAAGACGACCTCGGCATAGGTTCGTACATTGCAGACACTGGCGATACTCATTTCACCAAATACGGCAATCGCGATCCAAGCTGCCGCCACCAAGATGGCATCCCAGCTTTGACGAAGCGTGACACGTGCGAGCACGATCAGCGGCGAAACATCAAGCCGGGCGTCCTCTTCCAAACTGGCGGGCCCGCGACCGAACGCCACGCCTGTGAGAAGTACGGCCCAAGGAAATGCAGCGAGGCTGTGTAGCCAAATCACACCGGTCCACCCGTCGATCAAATTAGCCGAGGGATCGAACGGGTTCGCAATTTCGAGCCAACCTTGTGGCCCGAAGAGATTCCTCCAGCCGGCGATGTGTACGTAGATCGGAAGAAAGAGCCACACGACCAACAACGTTTGCAGCGTACCACGGCCTGCAATGTTGGTTCGAAATAGCAGCAACGCTGTGACGATCGCTGGAGGGAGCGTGCACAGGACGGTCGCCAAGGCAAACTTCAACGAACTGCCGGTGAGGGAAATGCTGAGTGGATCGCCCCACACCAGCAAGAGCCCGGCGAGCACGGCTAGTACCAAAGAGACGGCGGAAATGCCGATAACGTGGTTTCGAGTTGGGGAGAAGTCAGAAGTCACGAGCGCAAAAGAAAGGAGGCCAGGGTTGTTCCTGGCCTCCAGTGTAATCCGTTAGGATCGCTCGTACGATTAGACCAACTTGGTTTGGCCAGGAACGGCGATTGGAGTCGGGATTTCGACTGGACCCCAAGCGTAGCTCTTCGGAGTCAGGTCTTCCTGGCTATTCCAAGCTTCGTCCCAAGTGATCTTCTTACCGGTGTAAGTCGCCATGCGGCCCATGATGGCCATCATGGTGCTCTTGGTCATGTAATCACCATTGTTGATGATGTCACCCGAACGCATACCGGCGTAGAGCGCCTTGTGTTCCAGGTCGTACATGTCGCCGCCTGGACCGTCGTACTTCCAGTTGTTCATCCCTTCGACAACACCGGCGAGGATCTTGGCGTTACCCTTGGTCCCCATGACGAAGTCTTCGGTTTGGTTGAAGCAGCCAGCCATCTGACGGGTGTAGTGGAACACCTTCTGACCGGTTTCATATTCGTACATGACGGCGTGGTGATCGAAGATGTTACCGTATTCTTCACCGGTACGAACTTCGCGACCACCCAGGCCGTAGGCAGCTGCCGGCGGCTGATCGTCCATGCACCACAAAGCCTTATCGAGGCTGTGAATGGCTTGTTCGGCGATGTGATCGCCCGACAGCCAGGTGAAGTACAACCAGTTGCGGATCTGGTATTCCATTTCGGTCCAATCAGGCTTACGACCTCGGTGCCAGAGGGTGCCGGCGAGGTAGTTTTCCTGAATCGAAACGATATCGCCGATCGCACCCGACTTGATCTGTTCGACGGTTGCTTGAACCGACGGATGGTATCGCCAGCACAGACCGCTCACGATGCTCAGATTCTTCTGCTTGGCCTTGTTGCAGGTTTCCAGAACTTTGCGGCAACCAGGCGCGTCGATCGCGACAGGCTTTTCACAGAAGACATGCTTGCCAGCTTCGATGGCGGCTTCCAAGTGAGCCGGACGGAAGTGAGGCGTTGTGCAAAGCAGAACGACGTCGACGTCGGTTGCCATGACATCTTTGTAAGCATCAAAACCGCTGAAGCAGTTTTCATCGGACACTTCAAAGCGATCGCCCAACTGGCGGCTGAGAATTCGCTTCGATGCCTGGACCTTGTCAGGGAAGATGTCGGCCAAAACGGTGATTTTGAGGTTCTCGTCACCCTTCGTCGCATTGACCGCGGCACCGTTACCTCGTCCACCACAACCGATCAGAGCAACCTTCAAGGTGTCGCTACCAGCGGCGTGGGCACTTTGCGAAAGTGTCAGACTGCCGACGGCAGCGGCAGTACCCAACGCGGCGGAGCTTTTCAAAAAGCTGCGTCGCTCGATATTCGAGTTGGAGGCGGGAGTTGTCTTGTCAGACATGCTGTTTCCTTAAATCGATGTAGGCGGGATATACCGGGATATGTTCGGGGCAGACGAGGGTATGTTGTCGAATTGTAGCCAGTTTGAAAACCGATTGCAACAAAATCACACAATCGGGAGGTGTTAGGTAAGTTTTAAGTTTTTTGGAAGACAATCGCGAAGAAAGCAGCGCAGAAGAGTGGTTTGATTTTAGCTTTCAGGGGGGTTAACGCGGATCTTCCCGCTTTGAGATCCGATCGCGGAGCTTGGCCGCTTGTTCGTACCGTTCATTCGCGACGGCATCGGCTAGTTGCTCGTTCAACGTTTGGCCGACTTCGAACTGCTCACGAAGGGTTTCCCTAAGTTCGATTAAACGGACGTGAAGTTCGTCTTCATCGAAGTCGTTTTCTGGATCGTATTCTTGATGCACGGAGCGAAGTTGCTCGACACCCTGAGTCAATTCTTCGATCGCATGTTCCGGGGTGTGCTTTTCCAGCTCAATCAGCGCTTTCGCTTGAATGCGGTGGAACATTACAAACGGGCGAAAATGCTCGTGACTGTCGATCCATTCCTCGTCGGTTGAATGATCTCGACAGACGTCCATCAACGCCAACGTGTGATCGGCATCGCGGACTGCCTTTTCATATTCTCTGAGGGCCAGCCAACAAATGCGGCGGTGATAAAGCTGCACGAATTCCCGATCGATTTCCAGGCAATCGTCGTCGGTCAGCATGATCGAATCGTCGGCGATGTACTGAGCCTGAAGGTACTCAAGGTACGAATCGAAGTTAAATGGCTTCTCACCGTCGGGACGACCGGAGGTTTCCATTTGCAGCAATCCCATTTCGATCCGCATCTGCAGAACGTCCCGTCCGTCTGTAGCGGTAACGAGCCGGGCAGTGAGCCGACCAGGCTCGAACGTCCAGGAATTCAAGATTTGGTCGATGTCTTCGTGCTGGTCTTCGGAGGCCATAGATTCCATGCTAAGTAAAGCAATTCGCGTCGTCCAAACAGATTATAGGCCATCCGCGCTCCTGGGAAAGGTCGGCCAATCTTGGTCCGTCCTCCCTGTAGAGGGGGTGTTGGGAGCCTAATCGTCGCGAGAGATATTTTTAGACGCTCGACGCTGGCTTTTTCGCTCACTTCGCTGGCGTTTTTTCTCGGCATTGCGCCGAACCGAGCCAAGCGATGGCTTCGTCGGAACGCGGACTTTGGGACGTTTAGCCGAGATGGTCAGCATCTGCTTCAGCTTCGCCAAGCAGGCTTCCATGTTACTACGCTGGTCTCGGCTCTCTTCGCTGCTGATGACCACGCAGCCCTCTTTGTTGATTCTGGCCCCCCAATGCTTCTCGAATCGCTGCTTGATGGCTGGTCCGATCGCTTCCGTTTGGCGCACATCCCATTTCAAGATGGCCTTCGTATTCGTCTTGTTGACGTGCTGGCCGCCTGGGCCGCCAGAGCGGGCATACGAGAATTGCAGCTCGCTCCAGGGGATGTGAATCGAATTGTTGATGGTGAATGAAGACATAAAGGAAATCGATCGGTTGGCGATTAAGGACGCGGTTTTGGAGCGAACGATCGGGTTAGCTATACTGCCAGGATAAAACGAAACCTCGCCTAGCACTACCTACCGCAATCCTCAGGACTATTTCATGCCGACTTGGGTTCACTCACTCGGACTCGTGATCACCACGATTTTCACGCTGTTTATCACGGACTCTCCCAGTGCGGCGGAAGATTGGCCGACCTTTCTTGGTCCGCGGCATAACAGCACCTCCAGTGAAACTGGCTTGCTAAAGCAATGGCCCCAGCGAGGCCCGAAAGAATTGTGGCAACGAAAGCTGGGAACGGGCTATGGGATTGGTTCGATCAGCGAAGGGAAGTTTTATCAGTTCGATCGTTATGGCGACGTTAATCGCTTAGTGGTGCTGGATGCAAAAACGGGGGACGAACTGTGGACGTACGAGTATCCCACGCAGTACGACGATTACTTGGGCTACAACAATGGTCCGCGCTGTAGTCCGATTATCGACGGAGATCGCGTTTATCTATACGGCGCTGAGGGAGAACTGCACTGCGTGAGCATTCCCGAGAAGAAGCTTCTTTGGAAACGAAATCTATCGCAGGAATACATGGTCGTGCCGAACTTTTTTGGCATTGGCAGCACGCCGGTCATTTTCGAAGACAAATTGTTGGTCATGGTCGGCGGTAGTCCGGAGGAGTTCAAAGGGCTGGGCCCATACGACATCGCTCGCGTTGACGGCAATGGTAGCGGCGTCGTAGCGCTCGACAAATTGACGGGCAAAGAGATCTACAAAATCTCCGATGAGCTCGCCAGCTATGCCAGCTTAACTTTGGCGGAGATTGATGGACGTCCCTGGTGCTTCGCCTTCCTGCGAGGCGGCTTACTCGGATTCGACCCACGCGACGGCAAGATCGATTTCCATTATCCATGGCGAGCCAAGAAACTGGAAAGCGTGAATGCCAGCACGCCCGTGATCGTCGGCGACGAAGTCTTCATCTCCGAGTGTTATGCCGTTGGCAGTACGTTGTTGAAAGTGAAGCCAGGCGGGTACGAAGTCGTTTGGAAGGACGAACTGCGAAGCCGCGATCATGCGATGGAGACCCACTGGAACACGGCCGTCTACCAAGATGGTTATTTGTACGGCAGCAGTGGTCGTCATCCTCACGAAGCAGAGCTACGCTGCATTCAGTGGAAGACCGGCAAAGTGATGTGGTCGGTACCTGGCTTAGCACGCTGCTCGTTGCTGGCGGCCGACGGTCACTTGATCTGCTTAAGCGAATATGGCTCGCTCATGTTGATTCAGACCGACCCCAAGCAATATCGGCTGGTTTCCAAAGTCACTCTCCAAGACGATGATGGCCGCGATCTCCTGAAACCGCCCGCCTGGGCCGCGCCGATCCTTTCGGATGGACGTCTTTACGTGCGTGGCGAGGATCGTCTGGTCTGTCTGGAAGTTGCCGCCAAACGCTAGCAGCCTGTTGGATTTCTCAGATCGGCTACGTCATTGAGATTGGGGCGATTGCGCTGTAGCGAGGTAGGAAGTGCTGACGCTCAGCACTTCATCGCTTGCAGATAACCCATGCTGTGCGAGAGCATTTCGTCGTATTCCAACTTCTGCACGTCACGTCCCATGAGTTCGATATCGAACGGTCCATGATAGCCAAGTTGTACGAGCTTGGTGATCGTTTCGTTGAGCGCTAGATGGCCATTGCCCAGTAAGCAGCGATTCGGTTCCTCGAGCGGTTCGCAGCCGCGGTCGCCAACTTGCACCAAGGCCAGGTATGGAATCAACAGATGAAGGTTATCAAGGACATCGGCCTGATCGCCGAACTCGTAAAGGTCGAGCACCAGCTTGAAGCGAGGAGAATCGATCAAGTCGATCAGCTGCAACGCGTCGGTCATGCGGCGGATGAGGGTCCAATCGCAACCGTATTTGTGACGAATCGGTTTGATGGCCAGCGTCACGTCGTGCGCTTCGGCGTACGGAATCAGCTCGTCCAGTGCACCAGAGAACAAACGCTGAGCATGCTTGCTGATATGGCCACCGCGGGCACCGCTGTAAACGATCAAGCAGCCGGCATGAAGTTCATGGGCAAGATCCACCGCATGACGGGCGTCTTCGAGGGCGTCCTTGAAGTTGCGACCATCGCTGCCAGTGAATCCGCCAGCCCAACTAAGGGCAGAGACTTCGAGACCGAGCTCTTCGAGGAGGATTGCTCCTTTGGCCTCGCCATAATCATGAATCTTGTCTCGCCAGACATGAATTGCCGAGAGGCCCGCTTCGCGGTATCGAAAGCAGTCTTGCTCAAACGACCAGCGAAGTGTGGTCATTTGATTCATCGAGAACTTGGCCATCCGTGCGACACTCGTCAGATTAGATTCGACTCGAAGCTACCGCGTGTCCCCGAGCGGCAGCACAAAAGTGATGCCAAGTATAGGAAGCAAGTACGTTTTGTAAACGGCTTGACGAACGAGTTTTCGCTCTTCATTTTGCGAGATTCGCGTTCGCTCGGGACTGTGACGTTCTACGGCGTGCTAGCGTAATCGTTGGGCACAAAAAAAGACGCGAGGTCTTCTCCGATTTCGGCAGACCGCACGTCGTAATTGCTTGTTGGAAGCGAGAAATACTCGGCGATGGATTAGTCGAGGTCCCACGCGTCAAGGTACTCGACCGACTTGAGTTCCATGCCAAAGTCATCGAGCAATCGCTTGTGCATATCTTCCAGATGGCCGGCTCCATAGAAAACGGCAATCTTCTCTTTGCCGTTCTTGATCTCGCGACCCATGACCTCGAACGCCTTGGCGTTTCGCTGGCTGATGATGGTCGATCCGTTCTTCCCTTCAATCGCCCGCATCTGGCTGTCCATATCTGAGATTTGCGAGGCGAACACGCGGCGAAGCTTCTTCGCGCGATCGGACGAGAACAACGCCATCATGATTGCGGCATCGGTCGAGCCACCCTTGGATTGTTGAACGAGGCCCTGACCCATGGCTCGGGCAAACATTCCCAGGATGCTATCGCCTCGCTCTTCCATATCCTTAGCGAACTCTTCGGGTGACATATCGGCGTGGATAAAGTTCTCGGGGGAGTAGTCGACCTTCTCTAGCTGGAATTCAAGTTCCAGCATGTCTTTCATCCCGTTTTGCAAACCGCTGACCGGGCTACTATGCCCTGCCCCGCCTGCTGGAACCCGTGTCCCTTCAGGCGCGACCAATTCGTACATCACGGCGTCGTAGGCTTTGAATCGCTTGTTCAATTCTTTGTAGTACGAATCTTCTCCGACGTGGACCGCGCCGATCAGATCGACCTTCAGCTTGCTACCATCTTTGGCCTGGTAGTGGGCAATTGCCGTCTGCAGGGCGGCTGGCTGACCGGAGTCGTTCTTTTTAACGCGAACGAATTCTGGTCCGTTGCTCTTCTCGGCTGCTTCGGTTTGACTTCCCGACGCTAGCAGCATCGAAAGGACCAGCATCCACAAACGGCGATCACAGAGAGGACGGAGGGCAAGCAGGAAGGAACGGGCGGACATATCGGAAAATCCTCGGCAATTGCTAGCGAAACAGGACGTTACTATCCTACCCGAAATATACGCGGAACGACTGAAGAGGGGCAAATGAATTCGGTTTGGGAAGAGATTCCGGCAGTTTAGGCGGGGTTGGAGGGCTAGGATGTTGAGATTTGCCGATTAGAACGAATTTTCGGCAGAGTTTGCCAAACTGGTTCAATTCGTACTCCCAGACATTCCGATACAAACGGCAACGCAGGAACTTTCGCCATCGCTAAGGTGGCGTCGTCCATACCATTACCGTGGAAGTCACAAGGTAGAAGTGGACCATGTTGAGTAATCGTAAAGCACTGTGGACTCTGGTGATCGTGGCCAATTTGGCGGCTGCTTCCAGCGTGCAGGCACAGTACGACACCGTGTACCCCGCCGCCATGCAGCCGTTTACGGATGTGAATCTGGAAAACTATGATTTCCAGTGGTTCGCACCCCCCATCACCGAACAGTACGGTCAAGACACCATTGATCCGAACACCGGGATATTCTTCGAGTATCACCGATTGTTCATGAATGTCAGCCGTGGGCACAACGTTGAAGGCGGCTTCAACGGCGATGCCACCTACGGCAACCGCGTCGACTTCGGTTTCATGACCGAAGAGGATAGCGGATGGTTGTTTAGCGGATGGCGGCTCGATGGCCCCGCTTACGACTTGGTGAACCGAGGCGACCTGAACAGCTTCGAAGGAAACCGCACCTGGCGTCTACCCCAGTTCTATGAAGGATTCTGGATGGAGCCAATGGTCGGTCTGCGATTCACGCAGTTCAACGACAAGACCAACCCATTCATCTTCATGCAGAACAATATGCTGCTTGGACAGGTGGGTACCCGAGTCTTCTCGCACCGAGGTCAATGGACCTTGAAGAGCGAACTGCGAGCCTTCGCCGGTAACAACTGGGTGTACCGCGGCGACATCGGCGACTACTCGAACGCCGTGATCGGTGGTGAGTTCGCCCTGGGTGCTGCCTATCACCTGACCCGCGAGATCTCGATCGACGTATCGTGGAACACGTTGTACTTCGGTAAGGGTGTTGGTCGCGACCCGATCGCCATCTTCGACAGCCAGGAAATGGCGGTCACCGGCGTCGCGTTTGGTGTTACCTTAAACCGATAGCCCCTGCGAATTCCACGGAATGAAAATAAAAAGCCTCGTCATGATCGACGAGGCTTTTTTTATGCGCAGAACGAGTAATCATAAAAGGAGAAACACCGAACAATCTGCTTAGCCGGCGCTGGCGTGGTTTTCTCTTTGCAGCTTCGACCACAATGCGGCCAGCTTGTTGATCGTTTGACGGATCTGATCTTTCGTGTGATGAGCATTCACGAATAGTCGCAAACGAGCAGCCGACTCTTCGACCGCGGGATAAGTCAGCGGACGGGCGTTGACACCGTCGGCCAATAGCTTCTGTGCCAGGATCATGGTCATCATCGAATCGCCGACGATGATCGGCACAACCGGCGAAAGCTCGCTACCACCAATGTTCAAGCCCGCCTTCTTCGCCAGATCGCGAACGAGTTCCGAGTTCTGATGCAGCTTGGCGATCCATTCAGGATTCGCTTCAATCAACTTGAGTGCTGCCAAAGCGGCTGCTGTCGATGAAGGGGACAAACCGGCACTGTAAACAAAACCGGATGCGGTGTGTTTCAAGTAATCGATCAAGTCGTGACTACCAGCGACGAATCCGCCACTGGATCCCAAAGCTTTGCTGAGGGTACCGATCCAGATATCGATTTCGCTGGGATCAATTCCAAAATGTTCGTGCACGCCGCGGCCAGTCTTGCCGATGGTACCCAACGAGTGGGCTTCGTTGACCATCAGCCATGTCTTATGGCGATTGCGGATCTCGACCAACTCGGGCAGAGGACACATGTCCCCTTCCATGCCGTACACACCTTCGGCGACGATCAGCACGCGACGATAGTCCTTACGGATGTCGTGCAGTATCTCGTCGAGTTCCCGCCAATCGTTATGCGGATAAGGGCGACGACGGGCTCCGGAAAGGTTGGCCCCAGTGATGATGCTGCTGTGCGCCATCGAGTCGTGCAGAATCAGGTCACCCGTTCGTAGCAGATGGCCAATCGTTGTTTCATTGGCGGCGTGACCACCTGACATCAGCATCGAACTTTCAACCCGCATGAACTTGGCGAGTTCGCTTTCCAGCTCACGATGTATTTCGCGTTCGCCCGAGATCAGCCTGCTTCCGCTCGTGCTGGTTCCCTGCTTGTGGATTGCTTCGATTGCCGCCTGTTTGACTTCAGCATGTTCAGCGAGGCCCAGATAGTTGTAGCCAGCAAAGTTGATGACTTCTTTGCCTTCGACCGACGCCGTGGCCGACGTGGGACCGTCAAGCACTTGGAAATAGGGATTGGGCAGCCCCAATTCTCCTAGTTGATCGGCCATTTGCCGAACCTGGCGATACTCAGGTAGCGCCGAGAAGCCGAACATTTCCTGAGGGATCTCGCTCGGCACCGTAGGACGCAAATCATCGGTGGCCAGGTAGATTTCGATCGAGTCGGCGACTTGGGCAACCGTACGCATCGAGGGAAGCACATCATCGGGGAAGCGTGCCCCGTACAAGTCTTCGATCGAAGCAATAATCTCCATTCGTTCCAGCGAATCGAGATCGAGTTCTAAGATGTCGGTTTCAGGTTCGATGTTGCGAGCGCGATCCCGAGCGATCTCGCGAATCTTATCGATCACCAACTGAACGGTTCGTTGGCGGACGATCGGATCGGAAACGGCCAAACCTTCGGCGTCCGCTCGGGCAGCTTCCAACTGAGCCCGGCGAAGTTTGACGCGTTGAATCTCTTCCGAGACTTGAACTTCGTCCCACGCGACCCAACGTTCGAGGACCGGCAGGGTGTGTGTCAGAAAGTGCTCTTTGCACGCGTGCCGTTGGATTTTTCCGCTGGAAGTCTTCGGGATCGAGCCGCGTCGAATCAACGCTACGCCATCGACTGAGATCTCTTGTTCGATCGCCACTTCACGACGAATTGCCGCGATGATATCGGTGAGCTCTTTGCGTTTGGCTCGTGGTGCCTCGGCGACAATGATCAAGCGTTCGCGATCGGCGACTTCCGCCATCACCGCTGCCGCCGTCATTCCTTCCATTAGGTCGTGACACTGCGTAACGGTTTGTTCAATGTCTTGCGGATAGCGATTGACGCCCCGCACGATGATCATGTCTTTCAAGCGACCGGTAATGAACAATTCGCCGTTGTTCATGAAGCCAAGGTCACCCGTACGAAGGAAAGGCCCTTCATTGGTGTCAGAAGTGTAAGCGTGGAAGATGGTCTCGGTCGCTTCGTCGTTTCGCCAGTAACCTTTGGCGATGCTCGGTCCGCAGACCCAAACTTCTCCTACTTCGTCCGGTTGCTTCCGTTCGAGCGTATCAGGATCGACAATCAAGATGCGTTGGTCGGGCAACGTGTTCCCACAGCCAACGATCACGCGGGCTCCGTCGTCGTCGGGATCGGCGTCGACGACTTGGTGTTGATCAAGTGAGTAACCGTCGACCGCTTGGATCACCGGCGGGCTTTTCTTCATGCCACCGGAAATAATCAGCGTAGCCTCAGCCATCCCATAACACGGATAGAACGCTTCTCGTCGGAATCCGCATGGCTCGAAAGTCTTGGCGAAGCGATCGAGCGTTTCGGGACGGACTGGTTCTGCACCGTTGAAGGCCAGTTCCCAACTGCTGAGATCTAACTTCTCGCGCTGTTCAGGCGTGATCTTCTGGCAGCAAAGTTCGTAAGCGAAGTTCGGGCCACCGCTGATATTGCACTGATATTTCGAGATCGCACGCAGCCAACGATACGGTTGCTGCAGGAACGCCATAGGGGACATCAACACGTTCGGCTGACCAATTTGCATCGGCTGAAGCACACCGCCGATCAGACCCATGTCGTGGTACATCGGCAGCCAGAAACAAGCTCGCACGCTGCGGGTATGTTCGAAGGCGTATGAAATGAGGGCTGAGTTGTGCATCATGTTGCCGTGCGACAACATCACCCCCTTGGGCGTTCCGGTCGAACCGGATGTGTACTGCAGGAAGGCCATCGTCTCGGCGGTGAGGCGTGGTTGATCCCACTTCTCCGATAGCTTTTCTTCGACTTGATCGATGCGGATCCAATCGATCGTCTTCAGGCCGGGCGTCTCTTCCAGCATGGGCACCATGCGTTCGTAAACGTCGGCAATGGTCAAAGCGACCTTGGCTTGGGCGTCGTCGGCGATGGCCTGGATACGGACCATGTTACGGTTACGACGCGGTGGGTAGGCCGGCACTGCAACCACGCCGGCGTATAAGCAGCCAAAGAACGCCGCGATGAAGTCGAGCCCAGGAGGGAACAGCAACAGCGCGCGTTCCCCTTCCATACCACGGGCTTGAAGCTCGGCTGCGATCGCCTGGCAGCGGCGATCGAGTTGCTCGTAGGTGAGCTTGATCTCTTCATCTTCCCCGTCGACCAGGAAGGTGAAAGCAACCTGCGACCCCAGATGCTCGGCACGATGACGCAAACGATCCACGATGTTCGTGGACGGAGGGGTGAACGAATTGAGCATCTCGGGAGTCACGAGCTTTTCAATCTCCAATTAAGCAAATCGCAATGAAATCATATGCGTCGGAAGAAGCAGATAGTTACCAGCTTTTCCGCAAACGTTGGGCGGTAATGTGGAAAATCGATGCATACCAACCGAAGCAACCACGCAATGTGCGTGTGTTAGCGATAGGGGACGAGTCAGTTGACGAGGATTCATAGGAATAACGTGCATGCGACCATCTCGCGGTGCGTCCCTGGATCGGACCCTACGCCCAGGTACGGCCGCAGCTTTTGAGAATCCGATTTTCATAATCCCCGATCAGACCCCCCACGATATCCCAGCCTTCAGGACGTCGGACTTCGATATCCCCCTGGCGATTAATGCGGACAATGGAATTCTCGGTAATGTGCGATTTCTGCAGATCTTCGGCAGTTAATTCGTCATCGTGCAGAGCGTCCATCAACTCTCTGCCTGTCATTTCGATGAACTGCATGGCTTGGAAACTTTCGGCTATGAACGAGCTTAAGTCAATTTCGGCCCAGTTTCGGGCAAACTGTCATGATAACCGAAACGTGCGTTTGGGGGAGTATCGCGCCCTAGGATAATTGAATTCGAAAAACAGGCCCAATGGGGGAGCGAAATCAGGTTGTTTCTGGGCTTTATGGGGGATGCGAACATCCTGTCCCAGGTTCGATTACCACTTTCTTGTGAAGTTATGGTTGAGATCGGCAAGTGAATCGCTCATCCTGATTGGCTCTGCTAGATGGAAGGGATAATCTGCTTGGATCGATTATTCCTTTGCAATGAAGCCTGCCTTCGGAGTCCTTCCTGAAAATGTTTCGTTCCTCAGCTGCCACGTTTCTGGCCGATCGGCGTCAATTTGTCTTGGGGGCAGGTTCGCTGGCCTTGCTTCCTTGGTTCGGTCAATGCTTGCAAGGCTCGGCGAAGAAGAACGCCTCGTTCTCAAACGATCCCTTCACTCTGGGTGTCGCCAGTGGCGATCCCCTGCCCGACGGTTTTGTGTTGTGGACACGTTTGGCACCAGAACCAATCGAAGGTGGTGGGATGCCCGCCGAGATCTTCGAGGTGACCTGGGAGCTCTCGGAAGACGAAAGCTTCAGCACGATCGCTAAGAGTGGTAAGACATTCGCCACACCGCAGTTGGGACATAGCGTGCATGTCGAAGTCCACGGACTTCCGGCCGACAAGTGGTACTTCTACCGCTTTCAATGTGGCGACGCAATCAGCCCGGTCGGTCGCGCACGTACCACACCCAAGTTCAATGCCGACAAGGATGAATTGCGGTTTGCGTTCGCTTCGTGTCAGCACTGGGAACAGGGCTACTTCACAGCGCTAGGACACATGGCCAAGGAAGAGCTCGATTTAGTACTTCACCTGGGCGATTACATCTACGAATATGCCCCGAAAGCTGATCGCGTTCGGCGGCATAACAGCCCTGAAATCGAATCGCTGGATGATTACCGAAATCGGTACGCGTTGTACCGAACCGATCCCGACCTACAAGCGGCCCATGCGCGATGTCCTTGGTTAGTCGTGTGGGACGATCACGAGTTCGACAACAACTGTGCTGGCGATATCTCGGAAGAAAAAGGAATCGATCCGGCTAATTTTCTGTTGCGACGTGCCAACGCCTATCAAGCCTATTACGAAATGATGCCGCTTCGCCGCCGCTGTATGCCCCAGGGCCCGCACATGAAGCTATATCGCCGCATTCCTTACGGTCAGCTGGCCAATTTCCAGATGCTGGACACCCGCCAGTATCGCACCGATCAGCCGAACGGCGACGGATTGAAGCCCTACAACGAATTGGAAGCAGATCGTTTCGCGACGCTGCTGGGCGACACCCAAGAACATTGGCTGATGCGAGACTTAATCGCTTCGCACAGCAACTGGAACATCCTCGGCCAGCAAGTCATGATGGCCCATGTCGATCGCCAGGAGGGTGAGGACGAAAAATTCAGCATGGATCAGTGGCCAGGCTATAGCCACTCGCGTAATCGCTTGCTCGAGTTCATGCGTGACCGCAAAGTTCCGAATCCGGTCGTGCTGACGGGCGACATTCATAAGAACTGGGTGAACGATTTGAAGGTCGATTTCCAGAACGAACAGGAAGCCCCGATGGGAACCGAGTTCGTCGCTACTTCGATCACGTCCGGTGGAAACGGCGGTCAGATGGAAGATGCGGAGAAGATCATTCAAAGCGAGAACCCATTCGTAAAGTTCTTTAACGGCGAACGTGGTTACGTTAGCTGCACCGTGACTCCTAAGGAGTGGCGCAGTGATTACCAAGTCGTCGAGTTTGTCGACAAGCCGGACGCACCGCTCGTGACGCGAGCTTCCTTTGTTGTTGAATCGGGGCAACCGGGCGCACACCGCCTGTAATTGCCTCAGCTGAAATATTGGCAACCGCGAGCGATGTCCGGGTTGCCAAGTAGGTTCCAGCAACTCACCCTCCCCCATCGGATTTTGAACATCGCAATTGAGAAAGTTAGATCATGCGAGCCGTTTTACTTTGTGCTTTGTCGCTGATTCTAGGATTGTCGACGGTGACCGTATTGTTCGGTGCTGGGCCTGAGACGAAGCCAAACGCTGACCTTACGGTAATGTCGTTCAACATCCGTTATGGTGCAGCCAACGACGGCGAAAATCATTGGAACAAGCGAAAGGAATTCGTCGCTGAGACGATCCAGGAAGTGTCGCCCGACCTGCTGGGACTTCAGGAATGTTTGCCATTCCAACGTGATTTCATTGCGAAGCATATGCCGGACTACGCCGTGCATGCTGCTGGTCGTGAAGATGGAAAAGAGCAAGGCGAAATGTGTGCGATCTTCTATCGGAAAGATCGATTTGAATTACTCGATAGCGGTCACTTTTGGCTAAGCGAATCGCCCGATGTTGCCGGTAGCAAGAGCTGGGACAGCAGCTTGCCACGCATGGCCAGCTGGGTTTTGTTGAAGGACAAAAAGTCGGAAAGCGAGAAGCCGATTATGTATACCAACACGCACTTCGATCACCGAGGGGAAGAAGCGCGTATCGAGTCAGCGAAGATGATACGCGAGACGATCCTGAACGGAATTGGATATAAAAAGTGCGATGCCATCGTGACCGGCGACTTCAACGCTGGTGAAGGTTCCAATCCATACGAAGCGATGTTTGCCGAAGTCGACGGCGAGAAGTCACCAGTTGTCGATACCTATCGGGCTTTCGTCCCAGAAAAGAAGGATGGCGAAGGTACCTTCTCTGGTTTCAAAGCGAATGGCACCCAAGGAGCACGAATCGATTGGATTGGTGTCTCCGCCGCTTGGAAAATCGAAGACGCTCAGATCTTGCACAACAGTCGAGACGGCCGCACCCCGTCGGATCACTTTCCGATCACGGCCAAGCTGACGCGCTAGAGAACAATCTTAACCACGATTAAATGCTTCGATTTCCATCCAGGGAATCGAAGCATTTTTTATCGGTGCCCATCCTTGTAATCCGTCGTTAATCCTCGCGTTAGCTTTCTTTTTCGGCTAGTTTTTGGCGAAAAAGTTCGCTCATGGCGAGGATTTCATCGACCGTGAAGTTCTCGCTGCGGCTGCTCGCGTCGAGGCCCCCCTGCTCCATCACTTGATCGACCTCTGCTTTTTCCAAGCGACCTTTAAACGCGCTTTGCAGTACGCTACGCAGGAACTTCCGGCGGTGGAAAAAGAGCGAACGGTTGAACTCGTGAAAGAACTCGAGATCGGGGATCTGAGCCCGACGTTCAGGTTCGATGTCGATCTGTAAGATCGCGGAATGAACTTTCGGTGCCGGCCAGAAGACGCTCGGCGGCAAGATCCGCACGATCTCACAGCGACATTGGCTTTGAATCCAAACGGACAATGCGCTGTAGTCTTTGGTATTCGGCGGAGCCGTAATGCGTTCGGCCAGTTCCTTTTGAATCGTAACCGTCATGCTCTTGGGCGTGATCTCGGTTCGCAACAGGTTCGAGATAATCGGCGTGGCTACGTTGTACGGCAAGTTGGCGGCCAGCTTGAAGTGATCCGTGCCGATCTCGGCCATCTTCTCGCGGATCGTCTCAATCATCTCGGGACGGAAGTGATTTTTATTACGCAGCGCGTCGAAATTCAGCAGCGTCACGTTCTCGAAGTCGTCTAGTTCTTCCAGGGCGAACGTGGCCATGTGAGGATCGATCTCGACCGTCACCAAGTGCCCAGCCTGGGCTGCCATGCGTGTGGAAAGGGTGCCGGTACCGGTTCCGATTTCCAGAACGACGTCATCTTTCTGAATATCTGCCGAGCGAACCAACAGGTCGAGCAGATTCATATCGATCAGGAAGTTCTGACCATGTTTCGAAACAGGGCGGATTCCGATTTCGCGGAATTTGCTCGTAAGGTACGAGATCGTTTGATTGCGAAATTCAGGCATGCGGGAAATCGGTTTCCAAAGGAACTAGTTGTTGGGTTGGGTTTCGAGCTGCCGCTGGACATACTTGGCCAGCAGATCGGTTTCAATATTAACGGTGTCGCCGACCACGCGTTTGCCAAGCGTGGTGGCATCGAGCGTGTGCGGAATCAACGCAACGCTGAAACGATCATTCGTGACATCCACCAAAGTTAAGCTGATGCCGTCGATCGTTACCGAGCCCTTGCTGGCCATCTGCCGTGTGGTTTCAGTAGGTACTGAGAACCACATCGTACACCACTCGCCGTCATCGTTGCGCTCGGCCAGTGTGGCGGTGGTATCGATGTGCCCCGTCACGAGGTGGCCGCCAAGGCGATCGCCGAGTTGAAGGGATCGTTCTAAGTTCACCAGACTGCCAATCTTAAGTTGACCGAGATTGGTTCTATTGAGGGTCTCTTCCCCTGCTTCGAAATCGACGACATTTTCTTCGATCGAAACGACCGTCAAACAGCAGCCATTCACGGCGATACTGTCGCCCAGGCTCGCGCTGCCGGCGACGAGGGGATTTTCTAATGAAAGTCGAACCCCCGGTCCTTCGGGCTTAAGGGCGACGACTTTTCCTTGAGTTTCAACAAGGCCGGTAAACATGGTTTCCTCGAAACGTCCAGTTAGGGGCTGGATTGAGTAACGGAACGACTACTCACGAATTTAACGGCAGGGAAAATTCCCCACAACGACCCGTCCCATCCTTGGCAAGCACGCCCTAAATGGGTCAAAATAGCGGCGATTTTTGAAATTCCGCTTGAACCAGTCATGGATTTCGAGCTTCTCCGCATGCTGCCCCACACTTGCGGAATTCCTAAAATAGCACTCCCATTTTTGAAAACTTAGATAGAAGACGAGCCAAAACCATGAGCATGATTGTCGACGTTCGCGGGCTTCAGATCCTGGACAGCCGTGGAAATCCAACGGTGGAAGTCGAAGTGATTTTGGACAGCGGCGTGGTTGGCCGCGCTGCCGTTCCTAGTGGGGCATCGACCGGTGTGCACGAAGCTTTGGAACTTCGTGACGGGGACAAGAGCGTTTACCTGGGCAAGGGTGTCACCAAAGCGGTTGAAAACATCAACGACGTGATCGCGGATGCTTTGATTGGCGAAGACGCGACCAGCCAGACGCACATCGACGAATTGATGATCGAATTGGACGGTACACCGAATAAGAGCAAGCTGGGCGCGAATGCGATCTTGGGTGTTTCGCTCGCCGTCGCCAAAGCCGCTGCCGCAGCTTCCGGTCTGCCGCTGTACCGTTACCTGGGTGGCGTTGGCGCTCGCACGCTGCCAGCTCCGATGATGAACATCGTCAACGGTGGTTCGCACGCAGACAACAACGTCGACGTCCAAGAGTTCATGGTCTTCCCACTTGGCTTCGACAAGTTTGGCGACGCGCTTCGCTGTGGCGTGGAAGTCTTCCACAGCTTGAAGAAGGTCCTCAAAGGTAAGGGGCTCAACACGGCTGTCGGTGACGAAGGTGGTTTCGCCCCGGACCTTGGTAGCAATATCGAAGCTTTGGATCTGATCATGGAATCGATCGAAGCTGCAGGCTATAAGGCGGGCGAACAGGTCTTCATCGCTTTGGACGTTGCTTCCAGCGAACTGTACAACAAGGACAAGAAGACCTATACGATCGACGGTAAGGAAATCGATTCCGCCGGTATGGTCGACTTCCTGGCCGCTTGGGCTGCCAAGTACCCGATCGTTTCGATCGAAGACGGTTGCGACGAAGACGACTGGGAAGGCTGGAAGATGCTGACCGAAAAGATCGGTAGCAGCTGCCAATTGGTGGGCGACGACCTATTCGTGACCAACACCGAGCGTTTGCAGCGTGGTATCGACGAAGATATCGCTAACAGCATTCTGATCAAAGTGAATCAGATTGGTTCGTTGACCGAAACGATCAATGCGATTCAATTGGCCCACGCCAACAACTACACCAGCATCGCCAGCCACCGGAGTGGTGAAACGGAAGACTCGTTCATCGCCGACTTGGCCGTTGCGTTGGGGACTGGTCAGATCAAGACAGGTTCCGCTTCGCGTAGCGATCGCATGGCGAAGTACAATCAGCTTCTACGAATCGAAGCTGAACTGGGCGACCTGGCCCTTTATGGTGGTCCAGCATTGCTGAAGAAGCGTGGCAAGTAAGCCTTGGCCCGCACAGATTGCCTAATACGAACAAGGGGCCCCTCGTGGCCCCTTGTTTTTCTTTCGCGTGGTTTGTCACGGTGAGTTAGACTAAGGGCATGAGCGCCACCCCAGCCCCGCAGCAAGAGCCGATCACTGATTCTCCTTGGTTTTGGCTTTATCTGTTTGCCACGACAGCGCTCATCTTGCTGGTGGTATTCCGCTCGAAGCTGGATATCCGCCAAGCCGAGATCGAACGGCAGCATCAAGCTCGTGAGCTTGCCAGCCAGACGCTGGAAGTTGGCCAAGATGCCGCCCCGAGTGATTCCCCGTTAACAGTATCGACCCCTGAGAACACGCTAATTGGTTGGAGCTATATCTACGTCGTTCTTGGTTTGCTCGTTTCGGTCGGCTGGGTTCGATTGTGGTACGTGCGATTTCGCAAGCCAGACGATCCTCCTCCGTCAGCCGATCAGCAACCCTGAGTTACACCTACGGTGATCCTGAATGTGGATTTTTGAACAATCGCTCCCTATCATCATCATCGCCGTGGTCGGTGGTGCCGTGTTGGCGGGCACGATGTTGCAGACGGGCAAGCAGCTTTTCCTGTATCTGCTGATCGGATGGATCGCGGTTTGTTCCCTGTTGTTGGCGCTTGAGTATGTCATTGTTACCGAAGGCGAGCGTATCGAGGCGGTTGTCTACGATATCGCCGTGGCTCTCGAGGCAAATGATGTCGAAGGGGTAACCGATTGTATTTCAGATGCGGTCCCGAATCTGAAAACGCAAGCCGAACGCCAAATGAGTTTGGTTCAGATCGAGACTGTGAAGGTAAAGCAAAACCTGGAGGTAACGATCAATCATGGATCAACGCCGCCAATCGGGATTGCCAAGGTCAACGTGAAGATGACCGGCCATTTGAAGAGCAACGATGTGATGGATGGGCAGTTCGCCACATTCCTTGTGCTAACCTTCCAGCAGGACCCCGACGGCCAATGGAGAGTCGTTTCCTATCAGTTCTTTGACCCACGTGGCGAGCAGGCGGGGGAAATTACCCCTCCCCTATCAGCTGTAACCGTCTCAGCATTTTGATTTTTTTTCCTTTCGTTAAGACTATTGGAAAGGCCGTAGGTCGTTGGAACAACTAAAATCTGCGTACCTGCGTCGGGCTTGAACGACGTCACTCCGTCCATCGACGTGTGAGTGACACCGAACCGCTCAATACCAAGCCCCAGCCCGGCCATGTGACCTGAGTCGCTTTCAAAGCGGCACGCTGCCCTTGGTCATATGGCTGGGCACTTTTTTGCGCGTCGGGCTCTTTATCATCGCAGCGTTCCAGACGTCCTTTTTGATAACGCGGCTGCTAAAGCGCGGCTGTTTTGGACAGATTGCCGCGATCGTCGCCAAAAAAAGCTTCGTGCGCCCGCCTGTGAATAGTTTGCGGAAACAGCGGTTAACTCACCAGTTGATAGCATCGCGTAGGCAACGCAAGTGCTAGCTATTTAACTGGTTAGTCAAATAGTGATGATTGGATGGATACCGTCCAGTTTGGCGGTTTCGGGACTGTCATTTTGTGATTTTGACAAACTTGCTTGCCAAACTATTGAAAGTTTGTACACTACTTGGCAGTCAAGGATTTGGCTTAGTTAGTGATAACTTCCTATGAGTGAACCAGTTACGTCAAACTGGTGTCATTTGATCGTTTTTTGGCATCCTCTTTGCTAATCCAAAGAGCACCAACAAAACCACTCAAGGAAATCCCTTTTTTGCAACGGAGTGTGAATCCATGTTAGTTTTGACTCGCAAGCAGCAGCAGCAAATCCAAATCGGCGAAGGCGTCACCATCACCATCTTGAAGGTGAAGGGCAACACGGTTCGTATCGGTATCGAAGCTCCTTCGGATGTAAAGATCGTTCGCAGCGAACTCGAACCAGAGGAAGAGCCCGCTCCCGCCGAGGAAACCGAGTCAAAGACGACCGTCAATCGCATCGATCAAATCGAAGCTGCGAGTGCCGGTAGTAACTCTCAGGCAAAGGAAGAGTACCGGGTTGTTTCCTTTCGCGTGAAGGCCGATTCGACCGAATCGAAGCGAAACGATTCGCCACGTGCCGTCAGTATGAGAGACTTTCTCGCTTCGCGATCGTCGAATGCCATCGGTTAACATGGATACCTTCGACTCCCCTGATGATTGCTAATTGGGCGACGGGGGAGTCGAATAGATGCTCCTTCTCAACGGGTTCGTTTCAGCTTGAGGCGAACGTTGTACAGGAGCAAGCGGTTCCGCGACCGGGGCAGCATGACTTGCTGGCATGATCTCGTTGTCGGCTTGAGGCGTCGTTGCCGGTTGCTGGATGGAGCTGTAGTACTCTTCCCGCAACTGTTTGATATGTTCTCTTAAGATGCGTCGGACCTCTAACACGCTTTGCGGCGTTCGATGCACTGAGTTGTGGTCGGCCGTGACGACCAACTCGGAAACCGCTTCATCCAAGTGGGCGCTCTCGTATTTCACGACGCCGTCGCTGCGTCCTGAGAAATAGCCGAGCCAAGTATCTGGATCAACGATACCGATCACCGTGTGATACTTCACCCATGGTGCTTTCGGAGCTTCATTGATTGCCGGCAAGACCGGAGAGTCTGGAGCCAATGAATCGACACTAGTGCTGATCTGTAGTAGCTCTTCATTGCTGAAGAAGCCAGGGTTGCTAGACACCAGGCGATTGCTGCTACCAGTGACAAAGCTCGGTAGCGTGATCAAGCTTTGTCCCAGCCAGCGAGTTGTCGAATTTGCAAAATCGCTTCCCCGATGGGGCGTTCCCATCGTAATCACACGACGGATCGAATGGTTGGGATGAAAAAAGAGCACATCTTCCAGCGCCTTGGCATCGACCGGATCGCCTTTGAGCTCGGACGGTGGCCGCTCGGAAACCAGATGCCAGAAGTTACTTTGGCTCTCGATCGTTTGCATCCTCGAGACTAGCCCGCCCATGCTGTGTCCGACGAGCACCATCTGATCGAGCGCGATCGCCGCATGATCGGGATCGAGTTCGTTGCGCATTGTTGCCAGGTCGTTGCGGAACTGGGCGGCTGAAATCCAGAATGGTTGTCCCGTGGGGTAGAGGTAGAACCAGAACTGGTAGTTGTTTCGGATTTCAGGCTGAGCACGTAAATCGTTGAACATTTCCAGCCAGGTCATCGGGCTCGACCAGAGACCGTGCACCATCATCACGGGAATCTTTTTCGGATCGTACGGTTCCAGCATGTAGATCCCGCGTTGATCCTGCTGCTGCCCGGGGGTTAGCATCCCGAGTGTTGCCATGTAGACCTGGCTCATCGAACTGGAATCGAGCAAGTAAGCCAGCGGCGTACTGATGTCCGCTTCCAGCGGCACCTTCTTCCCTTTGACTTCGATCTCAGGTTGTTCTAGCGGATCGTACAAATGGATATGGCAGTAATGGATGTGCTTCTTCGTATCTGGGTCGACATCTTCGGTGTGCGCGACTTCAAGGAATGCGGTTAGGGCAAACGTAAGATTGGGCGGGAAGTATTCGGAACCGGGGGCCGTTGGCGGCTTATCTTTACACTCGGCGATCAGCGGCACGCCAAGTCCATACTGACGATGCTGATTCTTGAGACCTTCCACTTCGAAGTCGGAAGTGAATTGGAAGTCTTGGAATTTGGTGTCTTTCCAACGACCAACCGTATCGAGCGAGACAATAAAGACTTGGTTCGGGGTCTTGATGCGATAGGTCTCGCCCTGCTTCAGCTTGCCTTGCAGTTTGACCAGCCGCAACGAACCTTCGAGCGACTTATTGTAAATATCGCAAGCTTGGCGGAATCGCGGATCGTAACCGTCGGATCGCGCACCATCTTTGCATTCAAACAAGTAGTAATAGGCATGGGAAACGCTGCCGGCGTATAGTTCCAAGGCGGTCGCGTTCTTACCCAACGCATCTGCGCGTGTGGCAGCGATGTAGGAAAGTTCCGCGTAGGTGTAAAGTGCGTCGGCAGTCGGTTCTTTTTCGATGATCTGGGCCAACTCACTCAAGCCGCGAGAATAGTCCCCGTCGGCATATTTGTCGAGACTCAGTTGTCGCAATGATTGACGGGTGCGATCGGTGACTTTGGGGCCGCCGTACGACATTAACTGCAGCGGAGCATCCAGCGGATTGGTGGGCGTTCTTCGAACGCTGGCGAACCGAGAATTCATACAGCCAGTGTTGGCGAGGCAGCAGATTGCGACCATGGTCACAAGTATTGCCCGCGTCATTCGTGGAACCCCAGCGATGACAGGCATGATTCGGTTGTTGAAGCGGATCATGTGACGCGAACTTTGTACTCGGTGTATGTCAGCTACTTCATTGTGGGGTTAGGGTTCGCTTGGTTGCGGCTCGTCCAGGCTGGACACGAGGCGACAAGCCGGGAGACAATACAAAGATCGTGAAAAGCTCGTCAATGCGAGATCGGCTGAAAGCCACCATATTCAGGGGATTCCCCGTAGGAGCACCTAGCAATTTCATCACCGAAGACCTCCCCCTTTGATCCAAATTGGAATATGTGGCCTATTGCTAACGATCCGGCCATTCGCGAGGCGCTGCTGTGCGCTTACGAAGATGGTAGCTGGGGCCGCTATCACGGGCCGAACGTCGAACGGCTGGAGGAAGTACTGGCAGAGATGCATGGCGTGAAGCATGCAATGGTTTGTGCTTCCGGCACCATCGCGGTTCAAATTGCCTTACGGTCGCTCAACGCTCAGGATGGTAGTGAGGTGATCCTGGCAGCTTACGATTTTCCAGGCAACTTCCGCGCGATCCAAGATGCAGGGCTATTTCCTGTGTTGGCCGATATCGATCCGAATACCTGGTGTCTTGACGCCGGCAATATCGAGGCAGCCATCTCTAAATCAACGGTCGCGATCATCGTTTCCCATCTTCATGGGGGGACGGCGGCTATGCGACAAGTCAACGAAATCGCCGCGGCTCACGGAATTGCCGTGATTGAAGATGCGTGCCAGGCGACTGGCGCGATCGTGGAGGGAAAATGGGCCGGTTCGAGCGGCGAGCTTGGCGTTCTCAGCTTTGGAGGTAGTAAATTAGTCACCGCCGGGCGAGGTGGGGCGATCTTAACTGATCGCGACGATCTCTTGCAGCGCGCAAAAATATACTGCGAGCGAGGGAACCACGCGTTTCCACTCAGCGAGTTGCAAGCAGCGGTGATACTTCCTCAGCTGGAGCAACTAGAAATACGTAACCAGAAACGCAGTAAGAGCTTGTCTCTACTTCGTAAAAAGCTGACGGACATAGAATCAGTGCTTCGCCCGGTGGTGTGCAGCTCCGAACATCCCGCCTTCTACAAACATGCGTGGCTGTGCGAATCCTCGCAACGAGCGCAGCACTTAACACAATTGGCGATACGTGATCAGGTACCCTTGGGCGAGGGATTCCGCGGATTCTATAAGCGGCCGAGCAGCCAAACGCGGAAGGTGGGATTACTACAGCATTCTCGGGACGCGGCCTCAAGAACACTTCTATTGCATCACCCGGTCCTGTTACAGGACGAGATGGTTATCGATTGGCTTGCAACATGGTTGCGGTGTGCAATTTCCGAAGAATGAGAGATCCCCATTCTCTAATACGGAAATCAGTTCCCCGGCACCGCTAGCGTTGTGAGCAGCATCGTAAAAAGCCGCACGGTGCGGGGATTCTGCAATTAGGTTGTCGAGTGGCTGTAGTCGAGTTGACCGACGTTCATGAGGCCAGCGAGGGCTGCCACCGAGTCGTCATCTAGCTCGACTTCAACTTCGCCGCGAAGAATGCGGACGTCTTTGGGGGCATCGACGCCGATGGTAACTCGATTGCCAGAAATACGATTGATCACGATTTCGATGTTGTCGCCAATCTTGATCGAATCACCAATTTTTCGACTCAGTACTAACATGACCTCTCACTCCTCCCTGGCGGATAAAATAGATCGTCTTGACCAACATGGTTGTTTAGGCGGCCAGAGCACTCCGTCAACTGACCAACCCGACTTGGCTTCGAGGTAGTGCAATTCAAGGGCCAGAAATTCACAAAACTGTCTTGCTTGGGTTTGATTATTTTGTAAGTTGTTCTGCCAGCATGGTTTTCGTTTCCGTAAATCTTTCCGTTTTGATTCAAGATTATTACGGCCTTGGCCGACAGTTCGTCTTATTTTGAGATGATGGCATCAATCTGAGATGTCCCACCTAGTTCGCGCGGTCAAAGATTGGCCCATCGTGCCACTTTCAGACCTCCCATTTACGCGGATTCTTCCCTAAGACGGGGCAAATTGCCGCGAATTCCCCCGAAGTCCAGTTCTTGTGAGGGGATCCCGGCAGATAACTGGTCGGATCTCGATCAAGAATCATGGTTTGGGTACTCAAAGACCAAGTTGGTTTCCGAAGAACCATGAACAGGGCCATATCGGCAGCAATTCTCGAGTTAAAGTCGACCTGTTTTACGCATTCGTTAAGTCCGAACTCTCTACTAGCTGGACTAGCATCCCTCTGCAAGGTGGCTAATTCTAGGGAAATGATGATTTCCCAGCGGGTTCATTGCCGATACGCTGTAAGTGCACTACCATTGTGGAGGGTCCCTCTCAGGAACTAGGGGCCGTGCCTGATCGTCACCAGCTATTCATGACAGTCGACTTCGAATGCCCCCTCGAAAATGGATATGCGCGGTTATCGTTCGAAGAACGGAACTAGGGATGGAGTTTTGGTTGATGTCCGATCAACCAACCAATCGTTGGGCGTTTCCCACTTTCCCGGTTCCCTCTTTCGATGATCATTCCCAAATCATCGGCAACGTTGAAAAGCGTTGGCATCTGCGAGTTCGTCCGCTAGCATCAGAGCCCGTCGCTACCTTGCGTCGATCCCGTAACGAAGAGCCTGGTGTGATCTGGGCCTTTCCCGTGCATTACCTCGGGAAGCACTGGGATGCTGAGGGCGCGGTAGACTACCGGTATCGATGGTGCCTCTTGGAAGAGGCCCAGCGTCGTATCCGGCGAAAGCCCTTGCAACGGATTATTCAAGATGTACATCGTGAATACGCAGATAAAGTGCCTCTTCATTCTGATATCTAGCGTGACTTTTATGATGGAGGCTGGCAGGCATGCGTCTGCCGACGAGCCCACGCCATCGGTAACGGAACTCAATCAAAAGCTCGTTGAAGCCCGCGACGCCTCCGACTTCAAGCAGGCGGTTGCCGTGCTCGATCAATGGATCAATCTGCAGCCAGATCGTCCCCAACTTTATTACTTGCGTGGGTGCGACAACTTCTTCGCTGGTAAGTATCGAGATTCGGTTCGCGATTTTGATCGCTTGATTGAACTCGACCCTTCTCGCAAGCAAAGCTTGTGGGAACGAGGCATCTCGCTTTACTTCGCCGGCGACTACGCTAAGGGCGCTGAGCAATTCGCCGACTACCAGAACTATCACGATCAGGACGTCGAGAACTCGACCTTTCGGTATCTTTGCGTTGCCAAAGCGGATGGCCTCAAGAAGGCTCAAGAAACGTTACTTCCGATCGAACGCGATCCACGCCCTGGGTTGATGGAAGTGTTCCGTTTGTACGAGGGAAAGGTCACGCCGGAGAAGGTGCTAGAAGAAATGCAGAACACGATGCTCACCGGTCAGGCAGCGGCTGGGTATCGTTTCTATACGCTGCTATATGTTGGACTGTACTTCGAGGCTCACGATGAAGATGCCAAGGCGGCCAAATACTTGGCACAAGCCAGCGATCCTAAACTGCTAGAAGCGGGGAGCCAACGCATTAGCCGCTACATGTGGGACACTGCGCGTCTCGCCCATCAAGAGGCCGCCAAACGCGTCAAACAGGCCGAAAACTAGCATCCTGCTTACGCATCGGCTAGGTTAGGGGGACACGTCCTTTCATGATCCCCCTTCCCCTTCTCTGCTAAAGAGCCTGCTCGTGTTGAACACCCTACGTCTCTCGATCGCGATCTTGGCGATCTGCGCGTTTACGTCCGTAACTAAGGCGGACGATCGTTTGAACTTCCTGGTTATCATGTGCGACGACCTCGGCTACGGCGATCTCGAATGTTATGGTCATCCGTCGATTCGGACCCCTAACTTGAACAAGCTGGCTGATGAAGGTGTGCGATTTACTTCGTATTACAGTGCCGCCCCGGTTTGTTCTCCCTCGCGTGCTGGATTGATTACCGGACAAACGCCGACTCAGGTGGGGGTTTACGATTGGATTCCTGGTGGCTCACCGATGCACGTTCGTGCTGAGGAAGTTACCTTGCCGAGACTTCTGAAGTCCGTCGGGTACGAAACAGGGCTCTTCGGAAAATGGCACTGTAACGGCAAGTTCAACTCGCCCGATCAGCCACAGCCGAACGACTTGGGATTTGATTACTGGTTCGCTACCCAAAACAATGCTGGGCCATCGCACGAAAACCCGACCAACTTCGTGCGTAACGGAAAGCGGGTTGGGCCAACCCAGGGGTTCTCATGTCAGGTCGTGGCCGATGAAGCAATCCATTGGTTGTCCGAGGTTCACGATGATGATAAACCATTTTTCGCTTTGGTTACCTTTCACGAGCCGCACGAGCCGATCGCTTCGCCGGACGAGTTAGTGAAGACTTATCCTGACGCTGAGAAGAAAGGCGAGGCTCTCTACTACGCGAACGTGACCAATATGGATCAAGCGGTTGGCAAGCTGATGGCCAAAGTTGACGAGTTGAACCTGCGTGACAACACCTTGGTGGTGTTCACCAGCGATAACGGCCCGGAAACGCTCAACCGTTATAAGAACGCGTGGCGTTCGCATGGTTCGCCTGGGCCGTTGCGTGGCATGAAGCTGCATATTTATGACGGAGGAATTCGCGTGCCTGGGATCGCGCGTCTGCCTGGCAAGATCGAAGCCGGTGTGGAGTCGGACTTGCCCGTTTGCTCACTCGACTTGTTGCCGACCTTCAGCGAGTTGGCCGGAGCCGAGATCCCCGCAGGAACGAAGCTTGACGGAACGAGCCTGGCCAAGATGCTCGATGGCGAAACCGTCAAACGTGAGAAGCCATTGTTCTGGCACTATTACCGTGCATTCGGCGACTCGAAGGTAGCCGTACGGGATGGCGATTGGAAGCTTGTTGCGTTGTGGGATCAAGGGAACGTTTCGCCCGGATCGGCTTATAAAAAGGGAGACTATTCCCTGATCAAAGACGTCAAGTTCACCGACTTCGAGCTGTACAACCTTACCGAGGACATCGGCGAAACGAAGGACCTCAAGGAACAACACCCAGAGATCGCCGCTCGGCTGAAGAAGGCGTTGCTCGCCAAGTACGACGAAGCGACCGCGAATGCAATCGACTGGTTTGCTGAGCGGAACTGATTTGTCCCACCTGAATCGAGTGTCAGGCGGGAGTCAGAAAGTTAGTTGTACGGACCATAGCCTCCCGATGGCCCGTACCCACCGCCGGGACCTTGGCCGTAACCTTGACCCTGGCCATATCCCGGCCCGCCGCCAGGTCCGTTGCCAAAGCCAGGTCCGTTGGAACCTTGACCCTGGCCGTAGGGCGCGACGGGGTATGGGGCTTGGTAGGGGAAGTTTTGATAGATCGGTCCGAGACCGCCGTAAGGTGGCCCCCACAACTGATACGGTACAGAGTACGGACGGAATGGTCGCTCCCATTCGCCGTACGGGCGAACTGGTCGTCCCCATTCTTCCACGATGTGCAATTGATCCAAGCTGCCGTCCGCGTTTCGTAACGTGGCGCGACGATGGTGGTAACCCGACTTCATGTAGGTCGGGTTCTCGTAGACAAACGCAGGTTGCGGCTGGGCATACTGCGAAACTCGCTGACCTGTTTCCGGATTGTGGCTGTACTTACTGGGCGCGAGCGTCCAGTCGTTAGCTTCACCTACGGAAGGTACGAATACGAAGGCGCTAAGGGCAAGAACCCCGAGCAGAGTCACTTTTCTTACGAACATAGCAGTGTCGATGGATCTGGCGCAATCACACGAAAGTCCATTCGTGCCTATCTGCGCACTGCGACGCCGGCCTCAAATGCCGGAAAAATGAATTGAAAAGTGAATCGGGGTACTTCTACCCTAATCAACGACTCGCAAATTCCAAGGCTTCATTTCGTCAATTTGTGCTCGCTCGGTCATGTCGAAGTGCAGCGGCGAGAGGGTCAGATACCCTTTTTCGAGTGCGGAGAGGTCGGTTTCTTCCTTGCCGTGAGCAGGCGGCGGATCGCCGGTAGCCCAGTAATAGTCACGGTTTCGGGGATCTTTCCGCTTGATGAAGTGCTCGCCGTAACGGACAACGCCCATCGGTACCACTTTCAGCTCTGCTTCGCCGGGGGGGAGCTTTGTGGCAGCGGTCGGAATATTCAGGTTATACAGTCTGGGGGAGTCCGATTTGTGCTCGAGAATCTGCTGAATCACCTGACGAGCCATCTCGGCAGCCCGATCAAACTGGGCATGCTCGTTCCACTCGAGTGAGACCGCGATGCTGGTGATTCCGAAGAAAGCACCTTCAATCGCCGCTCCTACGGTACCGGAGTAAAGCACATTAATGCCCGCGTTCAGCCCGCCGTTGATGCCGCTAACAATCAAGTCAGGTCGCTCCGACATCAGCTCGACAACACCCAGCTTCACACAGTCGGCCGGGCTGCCTTCCACGGCATAGCCACGTCGACGATCGCCATCGAAGACTTCTTTGCAGACCAGCGGACTAAGGAAAGTAATCGAGTGCCCGACCCCACTTTGCTCGGTGGCTGGGGCGATGACGGTCACATCTCCCAAGCTGCGTAAAGCCTTCTCCATCGCGGCGAGGCCAGGTGCATAAATACCGTCGTCATTCGCCAATAAGATTTTCATCGTGGTTCCACCTCGGGTTTTTCCTTCATCTTACGGCAAATGAACGCCCCGTAAACGAGGCTCGCATGGACTTAACATATCAAGGCTTGCGGTAAAAATGGGTTTGTTAGCAGTCTGTTGATTTTCTGCTTCGTTAGCGAGTCATTGAGATTGGGGCGAGGGCAAGGCGTGAGTCCGCAGGCATATCCACGAGATATGTCGAGGAATTCACAACGCCGCAATCGCCCCAATTTCAATTACGTAGCCGATCTGAGAAATTCAACAGGCTGTTAGCCAGTGAGGAGTTCTTCTGCTAAGTCTTCGATGATTTGGGGAAACGTCGTTGGATTGACCTCGAAGCTAAGCCGGCAGCGAAGGTACTCGTACTTCTCAAACTCGTAAATCGATCGCACGATCGTAGCGACGAGCTGAATATGGCCGCAACGGTCCGCATTATGGATGGTTAGCTCGCATTCGCCTGGAGACAACGTTTCGAGAGTTGCCGAGCCTTCTCGTGTCTGATCGAGTCCGCGAAGTTCCCGAACAAATCGTTCGATTGCCATCCGATCGAACCATACGGATGGATTGGTTCCCATAAAGCCGTAGCCTGCGGCCCTAACCTTCGCATGAATGTGATTTCGATTCTCCGAGGTATTTTTTATCCTGCGGATCGTGAAGTACCGGCTAGTAACGTCAGCGATTCTCATTCTTGGCCTGTGTCGTTTATGCATGGGGAACCAAGCTGGCGAGGCGCAAGGTTCGCCAGGTCGCTGGACCGATCTTGCGCATTCCGAGGTAGTTCTCCAGACGTTGGTACTTCATGGGACACCAATATCCCGCACAGGTTTCCCGCGACTTGCCTCTTTCGGCGACTTCAGCCGGTTGGAAGGTGGGAAAACTCGCGATATAATCGCTCGTTTCCACTTCCCGCCACTTCCCTCGGCGGGTTTTTTCATTTCCCGGCCCTGTCCATTCGGCCCAACGACCACGGACGGAAACCATGCAAGAAACCTCCTCGGTCAATTCCCCTGGTGCCACCGACATTTACTCGGAACGTGTTCTCGTTCTCGACTTCGGTTCGCAGTACGCCCAATTGATTGCTCGCCGAGTTCGTGAGCAGCACGTGTACTGTGAGATCGTTCGTCACGACATCACGGCCGAGCGAGTCGCCGAGTTGGCTCCGAAAGGGATCATCCTATCTGGTGGCCCCTCCAGTGTTTACGAGCCTGATGCCCCCAAGTGCGACCCTGGCATCTTCGACCTGGACATTCCTGTCCTGGGCATTTGCTATGGCATGCAACTGATGTGCGATCGGTTTGGGGGAAGCGTCCGTAACGCTTCGGCCCGGGAATATGGTCACGCTCATATTAAGATCACCGATCCCTCGGATCTGCTGGCCGGGCTCCCCGACGAAACCGATGTTTGGATGAGCCACGGCGATCAGGTCGAACAAATCAGCGGTTTATTCCGCCCATTGGCTTCGACCCGCACATGCCCAGTGGCCGCGATGCGACACGTCGATCGCCTGCAGTTCGGCATTCAGTTCCACCCGGAAGTAACGCATACCCCGCTGGGCAGCCAGATTCTGCGAAACTTCGTGATCTCGATTTGCGGTTGCGATGGGACTTGGAAACTGGGTGACTTTGCCCGCGAAACAATCGCCCGTATCCGCGAAGAAGTCGGTACTTCCCGCGTTATTTGCGGTTTGTCCGGGGGCGTCGACTCATCGGTTGTGGCAGCGTTGCTCTACCGAGCGATCGGCGATCAGCTGTCCTGCATTCTGGTCGATAACGGTTTGCTTCGGAAAGACGAAGAAGCAGCCGTCATTGCGGAGTTTTCCTCCCACTTCAAAACCGACCTGCATGTGGTCAATGCACGTGAACGCTTCCTGAAGAAGCTGGAAGGCGTTTCTGACCCACAGGAAAAGCGGAAGCGGATTGGCTACGAGTTCATCGAGTGCTTCAAAGAAGAAGCCTCGAAGATCGAAGACGCCAAGTACCTGGCGCAAGGAACGCTCTATCCGGACGTGATCGAAAGTGGTGCGGCCCTCGATGGGCCCGCTGCTGTGATCAAACTCCATCACAATGTGGGTGGATTGCCGGCGGAACTTGGTTTCGACCTGGTCGAGCCGCTCCGGGATTTGTTCAAGGACGAAGTCCGGAAACTGGGGATCGAGCTTGGCTTGCCGGAAGATATCGTGTGGCGACATCCGTTCCCTGGTCCTGGCTTGGCCGTGCGTTGCCTGGGTGAAGTGACCGAGGAGAAACTGGCCGTCCTGCGAGAGGCGGACGCGATTGTGGTCAACGAGATCAAATCTGCAGGTCTCTACCGGCAGACATCGCAAACGTTTGCCGTTCTCCTGCCGGTGCAAAGCGTCGGCGTTATGGGAGACGCCCGAACGTACGACAATGCGGTATGTGTTCGCTGCGTCGACACGGACGACTTCATGACGGCGACCTGGAGCGATCTGCCCTACGAAGTGCTGGCACGCATCTCGACCCGCATTATCAACGAGGTGAAGGGTGTGAACCGCGTGTGCTACGACATCAGCACGAAGCCACCTGCGACGATCGAGTGGGAATAGAACTTCGCACGCTTGCACGCGTGCGATAGCAAGGCAAAACGGGTTGATCTCAACCGAGAAATGAGCGCATAAAAAAAGCGTGGCTAGGGGGACTAGCCACGCTGTTGATCGGGATGGTTCGAGTTAAGTTCAAGCTCATGGCAGGGCGAGGAGGGGATGGTGGATCCTCGGAGCTAAACCTAATCGTACCGATGAGATAAGTGAGATTAGTGAGGGTTGGTGTGTGCTTCCAACACTTCGGATCGTACCAGAGAATCGACCGTTTGCAACTATAAAAAAAGGCGTGGGGGAACATATTTTTCCGGCAGGATTCCCTTTAAGGGATTGTGATTTCCCTAGTGGATGCTGGCACGTGATATGTTCATAATTGCGCAAGGACTATTAATTTTCCCCTAAGAAGGGATTTGGTTGTTTCTATGAGTAAGAAGTACATCTTCCAGATGGAGCGATTGACCAAGAAGATCGGGCCTCGCGAGGTCTTAAAGGAGGTCTTCCTGGCATTCTATCCTGGAGCGAAAATTGGCGTTCTTGGCCGGAATGGTGCGGGAAAAAGTACCCTGCTCAAGATCATGGCCGGAATTGATAAAGAGTTCGACGGAGAAGCCCGCCTTAGTGATGGGTTTACGGTTGGCTATCTTTCGCAAGAGCCGCAGCTCGATCCTGACAAGAATGTCTACGAAAATGTCGAAGAAGCGGTCGCCGAACGCCGAGGGCTGCTCGATCGATTCAACGAGATTAGCGGCAAATTGGGCGAAGATCTCCCTGAAGAAGAGATGAACGCTCTCTACGAAGAGATGGCGACGCTACAAGACAAGATCGAGGCGACCAACAGTTGGGAACTCGATCGTGAGATCGAAATCGCCATGAGCGCGATGAATCTTCCCGAGCCCGAGTCAGGCGTCACGAATCTCTCTGGTGGTGAACGCCGCCGCGTGGCGCTTTGTCAGTTGCTGCTTCGGAAGCCCGACTTGCTGCTGTTGGACGAACCGACGAACCACTTGGACGCCGAATCGATTCTGTGGCTGGAACATCACCTGGCCGAATACCCAGGTACGATCGTTGCCGTGACCCACGATCGTTACTTCCTGGATAACGTCGCTGGCTGGATTCTGGAACTCGATCGTGGCAAGGGAATTCCGTTCGAGGGCAACTACTCTTCGTGGCTTGAGCAAAAGCAGAAGCGTTTGGCGGTCGAAGAGAAGCAAAGCGAAGCTCGCCAGAAGACTTTGCAGAAGGAACTGGAATGGATTCGTTCGTCCGCCAAAGCGAAACAGTCCAAAGGTAAAGCTCGTGTGAACGCCTACGAGAAGTTGGTGGCCGAGCAATACGACGATCAGCCAGACGAATTCGAAATCCAGATTCCGCCAGGCAAGCGTCTTGGCGATCTGGTGATCGAGGTGAAAGACGTTAACAAGGGTTACGACGATCGAGTTTTGGTCGAAGACCTAAACTTTCGTCTACCGCCTGGAGGAATCGTCGGCATCATTGGTCCCAACGGTGCCGGTAAGACGACTCTGTTCCGTATGCTAACCGGCCAAGAGACGCCTGATTCGGGCGAGATCGTGATTGGCGAGACGGTAGAACTCGGCTACGTCGATCAGTCCCGTGATGCCCTCGATCCTGATAAGACCGTTTTTCAAGAGATCAGCGGCGGTCACGATATCATCGAATTGGGCAAGCGGAAGATTAACGCGCGTTCGTACGTATCGCGCTTCAACTTCAAAGGCCCCGATCAGGAAAAGAAGGTTGGTGTGCTTTCCGGTGGTGAACGCAATCGCGTTCATTTGGCGACACTCCTTCGAAAAGGTTCTAACGTCCTGCTGCTTGACGAACCGACGAATGACTTGGACGTCGACACGCTCCGTGCTTTGGAAGAAGCGATTCTGAACTATGTCGGCTGCGTGGTCGTAACGAGCCACGATCGCTGGTTCCTCGATCGTATTGCGACGCACATCTTGGCGTTTGAAGGAGATGGTTACGTTCATTGGTGCGAAGGAAACTTCGATACCTACGAGCGAAATCGTAAGGAACGCATGGGTGGAAATGCCGACGAGCCACATCGCTTCAAGTACAAGAAGTTAAAGCGATAGCAGGCAGGTCCTTGACCACGCAGGCAAAACGCTTTTTACTAACAGAGATTCACGTTCCTGAATACGTTTCAGGCCATTAAGTTTCCAGGAGGTTTTTACCGTGTCTATCATTCGTGTGGGCTCCACCGAAAAGTACGCTGCCGGATGGGAATCGGCTTTTGGTCCGGCCCCAGCCAAGAAGAAATCTGCATCGAAAAAGTCCACCACCAAGGCAGCCGCCAAAAAGGCAAGCAGCACCGGCTCGTCTAAGAAGAAGGCCGCCAAAAAGAAAACCGCTAAGAAATAAGCGGTCGATAGCGATCGGATAAACCCTTCGGAGCGATGAATCCGAACAGACCCCAAAAAATAAGGACCTGGCCAATTGGCCAGGTCCTTTTTTTGTTTGTGTTAAGCGTTTTCGGGAAAACGTTGATTCGGAGTTTCATTTGGGCGATTGTTTACCGCAGAACGACTACGACCAATTTTCAAAGTCTTGGCCACCAGCATCGAGATCGTCACCGGTGTGCCACTTCTCGAGTGCTTTCAGTACCTCGTCTCGTTCTTCTCGGTTTGTCCACAGGGACTCGCCTTGTTCCAGGCGAACTTCGTATCGACCTTCGCATTGGCAGTCGTCTTCTCCACAGAAGTGGGGAACGGCTGCGATCCATAGGATGCGATAAATCGGTACGTGTTTGTCGTCAATGATGCAAAAGAGCGAACTCATGGGCGACTCCTTTTCTAGCAGGCAGTCTATTTACCATTTCATTATATTACTGGCATCGGTGGTTTGGGTTGTCAATCTAACCCTAATTCCCGAGACCGAGCTGCCGCCGCGGAAATCGCGTCGATCATTGCTCCGCGGAAGCCAGCTTTTTCCAGGACATGCACCCCAGCAATGGTGGTTCCGGCTGGGCTGGTCACTTTGTCTTTCAAGGATCCAGGGTGTTCTCCGGTAGACAACACCATTTCGGCTGCCCCTTTCACGGTTTGCGCTGCCAGTTGGGTGGCCACGGTTCTTGGCAAGCCTTCACGGACGCCGGCGTCGCTCATCGCTTCGATCAGCATGTAGATGTAAGCAGGTCCGGAACCTGACAATCCGGTGACCGCATCTAGCAACTTCTCAGGGACTTTCACGGCCACGCCAGCCGATTCGAGCAGTTGCTGGGTTCGTTCAATATCTTCCGGAGCGGTGTCGTCGGTTGCGGAATAACCGCAAGCTGCCATGCCTACCAGGCAAGGGGTGTTGGGCATGACGCGGACAATACGCGAAGTCGGAAAGATCGATGTCAATTTAGGTAAGGTGATGCCAGCGGCGATCGAAATCAGCAAGCAGCCAGCTGGGATATCGGAGATCGACTTGGCAACTTCGCCCATCATTTGCGGCTTCACCGCAAGAATGATGACGTCGCTTTCGTCGATCACCGCTTGGTTGTCTTCGGTTGTTTCGCAGCCGGGAATCGTCTTCTTAAACCGCTCTAGCGCTTCGGGATAGGGATCAGAAGCAACGATTGCTTCGGCAGCGATCCCTCCTCGATCAACGAAGCTGCGAGCCATGGCGAGGGCCATTTGCCCAGCACCGATGAATCCCACCTTTAGGGAACTTTTCGTCATGCTTGCATCCTCAAAGCGGTGTTGGTGGAACGGTCACTCTACGGAATATCGCTTTCGGGGACAATCGGCATGGCTCGTCTGCCCCTCGAAAAGCGGGAAATTGCTCTGGACAGACCTGCGGTATGTTGCGACTATCCGCGCCTGCAAATTTCTACTGTTGGGAGTCGGAGAAATGAACCGCACACATCAAGTCATCGTTTGGACACTCGTTTGCCTGTTAGGGTTATCGATGCCGCTGTCGGCCCAAGCCGATTGGTACAACCCGTTAACCTGGGGAAGCAGCACTTCGGCGCCGAAAAAGCCGAAAGGTCCGAGCACCTTCCAGAAGATCAACAACGGCACGAAAGACTTCTTCTACAAGTCGGCGGATTTCCTCAATCCGTTCAATGACGGCGACGATGCGAAGACCACCAAGCGAACTAGCTACAATGGTGGATATCGTTCGACGAGCAAGAAGCAAGAAGATTCGTCCTGGTTTGGTGGTTGGTTCTCGAGCGAACCGGAGCCGGGCCCGCCGCAGACGGTTAGTGAATTCATGGACTTGCCACGTCCGAAGTTCTAAGTCACAGCGAAAACGCATTCTCGAAAGCCACTCTGACTCCCCATGCAGAGTGGCTTTTTTCGTTCTTGCAAGAATCATGCGTCGGTGCCGAATGAACTTTCAATGCCATCGTCAACATCCATGGATCAAAAGAGGCCCGGTGAAAGCCTGGGCTGATCGGGGCATAATAGGGATTGCCCCATGTCGCAGAAAGGTTTCCGCATGTCAGATTCGCCATTAAATCGCATTCCTTCCATCTCTCAGTTGATGGAGCTTCGTCCACTGAAGGATCTCGCACACAAGGTCTCCAGCAGCACGGTCGCTGCCGGGATCAAGTCGTATCTCGAACCGTATCAGAAGATGGCGATGGAAGTGGCTCCTACCCTGCCCTACACTTCGCTTCAGGGATTGGCCAGCGAGATATCGAATTGGATTCTCGGTAAGAAGGGATTAGGTCGTCCCGAGGTCATCAACGCTACCGGTCAGGTTCTTGGACGCCAGTTTCCTGTTGGACCGATGGCGGAAGAAATCATTGTGCAGGCCCATGCCCGGCGGCATGACTATCACCTTGCTTCTGCGCAAGCCGACTTCCGGCAAAGTGTTGAGCAACTGCTTTGCGAGATGACGGGGGCTGAGGCTGCGATTGTCTTTCAAGATCGCGAAGCTGCGATGTATCTCATCACGAAGCATCTTGCAGCGTACGACACCTACGTGCCGCGTTCGCAGATGTCCGCTACCTTCGATGGACTGAACTTGCCGAAGCACTTCGAGGAAGTGAATGGCATTCATGAGATTGGAGCGAGCAACGAGATTGATTTCAACGAGCTGAAAGAAGGCATTCAGGGGAAAGCGGCACGCCTATTGTGGTTCGATCGCACAAACTTCGATGGGCCTGGCAGCACAGTAATCCCACCAACAACAAAGCTACTAGAGGCATTTCGCGGAGCTAAAGCCGAATGCTGGGTCGACCTGGGGATTGCCGGTCTCGTGTCGGATGAAACGCACGAGACATTTGAGTTGACCAGTGCCAAGCAGGCTGTCGCTGCTGGGGCAGACGTTGCTTTGGTCGGTGGTGGTTTCTTAATGGGGGGACCCGATTGTGGAATCGTGCTTGGTAAACGTGAATCGATCGCCCTGCTCCGTCATATGGCGATGGCTGCTTACCTGCAAGCGGGCGATGCCTGCTTGGTCGAATTGGAAGCTTGCTTACGAATTCATCAATCGGGCGAACGAGTTGAGGATCGTCTGCCTCTACTTTCACTTATTTCGACTTCGATCGAGAACCTTGATTTGCGAGCAACACGCTTAGCGGAACAGCTGACCATCTCTGCTTGGATTGACGAAATTACCATGCGGGAAGTCGAAGCTACGCCACTGCCAGGCGGCATCAAATTGCCGTCGCGCCAGGTTGTGTTAAAGCTCTCGGAAGAAGGCAAGATGTCGGTGCCAGAGCATCTTCAAAACTTCCCAGCGGTCGCCAGTTTAAGCGGCAGCGAGGGTGAGGTTGTATTGGATATACGGACGATCTTTCCTCGCCAAGACTCGGAAATTGTGGGAAAGTTGTTGCCAGAGACACACACCTTTGAGGGGAGTGAATCGGAAAGTGGCGAAAAATAGGGCGTCCGGGGCACTTGAATAGACCCACTTGGATGTATCGCGCTCCATGATAAAGTAACCTAGGCAAGTTAAGGCCCGGGCAATTCATGTCCCTGGTCAAATCGACTTGTCCGAAAACCGTTTCGTCTGGTTCGTTTTATCTGGGAAGTTTACATGCTCCGAGGATTCGCCCTTTTGCTGCTGCTTCTGCTGCCGTCGTGGGTAGCCGCGCAGGAACTGTTGGTTCCTCCCGAGCACCATGAGTGGGCCAGCTTTCCGGAAGGATCGTGGAAGCAGATCAAGCAGGTCACCGAAACGTTCAAGGATGGTGAACTCGTTTCTTCGATGACCACCACGTTGACGATTCGGTTGAAGGAAGTTGGCCGCGACTACATCGTGCTCGAACGCGAAGCGAAGTCAGAAGTTAGTGGGCAAGTCTTCGAGAAGCCGATTCGTGAATTCCGCAGCGGCATCAATGGTCAGACCGGAACGCAGCGCGTACGCATCACGCCTGGTGGCGAGCAAAAACTCTCGATTCTGGGTAAGCCCTTCAAATGTGAAGTACGTCAGATGGAAGTTTTGGGGGAACCAACCAGGGTCACGGGCAAAGTCTTTTACAACGCCGACACGCCCCCGTACATTCTCCGCCGCGAACACACTTTTACGCCAGCCGGAGCAGATGCCCCGGACAAGCAAATGGTCTCGGAAGTAATCGCACTAGATAAGCCATACCCGGTGCTTACCGAGATTAAAACGGTCGCCTTTATCGTTCAGAAGACGACATCAACGGATGAAACAACCGAAACCGTCGAAGCCCAATGTGCCGATGTGCCCGGCTTTGTGGTCGGAACTTGGATGACCGCTTACGGCGCGGACGGCAAGCTGAAATCGAAGACGACCGTCCAGCTTCTCAACTACGAGGTCGCTTCCGAAGTGATGGTGCCTGCCACGACGCCAAACAAGACCGGTATCTTCCGCAACAAGCGACAGCAGCGACGCGTGTTTGAGGAAGGGACTTAGTAGGCACTTTCAGCAAACGTCGACACGGATCGTCTGGCACATTTCGCACCGCTGAAAGTAGAGCGACGTATAGTCGCCAAACTCTCCGAATAGATGAACGCCTTTTGCTGGATTTCCACTCAATAACGCCAGCGGTTTAAGCTGGCCTTTCCGACTCTGTTGAGCGAGATCACAAACAGGATTCATGCAGCGGGCCTCTGGAATCCCGTTGAGAAATGGCATGTGCAAATGGTCGCGAAAGTCCTCGTCGTTTTCGAGAGGTGCATCCAACAAGTCTTCGTTCTCTTGGACGACTCTCTCTTTTAATAATTCCAAGTCGTACGTGGAAAGCTCGTCCACACCGAAGATTCCGGAGAACCTGTAGGCATCTTCGACGTTTTGCGGATCGTACCTCCGATCATGCACAGTGACCTCGCTTTGAACAAACTGCATCGGAAAGTCATCCCCCGGCCACTCTTCATGATCACTGGTCCTGGCATCGCTTCGATTGAAGAAGAATTTGAGGTGCTGATCGTCAAGCAGCTGATATCCGATCGTGACCACTTGAAAGTCAAAGCAGTAGAACAGCGGTAGCCAGCGAATCCCTGGGACTTCTATGGGGATCTTCGGATCGTTGAGATCGAACAAATAGATCAGGTGCACGTGTAATCCGTCGCAATCTTCGCGCGACGTTCCCTGGAAAGTCGAACCACCTCCGAACTGATGCGAGAACTTTCCGGGGTGGTGCTCAACGCCGGCAATTTTCTGGTTGCCAAACAAGAACGGGGAGTGGATTCCAGTCGTCATGGTCGAGCTATTCTCGTGGGCTGTGGCTGGTGAGGGGTGTGAGGTTCATCACCATTTCGTAAGGCGGTTGGCAACCGTGGTAGCAGCATTGAGTCAAATCGTTGTACTTGGTGGCTGTATCTGGCTCACTACAAATGATCGCGCATGTTGAGTAAATGCTTTACTTCGCATAATCACATGTTTATGCTTGATCCGCCAGTTACCGCACCATGATCAATTGAAAAAGGGTAAGACATGACCACTGAGATTGCCCGTGCTGAGTCGATGTGGATGCAGATTAAAAGTCAGCTTCATCTTCTCTCACCTGAGAACCTGACCGATGACGAGCAAAAGATGGCAACCCAGGTCGAGGCGGACCTGAAACGTGTCCTGAAAGGAAGCGGATGGCGGTATTCAAGCAACAACTATATTGTCCGAGGACAAAGTTGCGTTCAGGCTGCCAATGACCGAGGCGCTTATGTTGCTCCTCACCTACCATGCAAGTTTACGATCATCTCGGTAACCCATAAAAGCAAACTGCATACGTACAACGCGACCTTCTTTAGATCGAGTAAGGGAAGAAGTCACTACTGGTTATTTGATACATACGTGATGGGCACTACGAGCGTCTACTATGCCGGCCCGTTTCTTCCATCGGTGTTGTATCACAACACCGAAAACAAGACCTATTATGGTGGCCGCCCTGGGAAGTGGTGGTAGTTCCTATTGGCGTGTGGCATTGTCCGCACGCATTCTAAGAGGCCATTTAAGCAAGCTTCCGCCCTCGTTGGCGTAGCTGCTCGTTCGCTTCGGACACCGTATTGGTGGTTCCCTTTTTTCAGGATTGACGCATATAGATGACATGTCAATAATTTTCATGTGTGGTGTTTGGTGAAGTGGCTACCGGTTCGTGGATCGGTTTCACCAGGTCGTTTGGAAAGAGGAACATGTGAAGATGACGTCGGAAGATTTGTCGTCCAACGATTCGGTGAAGTTGAATCGACGCGAATTCAACACGGATGTGGCAGTGGGAGGTACCGCTATGGCCTTTTCAGGTGCGATTGGAGCCGAAGCTCTTGCCACTCCAGTAGGGCCAGATGGGGCGGGTGATGGCAAAATGCCGGTCATCTTCGTCGCCCATGGCTCACCAGATCTAGCAATCACCCCGTCGAAGGGCGCTCCTTTCACCAAGTGGGGCCAACAGCTTCCCGCCCCAAAGGCGATTCTGGTGATCTCGGCGCATTGGGAGAAGACGCGTCCCGTGATGCTTAGCACCACGGACCCCAAGGAATTGGTCTACGACTTTGGTGGCTTTCCTCAGGCCTTGTACGAAGTTCGTTATGATGCCCCTGGCGCGAAGGCATTGGCTGAACGGGTTGAAGCGATCCTGCCACGTTCATCGGTCGCGCGTTCCGGCCGTGGGCTCGATCACGGGGCGTGGACCCCGCTGGTGCACATGTATCCCAAGGCAGACATTCCCGTGCTACAGGTCTCGATGCCAAGTGCTGAGGGACCGAAAGGGCTGTTCGAATTCGGCCGAGCATTGGCACCACTGCGTAACGAAGGTGTGCTAATTGTTGGAAGCGGCAACATCACGCATCCGATGCTCGAACTACGACGTGGTTTGCCGATGGTCACGCCTCAGTTTGCTCAGGAATTCGACGATTGGGCAGCGAAGGCAATCGCGGCTCGGCAATACGATGTGCTGATGGACTACGCCAGCAAAGCTCCGGATGTTCGGCGAAACCACCCGACGCCCGATCATTATCTGCCGTTGCTGGTGACTGCCGGTGTGGCCAGCGTGGCCGATGCGAAGCCTAAGTTCCGCCTGGAAGAGTTTGAATACAATCTCTTCAGTCGACGTTCGGTTGAGTTTTCGTAGCGGGCTTAAAGCTTACGAACGCTATCGCTTTTCGCCTCGTTCCTTTTGCTGCTCCAGCTTTCGAGCCTCAGGTATCGAAACGTAAAACATCACGTAGCCGCAGTCCACGCAGACGTTGGCCAGCATGGGGCTCGAATGCGCCTCTTTAAACAGCCAGGCGCTCGGGTTGGCATAGACCTCTAGGGATAGGTTGTACATGTTGCCGCCATGGCCATGATCGACCGGCCGAACGCCGCTGACGATTCTGGTCGACTCGCATTGAAGGCATTTCATTTCGATTCTTTGGTTCACGTGGGAAGGCGGTTCACTCCGCGGACGGTCGCCGTGAGAGCCTCGTCTAGCGCGATGAGGCAGATGTGCCCGGAGCAGTCGATGGGACGGCACTTACCTTTGGAAAATCTTCTCGCTCGGTCTGCGATGGATTGATCGTCAGTTCGCACCAGCGATAAGGAGAGATCGTGATTTTCTTCGTCTCGCCTGATTTCATGATGGTACGAACATGCAAGCGATTCTCGAAGAAGATTTCTGTTTGCGGTTCGTCTTCGGGCTGGCGTTGATCGCCCAGCGACATGGCCAATTTCAGCTCGTACTTGTCGTCTTCGAGCTTCGCAAAGCGGGCTCCCATTTGCATGCCGAGCGAATGTTCCTGATCGCCGAACTTCGATTTTGCCTTGCCACCAACGTTCAGCGAGACGGGCAGATTGATCATGGTCTGGACCATCGGCTGCGACAAGGTCACCGGTTTTTCTTGGCCAGGCCGTTTTTCCATCACCTGAACCTTGAGGACGATCATTTCCTCAATTTGCGTTGCGGGCTCTTCCGCTTGCACGCTGCATGCGACGAAGCCAAGCAGAATGGTCAGGCCAATAAGTGAGATTTGGGGCGACATCTTTCCTGCATCCTTATTCGTCGAAAAAAACGTGGTACTGGGAGTCGCCAAACATACCAATTCGAGGGGGAAGCGGTCGATGGCGGTTTTTCGGAATGAAATGCACCTAAATTGTCGGTTTTCCCTAAAGTCGCATGCGTTGCCGAGAGTGCATGCTTTGGTGCATAATGCAGGGTTTCTCTACCCTGACTTGCCTGCATCCATTGCCGACTGGAGTTTGAATGTCTATGGAAGATCGCTTCGCCAAGGTCGCGATTACTTTTGATGACGTCTTGTTGAGCCCTCGCTTCAGCGACTTTGTGCCAGCAGACGTGACCACCAAGACACAACTAACGGCCAACATCGCACTGAACATCCCGCTGCTCAGTTCGCCGATGGATACGGTCACCGAGTCTGAAATGGCGATCGCCCTAGCCAAAGAAGGTGGCCTGGGGATTATCCACAAGAACCTTTCCACCGAGGTTCAGACCGAGGAAGTCACCAAGGTGAAGCGTTCTGCGAACGGCATCATCGTCGATCCCGTCACCCTGCCCCCTTCCGCTCCGGTCAATGAAGCCCGCCGTGTGATGGATCAGCATCACGTCTCTGGCGTGCCCATCATTGGGGACGATGGCAAGCTAGCTGGTATCATCACGCGCCGCGATTTACGGTTCCTGGAGTCCAATGACCTTAGTATCAAAGAGGTTATGACGAAAGATAACCTGGTGACCGCAACGGGGACCGTAACGCTTGCGGAAGCTGAGCAAATTTTAACGGCTAAAAAGGTGGAGAAACTTTTACTGGTTGACGAAGAATACAAACTGACAGGTCTCATCACGATCAAAGACATTGACATGATGAACCGGTTCCCCCAAGCGTCCAAAGACTCGATGGGACGTTTGCGGGCAGGAGCCGCTGTCGGAGTGATGGATTTCGACCGAGTTCAAAGTCTCATCAACGCCGACGTGGACGTGTTGGTAGTGGATAGTGCCCACGGGCATTCCAAGAACGTCATCGAGACCGTTCGCGAGATCAAGAAGAATTGGAGCATCGACGTGATCGCCGGAAACGTGGCGACCGCAGAAGGATGCGAAGACTTGATTAAAGCGGGCGCGGACGCGGTAAAGGTTGGCATCGGACCAGGTTCGATTTGTACAACCCGAGTCGTCTCCGGGGTTGGAGTTCCGCAGATCACGGCGATTCATGACACCAGTCAGGTCGCTTTGAAGCACGGGATTCCGATTATCGCAGACGGCGGTGTTCGGTTCTCGGGAGATATTACCAAGGCAATCGCCGCTGGGGCGAGTGTGGTCATGATCGGCGGGTTGTTTGCCGGCGTGGCGGAAAGTCCTGGCGAGGTCATCCTATACCAAGGTCGAACCTTCAAGGTTTACCGCGGAATGGGAAGCCTGGGAGCGATGGTCCGTGGCTCCAAAGAACGTTACCGGCAAGGCAGTATCACCGATGGTGGTAAGCTCGTTCCCGAAGGGGTCGAAGGCCGAGTACCGTTCAAGGGAAATTTAAGTGCGTTCGTGTATCAACTTGTCGGCGGACTTCGTTCCGGCATGGGATACTGTGGAACGAAAACTATCGAGGAACTTCGCAAGGACGCGACATTTATCCGAGTAACCTCGGCTAGTGTTAGGGAAAGCCATCCTCATGACATCGCTATCACTCAAGAGTCTCCTAACTACAGCCCGGAGACACACGACTCCGAGTAGTTTCAAGCTTGTCGCCACCTTGGTGGTTCAAGGTGGCGTCGTGTTGGGAGCGCTGTTGCCAGCCGCGGAAGCGCAAACGCCCCGTGCTCTCTCCACTTCCCAAACCGCCGCGGCGCCAATCGAAAAGCCGACGACTACGCCGCAAAGCCATCTCCAATGGCGTCCTTCCTCTAAGGTCCTTACCACCGCAAAGGTGGCCACCGAAGTGAAGCAGGTCAATCACCTGCAACTGACTTCCGCAGACGGACATGTCGTTCAGAACGCCTCGACGCTCCCCCCGGCTGATCCGTTCAACGACCCATTCAACGATCAGCTTCAGAAGTACACCGCTCAGCAGGCCGAGCCACCTCGCAGCCGCTTTTCATTGCCACAAGAGCCACCGGCCGAAGCCCCGACTCAACCGGAACCGATGCCAGAGCCAATGGCCATCGATCCAGCTCCTTCGCAGCCGATGCAGCCGGAGCCAATGGCGCCAGCACCAATCGAGGAAGCCCCGCAGAGGAGTGCTCCTTCGCAGGACTCGCAGATGCCTCCTCGTTCATCCACACCACTGCCAGCACCTAGCTACGGTGCGCAGCCGCAAGCTCCGATGGCCAATGCTGCGGACTGCAAGCAGACCTATAAACAGCGTAATTGCTGCGAAGAATCGGAAGACTGCATTGCGATTCGTGAAGAATTAGGCCGTATCGATATTCGTAACATCTCAGTCGATATCTCCGCTCCGTTTGCACCGGATGAAGAAGATTCGGACATGGCCCGCTCGCAGCAGGCCCAAGCAATGCAGGAGTCGCCAGTCCGCGAGTGGCATAACGAGTCAGGCGAGTTGATCGCGGAAGGTCGCATGCTCGATATCCGTGATCGCCGTCTCAGCATCGACACGGGTACCGAAATCAAGCGTATTCCACTCAAAGCCTTGGCCAGCGACGAGAAGTGTTTTGTCGCCGCTTACTGGAATTTGCCATACGAATGCGGTTGGACCGATCAACCTTTCCTCGGACGTCATTGGGCTCCGTTGGAAGTCAATTGGACCGCATCCGCCCTTTGTCATAAGCCACTGTACTTTGAAGAGCGAGCCCTGGAACGCTACGGTCACACGACCGGACCGATCTCGCAGGTTGTTTTATCGGGAGCTCACTTCTTTGGCAGTGCTGCCCTGCTGCCCTACCAAATGGGCATCAACCCGCCAAACGAATGCCGCTATGCGTTGGGCTATTACCGCCCGGGCAATTGTGCACCTTATTTGATCCCGCCGGTACCGCTGAGTGCCCGCGGTGCGGCCTATCAATCGGCCGCGATCTTGGGAGCCGTTTACTGGATCCCTTAAGCGATTACCTTCCCTACTGGGAGCGATTGGACCGGAAGGGCAGCCTGTACGCCAGGCTTGCCCTTCCAACGTTTCTTGACTGCAGTTCCCATCTGACGCCGTTCCAACTCGATTCGCCACGTCATGTTAAATCTCTGAATCGCTATCGGTTATCGTGAAGCGGTCCGCTTCTAACTTCCCCGATGGAGATTGCGATGAAATCGATAGCATTCATATTCGCGTTCGCGTTGCTAGCTTTTGGCCATTCGTACAGCTTCGCAGCTGACGGTAGTTCTGATGACAAGTCGGATGCTCCTCTGCCCCAAGGATGGCCAAAGCTGACGGAGCCAGGTGAGATCGAAGTAAAGACCTACCCGGCATATCGCACGGCCAAAGCGGAGTCGACCGGTAGCTTCGATCAGGCCGATAACGCTTTGTTCTGGCAGCTATTCGCCCATATTCAAGCCAACGGTGTCGAGATGACGGCTCCGGTGATTAATACCTACTCGAAAGAAGATGACAAATCAGAAGTCGAGATGGAGTTCGTCTATCGCCAGCCCGATCAAGGCAAAGCGGGGCCAGGCCTGGGGAAAGTAATCGTTGAAAATCGCGACGCGGAGGACTTCCTCACACTCGGCTATCGAGGCGCGATGAACGAGAAAGCTTTCCGAGAAGGCTTGGAGGAACTGCGTGCTTGGCTCGAGAAGAATCAACAATGGGAAGAAGCGGGGCAGCCACGCCGGCTTGGTTACAACGGACCGATGAAGCCCAAGAAGGATCGCTACTGGGAGATTCAAATCCCCGTCAAAAAGCGGGCCAAATAGCCGTTGCGACGTTTCCGTGGCGTTCGGTAGTCTTGCAAATGAATTGATGAAATTGAAGGAAGGTTGTCTATTGAAACCACCTGAGGCGGCGTTTGCTGAATACCCTAGCGAGATGAACGCTCATGAAGAATTCGTTGCTAGCGATGTGGTTTCCTTTTTTGATGATGACCTCCTTTTCCCCGGCAGGAGACGGGTGGAAAGAGCATAAGATCGCGAACGATTCGCTCGACTTTCAGCGTATCGTCGCACGTGATCTGAACGGGGATGGCCTGGTTGATGTGGCCGCGATCGCGGTCGACTCCGAGAAAGCTGGGTTAGTTCAAACCTATTTGCATCCAGGAAAAACGGTGGCAAGGAAGCTGTGGCATGCAAGCACCCTGCAAGCCGTCGCACATCCTGCCGATGTGGTAATTGCCGATCTGAATGGGGATGGCCGACCTGATATCGTAACTAGCCATCGCAGCGATGCGGAGCCATTAATGCTGCACCGGGCCGAACCGGTGATACGCAAAAACGGAAGATCTTGGCAGTGGCTCTCGGAGGTGATCGTCCGAGATCAGAAGGAAATTTCCGGCGCAAAGTTGGCTGTCGGACGGATCGACACGATTCGTGGTGAAGAGGTGTTCTGTGCTGGCGTTGGCGTCGATGCGACCATTGGTTGGCTACAGCGGCAAGGGAACACGGCGGATTATTTCTACGTGGAGGGTTTTCACCCGATCACCCGCGCCGAAGCAGGCTCGTCACTGCTAGCGCACGATCTGAATCGCGACGGATTAATCGATCTCGTCTTCACGCATCATGGAATCATTGCACCGGGAATCCACTGGCTGACCAATCCTGGCCCCGAAAACGCCACGCGTCCCGAAGCTTGGTTACACACGATGATCGGCGACGAAAGTGATAGCATCACAGCGTTAGCGATCGGTGATATTGGAAAAGACCGCCTACCGGACGTTGCCGCTGCCACGAAATCCGGCTTCGTGCGTCTTTATGTGCAACATGGGCAGCGGTCGCCAAGTTGGAAGACTTCCGTGATTCCGCCCGCTTATAATGCGAGAGAAGGCACATGCGTAGCGATCGCCGATCTCACGGGAAGTGGTCGCAGTGACGTGATTCATGGGGCTTTGCACCGCGATGGCGAAGCGACGTTGGTTTGCTATCGGCAGCAAGTTCTTGGTGATAGTCCAATTTGGATTGTTGACCCGATCGCCGTGTTGCCCAAGGGAACCTTTGAGAAGGTTTTAACGTACGACCTGGATCACGATGGTGATCTCGATTTGTTGGTGCTTCAACGTGTGGATGGGGTTGGCCGGCTAGTTTGGTATGAAAACCGAAGCTAGTGCCTCGTCCTGCGACGATCTAGACCAAGTTCTGCCCATTCAAAGCGTGGCAATGCCATTTTGCTACGCTAGCGGTGGTCGGATCGTGTTAATTTGCAAAATATCTGCGGCTCGTTCTGAAAGTGCTGGTTCTTCTTACGTTTCCATGCCGATTGGTTGTGTTGAAGGTATCGAAGATTCAACTTGAGTCACACTCAAGGTCTGCCCACTAGGGCGGCCTGCGATAGCCAATTTACCAACCGTTGTCGACCACTGGGCCATCCAGTTGCCTTTCGATTGCGAAAGAGGAACCCATGAGAGCCACTACCTTGTGGACCGCCTTGACGTTGTCCACAGTGTTTTTTGCCGCTCAGGCGAACGCTGAAAAGACAACCTATGCCAACCAAACCGGTCAGCGGACGATCGGACAAGAATCGTCCGCCGTCGGCCAATTTGCCAGTGGCGACTGGCGAGTTGAGCGGCAACAGGTTGACCAGCAAGGGCCACAGATGCCCATGCAGCCTGGGCCGAATCCGTATGTCGCTATGGACCCATACGGCCAAATGATGATGCCAGGCATGGCAGCACCGTACGGTGTTGCCCCAGCCGGATATGGCATGCCGATGGAAGCCGGATACGGCATGGCTGCTCCCGGGCAACCCATGATGGATCCAAACGTCATGCCTGCAAGTCACATGGGCGGCTACGGCGGCTGTGCAAGTTGCGGCGGCGCTGGCTGCCAAAGCTGCATGGGCGGTCGTGGAGGCCACTTCGGTGGTTGCCAGGCTTGCGGTGGAGCTGGTTGCGGCGGCTGCTGCGGTCTGACCGGCGGCGGCGTTTACTGCGGGTTTTCTCGCGGTATCGGCAACGCCTGGGACATGAGCAACTATGGTGGTCGTTGTGCTCCACGATACTTCGACGTATCGGTGGACGCGACGTTCTTCATGTTCGAGCCAGGCAACGCCAACAACACCGTGCTTTCCTCGCAAGCGGCAGCCAACAACCCAGTGCTCAGCACCGAGGACGTTGACTTCAACTTCCAAGGTGGTACTCGAATGACGCTGCAACGCTCGGCATTTGTCGGCAGCTACTTTGAGTTCAGCTACCTGGGCATGGGCAACTGGTCTTCGCTCAGTTCGGTCTCGGGAGCCGGCGACCTGTTCTCCCCGTTCTCGCGATTCGGTGTGGATCCGGTTGGTGGCTACGCTGAAACCGACAATGCAAACTTCCAATCGTTCGCAACCTCGAACAACTTCGATTCGTTCGAGCTGAACCTGCGACGCTTCTTCACCTCGCCTAACTGCTGGTGGCAAGCATCGTACTGGGTTGGTTTCCGCTATGTTCGCATGGCTGACGACTCGATCTATCTGACCGCTGGGAACACCGGTTCGATGATCTACACCGTCGACGCCACGAACGACATGTTCGGTGCCCAGCTCGGTTTGGATTCAACCTTGAAGCTGACCACTCGCTGGTCGTTGACTGCCTTCGGTGAAGCGGGTGTTTACGGTAACGCCGCAACTCAGAAGTCGACCTTGGATTTCACCGGTGGCGGCCCTGTGTATGAACGGGCAACCCAACGTCGGGCCTCGCTGGTTGCTGAAGGTGGTTTCATGAGCACCTTCCGCTTGGCACCACGAGCCACCCTGCGGGCTGGTTACCAAGTCGTGTACATCGACGGTGTCGCCCTATCGAGCGACAACTTCAACTTCTCGACCGGCGGAGCTTCGCCACTCGGGACGGCACTCGCAGGTCGAGCCGCAGTTGTTAACGACAACGGCAACGCGGTTTACCACGGTCCAACGGTTGGTTTCGAGTACACCTGGTAATCAGATCAACGCTCGAAAATTAGAGACTCTAATAGGGGGTGACCAAAAGTCACCCCCTATTTTTATGCGCTTTCAGGACACGTAGAATGGCTGTGGCGATATAGACAGCCCCGCCGGGGGGTATCGATTTCGCTAAATTCTGGTGATTTGGGTAGAAAATCGGAACATCCGCAACTATTGTCAATCTAAGTATATTCCGTTGAGCTACCCAATTGGCGGGGCAAGGTCAAAGGTAGAGGTAAGTCCAGAGCCCAGAATTGGGCCGGTGAGAATCCCTCCGCAAGCATCCGATCATGTTTATCCGTAATGCGTTTCGATCGGATCGCCATTCGCCTTATCTGCCTATTAATTCCATAACATCCACAGTGATTCGTCCTGCGTGAGGAGTGATTCCATGAAGCGTCGCGGCCTTAATCGACAAAACAAACGTCGTATCAACCGCTTGCATCATAGTCGTATTGAGCACCTTGAAACCCGCGCTCTCTTGTCCGCTGATCTATGGCAAAAACTGGACGAGGCCCCCGAAAACAACTCGGGCACCGCTGAGGACTTTGCTTACGCGTCGGCCTACGAGACGCTAAGTCTCGATATCTCGGCCCTGCGTAATCTTCTGGCCACGGCCCCTAAGGAATTCTCGACCGAGGATGGCCTTGTCATCGAATTGCCACGTCCTGACGGGAGTTTCGAGCGGTTCGAGATCTTCGAGTCGCAACTGATGGCACCCGAATTGGCTGCCCAGTTGCCTCAGATCAAGACTTTCTATGGCCAGTCGATTGATAATCCTGATAGTAGCATCGCTCTCGATGTCACTCAGCTCGGTTTTCACGCACAAGTGATTGGTTCGACGGGCGCTTACCTGATCGATCCTTATTACTTCCAAGACGATGCTCATTATGCGTCGTACTTTGGTGATGATGCGATTGGCGAGATCGCTTCGCTGGGCGATGACCTGTTGCATGAAGATGACGGCGGGGACTCGGACCATAATGGTTCCGAAGGAGAAAGTAGCGGCGGTAGTGGCACTCAGACTTTCCAGGAATTGATCAGCGCGGTTACCAGTGGTTCAGGCGTCGCACAGTTGACCTCGGGAACGGAACTGCGTACTTACCGACTCGCCGTCGCAGCCACAGGTGAGTTTGGCCAAAACTTGGGTAGCCAAGCTAACGCGATGGCGGCGATTGTTACTGCGAACAACCGAATCGATGCGATCTATCGACGTGACCTATCAATTCATCTGGAATTGGTTGGAAACAACATGAGCATCGTTTACGTTGATCCAGCGAGCGATCCGTATCCGGTGGTGGGAGCAAACGGTCTAACTTTATTGGCACCGAATCAGACCGAAGTTGACGCAACGATTGGTAACGCCAATTACGACCTATCGCAAGTTTACGGCTACGATCCGACCTCGTCTTCTTACGGTGTCGCTCGTCTTGGTTCCGCTGGTGTGGACGGGATCAAAGCTCAAGGCGTCGCGGTGACCGACGATCCGCTAAGCCCTTACTTCGCTCTCGTTTCTGCCCACGAATTCGGGCACATGTTCGGTGCGGACCATACTTGGTCCTACTGCTACGGGCCAGCCAATGGTATCGGCGTCGAGCCTGGTGGTGGTACGACGATCATGGGATACCCGCCTCTTTGCGGTCCCGATAGTTACGTGGCTGACTTTGATCCCTACTTCCATGCAGCAAGTATCGATCAGATCATCGCCCACGTCGATTCCGCTATCCCGACGGTTGGCACGCGGACCGCGACCAACAATCAGGTTCCTACAGTGGACGGTGGTGGGAACTACACCATTCCAGCGAACACGCCGTTTGTGTTGACTTCAACGGGCACTGACGGTGACGGTGACGAGCTCACGTATACCTGGGATCAAGTTGACCAAGGAGACGGTGCCCTTGCTGATGGCGATCTTGGTTACGGACCTTTATTCCGTTACATCCCGCCGACCACGGATAACTCCCGTACGTTCCCATCGCTCGACTCGTTGGTCAACAATACGACGGAAGTTGCTAATATCCTGCCGAGTACCGATCGTACTCTCAATTTCGAGGTTACGGTACGTGATTCGTTAGCTGCCGCTGGTGGTTATGGCTCAGACAACGTGCAGCTAACCGTCGTTGATACCGGTTCGCCGTTCCAAACTACCGCACCGATGCCAGGCGAAACGCTCGCTGGTGGTCAGCTCTACAACTTCGAGTGGGATGTTGCCGGTACGGATTCGGGTGCGATCAACACCCAGAACGTACGTATCGCGATGTCGACCGATGGTGGTTACACCTACCCATACACGGTGATCGACAGCACATCGAACGACGGCGAAGAACTGTTGTACGTGCCGAACCAAGCTTCCACCGAAGTTCGCTTCCGTGTTGAAGCGGTCGGCAATATCTTCTTTGACATTACCAACGGCAACGTGACAGTGCTGCAAGGTACCGATCCACCGACCGGTGGCCCCGTGGTCGACGCGTGTGGTGTGCCACTTCCTGACGGAACGGTTTCGTTCTCCGGTGCGATCGGCGGTAACTTCTACGCAAGTAACCGCGCCATTCTCGATGGCGAAGTGCCGGGCATGCTAGGTTACGACTATGCCGTCCTCGACTTCCTGCGAGGAAAAGGTACCGCGGCAGAAATCGCCAAGGCAAACTACTCGATCGCTGTGGTCGGTAACGGTTTGACCGACTGGAGTTTCTCGAACGGCGGCCATTCGGCTCCCGGTTACGAGCGTACTGATTTTTACAACATCAACTATCTCACCGCTTCCGTCTTCGATGAACTGATCAGCCATGACCTGATCATCGTTCTCTCGGGCGAAGATGCAGTAACCGATGGACTGTCTTCGTCTGAAATGGCTTTGTGGGCAACTGTTGAAACCGATATTGCTGAGGCTGTCAACGCACGCGGACTCGATCTGTGGGTTGGCGCTTCCGGTGGCAACAGCAGTTACTACGACTTCCTGCCGACTGGCGTTCTTTCGACTTCTACCTTCTCGACCGAAGATCCGCTCGACGGTTACGAAGTTACCCTGGAAGGTAGCCTGCTGGGCATTACCGATACCATGGTCGATTCGGCTCCAGCCGATGGTTACTTCGATGACTTCGACAACGATCTGTTCGGTTTGGAATACCGCGAGCTGGGCGAGATTACTGCCGTCGCAGGTCAGTCGATTGCTTTCTATAACGACGAACTTGTGGCTGCCACGGACGTTCCTGGGGGAACTTCGGTGGGTATGGTTGGCTTGGCCTTCCAAGACCTCGATATGGACGGTGTCCAAGACGACAATGAAGTCGGCGTCGGCGGAGCACGGTTCTTCCTCGACTATAACGGTGATGGTGTCATCGGGCTTTGCGAACCAACCGCAACTTCTGACTCCCTAGGACGTTTCCAGCTTCGTTCAGGCTACTCGGGACATTTCCAGATTCTGCCAGTGCCAACTGCCGGCACGGTCGTTACTTCGACCAATCCGATCTTCATTGACTTGGCAGCGGATGGAACGGCAACCTTGTCGGCTCCGCTGACGTTTGGTGTCCTTTCCGGTGCGGACTCGGGCAACGGTGGTGACGGAAGTGCTCCGATCGCCCCCGGAGCTTTTCTCGGATCGAGCCCGATCGTGGATGACGGTGTGATCTTCAACAACGGCATTAAGAAGGGCGCCAACACCGTCACGATCATTTCCAGCGTCACGCAAGCGAACACCGTGATGAATGCTTGGTTTGACTTCAACAAGGATGGCGACTGGGACGATGCCGGCGAACGAATCTTTACCAACGTCGTTTTGCGACCTGGACAGCACGAGTACACCTTCAACATCCCAACAACGGTGTTTGACGACTCGATCTTGCCTACGGCCGCTCGATTGGCTGCAAGTGTTCGGTTCCGCGTTGGTCCGACGTTGAATGTCGGTCCAGAAGCGAATGATTCCTTCGGCGAAATCGAAGATTACAAGGTATATGTGACCCAAGGTCCGGATGCCGGCTTAACGGCGAACAACGACGTATTCGAGTACCTCGAAGACACCGATGGTCAGTTCTTCAATGTCTTGGCGAACGACAGCAGTTTCTATAATCGAACGTTGTCGATCGTTCCTGGCAGCGTGACCAACATTAGCCCGGTTACTGATCCTGCACTCGATATCTCGGTGTCGACCGATGGGACTCGCATTATCTTCAATGCGGGTGGTGTCTCCGATTTGACCCAGGACATCACGTTCCAGTACACGGTCGAAGATACGGCTGGAAACACTGAAACGGCCACCGTTACCTTGGTTGCACCGCTTGATCCAACAGCTACCGGAGCCAATGGTGGTAGCGGGGTGACGCAGTCGGTCCTCGCCTTCCACAATTCCAACAGCATCAAGGGGGACGTGAATAACGATGGCTCTTTGACGGGTTTGGACTTGGTGAAGGTGATCAAGCAACTGCAAACGAGCGGTTCGCGTGACTTGCCGGAATGGTCCTTCCCGACCACGAATTTCTCGGATTACATCGATGTTAATGGTGACGGCCGTTTCTCCTATCTCGACTTGTTGAGCTTGGTTGACGCCTTCACGCAAAGCAAATGGGAAGCGGAATCGCTCGAAGCAGAGCCTGCGGCAATCGCCTCGGAAGTTGCTTCACCGATCACGAACAAGGTTGTCGAAACCTTCGCTTCTCCTCAAATCGCGGAAGTCGCGGCTCCGATTTCTAAGTCGGAAACGATTTCGCCTGTCGCTTCCTCAAGCTCGGTTTATATCGGCTGGCAGTCGATCACCACCGAGTCGGAAACGTCCTCGACCGATGAAGGCTCGCAAACGGCGGATACCAGCTTGGTCGTTGATGAAGCGTTCAGCGATGCCGGATTCGATTACTCCAATGGCGAACAGGACGATCTGCTTCTTTCGGTCGAAACCGATTCGGAAGAATCGGATTCGACTTCCAGCCGCCTCGAAGACGAAATCTTCGGTGACGAGCAATGGGATGAAGAATTGCTGGCCTTCTAATCGGTACAGCCCTCACCATCCCAATCGATGATGTACAGAGGCCTCCCCCACGTGGGGAGGTCTTTTTTCTTTTTCTGCATTGCATCGTCTTGATGCCTGCTTGACAGCAAGCTGCTACGCTGGTCGGAAATACACCCTTTGATATTTAGGGCGAATGGCCAGATTCTAGGGGAAATACGGGAACTAGCAGCCAACACAACGCGTCACAACATCGACAAGTACCGCTGTTAACTCAGCGAAAATGATTGTCGAACGATTCGGAATCATTCGTAACGTCAATGATTACAACTGCTTAAGAAGAATCTTCGGAAACCATCAGGCATCGACATTCGTTGCTGAGACCCCGCAAGATAACAGTTTGAGTCGACTGGGCGAAATAGATCGAATCATACGGCTAGAAATTGCAGTGTTAATTTGGGTAATTATAATCCGACTTGGGTCTCCTAAATGTCGGTCCATTTCTCCTTATCGCATTTGCCATTTCTAAATTGTGATCTAGGGGCCTTGTCACCAGATCCGCGACACGACGCTGCCGTCGAACTTACCTAATCAAGCTCCAGCTTTTACGAAGAATAAGAAGGTTTGCCAAATGACCAATCGTCATGCGAGTAAGCTTACCCGAGCACAACGACGAGATCTCAACAAGAAGAGCCGCCAGCTTCGGCAAACCAAGCAGCGGCGTATGCAATACGAACCGCTCGAAGTTCGTCAACTTCTGGCTGCGAACGTAGTGCCGCAACTGGTCAGTATTCAGCCGAACACCGGCGAATTGCTGGAAGAGAACGACGTACGTGGCCTCTCGCCTCGTTCGTTGACCTTCAACTTCGCAGAAATTGGAGATGCAGGCGACCTGATTGACGGCAATACGGTGGCTGACGGTATCGTCATCACCCGTGCTGGTCTCGACGGTAAGCTGGGAACGGCCGACGACGTCAAGATCACTGGACCTGATTCGAACTTTGAAGGGTTCATCGGTATTGGCGATCAGCCAAGCGAAGTGGTCGTTCGCTTCGGTGAGGCTCTACCGGACGATATCTACCGCATTCAGGTCACCAGCGCCCTGCGCGACATGGAAGGCCAGTCGGCCAACGCCTTCACGCGTAACTTCGAGCTGAACCTCGCTCCCCAGGTGATGTCGGTCGTCCCCCAGCCGGTTACTCGTAACCAGCAAACCGGCAACTTGGAAATCGCCCGGGACATGATCTACGTCTACTTCAATGACGACGATCTTGACCCAACTCTGGCCACAAATCCTGACTATTACCAGCTGACCTTCCAATACGCCGAATCGGACTCAGGAGCAGCCACCAACAACGATTTGGGGCTGGGTAACGATTCGCAGGCGTTCTACCCGGTCGAAGTGGTTTACGATGCCGACGCGGACTTGGCGATGCTTCGTTTCAGCGGTCCGATCGAAAATCTAATCGCTGCGAACGAGACGAATGCCGGTTACGCCACGGTATTCCGTCTCCAGGTTGGTGTCCGCGGTATCGCCAGCAAGGGATCGCAGATCCTGGATACGACAACCCTAGATGGTGGCACCGACGCTGGCTCCAGCTTCGAAACAGCGTTTAACCTTTCCGATCTGGCGTCGTCGGTCGATCTGCAAAGTGCTGACGGTCTGGAAAACTACGCGCCGGGTTCTAACATCTTCGCCGGTAACCATGAGTTCCGAGTAACCCGCGGTGCCTTCGAGGATACCAATAACGATGGTCAGGTCGACGTCAATCATACGACATTCACCATCGACGACGGTTTGGGGAACCTTCGTACCTTCGAGCTGACTTCGGATGGATCGTTCACTGCTGGCAACATTCCAATTAACATTGCCGCAATTGCTAACAATTCAACGGGTGCTCTTGCTGCTGCGATTCGCTCGGCAATCACGGGGCAGACGAGTGCCACGTTCGCCGTCGATGCAACGACCGTCACCGGGTTCAGTGACGACCGATCGCAGCTTCGCGGAACGCAGGGCAATCGCGTCAGCATGATCTTGGGCAACAAGACGACTGGCTTGATTGTCGATCAAACGCAGGCACTGGTGATTCGTGGTGAAATTCAAAACACCTCGTCGTAC